>DASTDH010000295.1:0-4021 GCA_035710445.1 Chthoniobacterales bacterium
CGCGTCATTCGGCGTTTGGAGGGAAAGAGCCAAAAACTCCGTTCCGCTGCCGAACCGCTCGGCGAAAAGATTTTCGCGGAAAAACCGCGCCAATTCGTACGCAAACTCGGGCGGCACTGGAGCAACTGGAAAAGGTAGGCAGGCAGAGAATGCGGAATGCGGATTACGGAATGGATTGGTAGGGCCAGTCCCCACTTCGCCAAGTCTACCGGGCTAGTCGTATCGGTTTCCGGGGACTGGGAATTGGCGCCTCCGGCATCGGCAGAGCTGAATACCACTTGGTATTTCTGACTATGAATGGCTCAAGGACTCTCACGGAACGCCCATCGCCGCCTCCGGCCTGAGAATGCGTCCGCGCGACTTGGCCAAATTTACCTCTCTCTATCTAAAGAAGGGTCGCTGGCACGGTTCTCAGATAATTCCTGAGGATTGGATTGAAGCCTCGCAGACACCGCGCATCCCCGTCGAAGGAGAGTTGCAGTACGGTTACCAATAGTGGTTGCTGGGTAGTTCGCAAAGCCTCGATAAACCAATTGTTTGAGCGGCTGCGTTCGGAAATGGTGGCCAAAGGGCATGGATAGTCCCATCGGCGGATCTGGCGGTCATTATAACTGCAGGGCTCTATAATATGCCAGAGGCAAACAGTGGAACCCGCGAGATCTTCACAAAGTACATTCTTCCGGCAGTGGAACGGCAATAGTCGGAAGCTTCCGCTGAGATTGGCGGGACTGGTGAGCATATCGAGGGGGGCATGTGATGCATAGGACATATCGTCCTATAAGACCTATCTGACGTTTCGGGAGATAGACTCGATCTGATCGTCACTCGCTTTTTCGCTGCAGCGTAACCCGTTCCCCCTCGTCTCATATTGAGACGGACAATCCTATTTTGAAATCGGTTTTTGAATCCTCAACAAAATAGCATTCATCGTAAAGTTCTTATCGTAAGCATGTTACGATATACATTCGAGCTTGGCACAGCTCGTGCATTCAGACAGGCCAACACCAGGAGTAATCATGAAGATAATCGATTTTCCATCCGTTCAGCGGAACCAGCACATCACTGTAGCCAACCACCCAAAGCAGACTGTTTCCCTGCTATTACAATATCGGGAAGCCGCGCAGGGAGAATTCTTGGTCTGGTCTATTTGTGTTGCCGCCGCGGTCGCATCAATCATCCTCTGCCTTAGCCAACTGCAGCATGATACCAATCGCCTTGAGCGCACGCATATGAATCGGATTGGCGTAAGCCAGCTTGCCGACCAAACCCCCACCACGGTTGAGGTCTCGAAACAACTGTAATGAGTCGCGGCGTCCGAACCAACGGTAGCGGAGTAGATCCGCATGCAGGCTCGCTATCCTCGCGGATGGATATCCCGAGAAAGGGTTATCGGAAACGCCGTTGGCGAAATCAGCTCTTATTTGCTGCCGGCTTAGTGATCACAATTGGAGGCTTAACATTTTTCGTTTCGCGGTTGAAACCGGCTTTGCCCCCTGTGAACCGAAATGCAGTCTGGATCGATACCGTCGTGCATGGACCGCTGGTTCGCGATGTACGGGGTATCGGGACGCTGGTTCCGGAGGATGTCCGCTGGATCCCGGCTCGAACCGATGCGCGCGTTGACCGGATCGTTGTTTGGCCAGGAACCCAAGTGACGGAGGGTACGGTGCTCCTGGTGTTGAGTAGCGCAGAGCTCCAACAGCAGGCCCTGGACTCCGATGCCGCGATTAAGAGCGCACAAGCTAAACTCACCCAGCTTAAGGCCCAACTCGAAGGCGAGTTATTGGAGCGCCAAGCCGCACTGACCAAGGCGAAAGCTGACCGTGACACTGCGGCCGTCGAGATGGAGGTCGACGAGAGACTGGCAAAGCGAGGATTGATCGCATCACTCGACTTCAAGAAAGTGCAAATCGCCGCCGCGGAATTGGCTGAGAATTTCGAGGTCGAAAAGCAACGATACGATTTTGCTAAGCAGTCGATGGAGCCACGTTTAGCAGTTGCCCAAGGAGACTTGGATCAGGCCAAAGCACAAGCAGCTTTATATCATAGCCAAGTAGACGCCCTGCAAGTTCGCGCCGGAATGAACGGCGTTCTCCAACAAATTGCCGTCGACGTAGGGCAGCGAGTTTCGGCGGGGACGAATTTAGCGCGTGCAGCCAATAACACGAAGTTAAAGGCGCAGATCAAAATACCTGAAACGCAAGCACGGGACGTCACACTCGGACAGAGCGGACAAATCGATATGCGGAACGGCAGCATCGTTACCGGCACAGTTTCACGCATTGATCCTGCTGTGCGGGAGGGGACGGTACTGGTGGATGTGACTTTCAACGGAGCAACTCTACCGCGAGGAACGCGACCGGATCTCAGCGTGGAGGGGACAATTGAACTGGAGCACCTCAATGACGCCGTCTTTGTCGGGCGACCCGCCTTCGGCCAGGATGATTCAACGATCAGCCTATTCAAGCTGGATCCGAATGGAATCCTGGCGGGGCGAGTGAAGGTTCGCTTGGGCCGTGGCTCGGCCACCAAAGCAGTCATCGAAGAGGGGCTTGAACCGGGGGACCGGGTTATCTTATCGGATACCAGCGCTTTTGATAGTCACGACCGGATACAGCTACGGTAATCAGTACGATATGAGAGCTACGCATAGCTATTTTGAAGCCGAGAATTGCTCAAGCGTATATTTTGATGGCGGTAGGATGAAAACTCGTTACGCGCACAGGCATACTCCCAGCAATCAATTACCGATTACTGATTACTGATGACCGACCAGCAAACCGCAAACCCGTAACCTGCAACTCGAGACGCCATGCCCCTGATCCATCTTCACGGTCTTAAGAAGGTATTTCTCACCGACGAAATCGAGACCCACGCGTTAGCCGGTATTTATCTCGAAATTGTAAGGGGACAATATGTGGCGATCGCCGGGCCAAGCGGGTGTGGGAAATCGACACTATTGTCGATTCTTGGACTTCTTGACTCACCTAGCGAAGGCACTTACCTGCTTAACGGTAAGCAGGTTGAGGAACTCAATGCCAGCGAACGGGCGCATATTCGCAACCGCGAGATCGGATTCATTTTCCAGAGTTTCAATTTGATTGGCGATCTGACCGTATATGAGAACGTGGAACTGCCATTGACTTATCGGCGGGAGATGCCGCGACCCGAGCGCAGGAAGCGGGTCCTCGAATCGTTACATCGAGTGGGAATGAGTCACCGGCAACGCCACTATCCTAACCAACTGAGTGGTGGACAGCAACAGCGCGTGGCGGTAGCGCGAGCTTTAGTCGGGTCTCCTTCTATTCTATTGGCAGACGAACCCACCGGTAATCTGGACAGTAAGAACGGCGATGCGGTAATGGAACTTCTCTCTGAACTGCATCAGGGCGGAGCAACCATTTGTATGGTGACCCATGATAGTCGGTTCGCCCAATACGCCCAACGCACGGTTCATTTGTTCGACGGCCAAATAGTGGCCGAGGACGAAGAGAACGCGAGGGACATCCCACAGGAAAGAATAGCGAATACGGAATACGGAATCCAGGAGCGGTAGCCACAGGCTCTGGCCAGTATGTCGCGATCGATGCCACGCGCTAACGACCAACTGCTTACTACTAAGTGCTAACTGTTGACTTACCAATGTTGTCGCGCTTCCGCCATACCATTCGCATACTCCTGCGGTCCCCGGGATTTACGATTACAATCGTTTTGATCCTAGGGTTAGGGATTGGTGCTAATACGGTGATCTTTAGTCTCGTTAACGGCGTAATGTTAAGGCCACTTCCGTATCCAAGGGCCGATCGCCTCGTGCTGTTTGTCCAGACTTTTCAAAATTTTGACACGGTGCCCTTAGGTTATACGGACTACCTGGACTTCAGTGGCGCCCAGCACAGTTTTGAGGACCTGACGGCCTGTAATAACAATGATTTTACTCTGAGTGGGCAGGGCGATCCGGAACGAATCAGCGGGCTTTACGTTACCGGTACTTTTTTCAAGGTGCTTGGCCACCCATTCCTGA
>DASTDH010000296.1:0-14444 GCA_035710445.1 Chthoniobacterales bacterium
CTGCGCCTGGCAAAGGATTTCTCTGCGCTCGTGCTCGCTGCCCGCAACAGAGAGGCACTCAAGGAAGTTGCAGCAGAGGTCAAATCGAGTGGGGCTGACCCGCTAGCGTTTGCCCTTGACCTGAGCGTGAGGGAGTCGGCTGAGGCTTTGATCAAAGGAACACTCGATCGCTTTGGAAGAATTGATGCCCTTTTAAATATTGCCGGCGCGGTGCCACAGATTGACCTGTTCGAGATGACCGACAAACAGTGGCAGGATGGCCTGGAGTTAAAGCTCCACGGAGCTCGCCGCCTCACGATCCTGGCATGGGAAGCTCTTAAAGCCGCCCGGGGCTCGGTCGTTCTGATCTCAGGAAGTGCTGCCTTAGATCCCAAACCTGGTTTTGCTGCGGTCGCTACAATCAATGCGGCCATTATCGCGCTGGCGAAGGCTTTTGCCGAACAGGGCATCAAGGACGGCGTACAGGTCAATAGCGTTGTACCGGGCCCGGTAATGACAGGCCGGCGGCAATCCTTCATCGAGAAATGGGCGCCAGCCAATGGCATGACAGTGGAGGAAGCCACGAAAAAGTTTCCGGCAGAAGCAGGTATCAGCCGCTACGGTACGCCGGAAGAGGTCGCTGACTTAATGGCCTTTCTCGTGTCCCCGACAGCGAAGTGGTTGACAGGCACATCCGTTCGCATAGACGGCGGAGAAATCAAAGGTATTTAGGCCATGCCGCAATAAGTACGAAAAGCAAACGGGCATGCGAGACTGCACGCCATTATGTCGGCTATCGTGTCGGATAGGGAGGAGAGTGTGACCCGGCGGACGCCAGGCAGGGAGCGTGTCGGAGCCTTTTCGGATGGGGTATTCGCGGTAATCATCACGATTATGGTTCTAGAGTTGAAGCCACCGGAGCATCCGACGTTTGCGGCGCTCGCACTGCTGTGGCCCACGGCGTTAAGCTACCTCTTCATTGCGATCATCTGGGTCAATCATCACTATCTGCTCCGCTTGGCGGAAGGGGCGGCTCCGCAGCTCATCTGGTGGAACTTCACGCACCTGTTTTGGTGTCTCTGATACCGTTTTCGACAGCATGGATTGCCACGTCACGGATGGCGGCGGTTCCGGTATTTATATATGCTGCCATCTTTGTCCTGGTGAATATCGGCTACCTCGCGTTCGAGTGTGAGGCTCTCACTGCAGCAGAAACCCGAGGCGTTTCGATTCGGGTACGCAAGATCAGGCGAGCGCGCTCCGTTCTTACATTAGCAATTTTCCTCGGTTCCATGCTGATATCATTAAGATTTCCGTTGTGCGGCTTCGGGACTGGTTTGCTGCGTCTTATTCGCATACCTTCGCCCGGAAGCTCCCAGCGCGGATGTTGCGGACGCGCCCCAGGCTAGAGACGCGACTCTGGAGACCAACGCTATCCTCTAACTCGCGCACCCAAACGTGGTGAAATTGGAGACACCGATCTCGAGCAGGTGCGCACCTCAGCTTTCGTTTTCAATTAACTAAAATCGATATTCTCGTTTGTTAAATGCGACTCAAGATTGAATGAAATCGTCAGATCCCACAAGATTTTGTGGTTCGATCCTGCATTTTATACTTGTAATAGACATTCATGTTTGCTATACAGGTATCGTCGGGTCTGGTTTGGAAGTATAAAATGGGGACCATAGGGAAATCAGACACGGCCAAACTCAGCAAAGGTCTCGTACAGCGAATTACGGGATATGGAAAGGAATGGGCCTTTATGAAACTGGACGAGATCGCTGAGTTGTCGACCGCCGGCGAGGCTCCATCGGGAATGAAAACTCGATGTCATCGTGTTCAGGAAAGAGCTTTCCAGAAGCTCTGAAGTTCGTCGTTGAACTCGTACGAGTGCTCCTCCGGGAAAAGCACTCGAGCATTTTGAAGCTCCACGCTCTTCTTTGCGCCAGGGATCGTTTCCACCAAAAGAGTCGCGATTCATGGCAGTCTCTGTTCTTACGAATAGTGGCTTCAATTGTTCTCGCTGTTCTCTCAGCCCGCACTCGACGCGACACGGTAACGAGCCGCCGCGTGAAAGAGAGTGCCGGGCTCCGGCGACGCTTCTTGTTCCTTCTGCAAGAGCGCGCGCTTGCGATTGATACCCCAGCGATAGCCGGCCAGGCTCCGGTCGGCGCGGACGACGCGGTGACAGGGAATGACGACCGCGAGATTGTTCGCAGCACACGCTTCACCAACCTCTTGCGCGGTTGCCGACATTCCAATTTTCGCGGCGATCTCCTGGTACGTGGCGGTGGCCCCTGCCGGAATTTCCTGCAGAACCTGCCAGACGCAACGTTGCAATTCCGTTCCTCGCAGATCGAGGGGCAAGTCCAACTTCGAGCCGGGCGTCTCGACGGCGCGGACGGCTTTAACCGCCGTTTCCTCGAACCCAGCATCGCCGGCGATCAATGTCGCCTCCGGAAAACAGGAACGGAGTTCCGCGACGAGACGCTTCGCGTTGTCACCTAGAAGAATCGCGCAAATCCCTCTCTCGGACGCGGCTACGAGGATCAATCCCAGGAAACTTTCTCGGGTTGTGAAGTGGATCGATTCCTCAGCCCCATCTTTGCCGGGCGGCGCGAAATCGAGCTCACCGGATCGGTCGACTGTGATTGAGTAGCGTTCCTCACCAATTGACAAATCCGGATAGAAATTATTTGTGGTCCGTGGTTCGAAGCGATTCATGGCTTTCTTTTTCGTCGATGACCGCAACGTAAGAGATGTCGTCATTGTTCGAACTCCGTTTCTTGCTATTCAATTCGCGTGCCCGCGTTGTTCACTAATCTCGCTGATTTTCGGCGCGGTCGACGCACGCTTCATGCCGCTACCGCTTCTCGCGCGAGCAAAGCGCTCTTGCGCTGCACACCCCAGCGGTAGCCGGAGAGGCTTCCGTCGCGGCGTAAGACCCGATGACAAGGGATCGCGAGGGCGACGTGATTCGAGGCACATGCCTGGGCAACAGCGCGCACCGCTCTCGGCGCGCCAATGCGCTCCGCGATTTCGGCGTAACTCGCTGTCGAGCCGGCCGGAATTTCTCGCAGTGCCAGCCAGACCTTTTGCTGAAAGGCAGTGCCTCGCACGTCGAGCGGTAAGTCGAGGCTCGTCTTTGGTGCTTCGATGAAGCCAATGACTTGAGCGACCATTCGCTCGAATTTGATGTCCCCACCGATTAAGTGAGCCTTCGGAAACTGGTCCTGCAGGTCGCGTACCAGCGCATCCGGATCGTCACCCAGCGAAATGGCGCACACGCCCTTTTCAGATGCCGCCGCCAGCACGGAACCCAGCGAGCACTTGCCGATCGCGAATCGGATGGTCGTCCCGGCGCCACCCTTGCGAAAGCTCGTCGGTGTCATACCAAGCCTCTGCGACGAATTCGCATAGAATCGTCCATTCGAGTTGAACCCGGCGTCATAGATTGCCTCGGTGATAGTATTGCTTTTAGACAATTTTTCTCGCACCCGTTGGGAACGGTGCGCCGTAGCATAATCCTTCGGCGGCACGCCAGTGAGCGCCTTGAAGACGCGATGAAAATAGAAGGTGCTCATCCCTACTGCCTTCGCCAGAGCATCGAGGGACGGCGCTTCGTCGGCGGTTGCAATGAGATGACATGCCTTCGTCACCGCTGCCGCGTGGGTGCCGTCAGTTTTGGGCCTTTGGGCCAGCAGCGCTTGCACGCTCTAAAGCCCGCTTGCTCAGCGTCCGCGGGTGTATTGTGAAAGGCAACATTCTTGCGCAGTGGCGGACGAGCCGGACAGGAGGGAAGGCAAAACACACCGGTGGTCTTGATGGAGAAATAGAATTTGCCGTCGGCACTCGGGTCTTTCTCAATGACCGCTTGCCACTTTGCGTCATCGGTCGCGTATTCAGAACATTCGGCCGGTGTGGGTCGTCTGGCCATACGGTTCCTTTCAGAATGGTAACACTATATTTCATTCATGGACGCCCGAACTCCGATTCTTGCTTTTGAACTCCGGGAATTGGACGAAATCGTCGCCACAGTCTTGGCGCCGGTTGCGCCCCCCAATGCGCTTGCACGACTCCAGGTTGGCGTCATAGACCGCTACCAGCTCCGCACCGGGATGACAGGCCGCGTTTTTGGCATGAACCGAACCTATGAAGCCGGTTCCCACTAAAGCCAATTTTGGCCCTCGCTAATTTTTCCTGATCGTCTGGTTCATCGAGCGCCGAGAACCCATCATCTGCTCCATCGCCTTACGGACAGTCATTTCCTCTTCGGTCGGAAAGATGATCTCCAGTTTTTTTTCTCCGTGGGCGGCGTGTACCTCGAGAGCGAGAACGTCGAAGCTTTCCTGATGGCTTACGTGAAAGTCGGCCAGCCTGACGCCAGGGACAAACGTGATGGTCCCCCCGAATTTCTCCTTCAATTCGTCTGTCGATGAGGATTCGGTCGAAGCGTTTTTCTCCTCAGAAATCACCACCAGCTCGCTATCGGCGAACAACAATGCGCCGGCGGGAGCAAGTTGTTGGTGGGATCCGCCGGAAATACCCGGCCACTGTACTGCGGCCAAAACCCGCTGCCCCCTAGGCGAAAAACGATGCGCCTCATTCCGGATTTTCATGGGCCAGCTCTCGAACATCGTAACGTCGCTCAAATCCTTTCCAGCCATGCCGCCAACTCGCGGATCGATACCGGCGAGTATCAGATCGATGGCTTCGCGATAAACTTCGTCCTCGACTGTCTCGAACGTAATCGTCGCGGAGTACGATGTGCTTACTGCGGCAAAGGAAATTTTTAGCTGGCCAAGAAGAAAAATGGTTGTGAGTTCAAGAAACAGGGTGTTGCTAAAATCGGCTTTTTCTAGCGTGGCACCGCCATCTTCGGTCTCCGAAGCCACCAGCCAACCATCGTTCGTCACTGCAAGCACGGTCGCCGGCGATCTTTGATCGCCCGTTGTAGAGGCCGGAGCGTGCACCAGTAAACGGACAGATTCTCCCGACGGCAAACTTTCCGCCAATGCGCTGCGAAATGGCTCCGGAACGTCGGAAATGGTATCGAGTTTGGTTGGGAAGCGGGTATCGATTTCCATACTCTGAGAAAGGGCTCTAAAACGTTCACGTGTGGTTCGTTTTTGCCAGCCGGAACGGACTCCGACGCCTTCCACGGCAGAGATCGAGAACCGCCCAGAGCATCGCCTAAACCATTTAACCTTAGGACGATCCGGCGGGAGGTCAAGGCACCTGTAACTGGATCAGCATGTCCCAACCAAGCAGCGAGGCTTTTTTCGAGGCCGATCTATCATAATCGCTCATGAATCGCTGATTTACTTGATCCGTTTTGAGATGTAGACTACTTCAAAACCTGCAGCCCAAAGGCTCTGCCTTCGATACTTGCTCTTGATCTGGATAATGGAGCAGCTCGAATTGATTGACAATGACGCTCGGCCGCCTCGCGTCCCGGTGCGGACTTGCCGAGAGTAATATGAACGTTCAGCGACGCATAAGTATAACTGAAATTGTCGCGGCAACCGGCTTGAGCCGGGCAACGGTCGATCGCGTGTTGAACAAACGTCCCGGGGTCCATCCGCGAACTCAGGCCCACGTGCTTCGGGTGCTCGCTCGTTTAGAAAACGACGGGCAGCCGTGGCAGCAAGAGCCCCTCCCCCTCGAGAAGCGCGATTCATATCGGTTCGGAATGGTGCTTCAAGCCGGAGAGACGTTCACGCAGTCGGTGCTGAACGCGGTTCAAAAGGTCACGGAGACCGAGAGTAGCGCAGCAAACTTGCAGGCCGCTGCCAGCCGATCCGATGAGGAGACGATTGAACTCATCCAAACGCTTGGCCGAGACCTGGACGGAATCGCCGTTGTAAGCAAGAACATCGAGCCGATTAAATCGGCGCTTAAAGAGTTGCGAGACGCCCGCAAAAACATTGTTGCTTTGGTCTCAGATCTGGATGCAGCAGTCCGGAATGCCTATGTGGGAATCGATAACCGGGCAGCCGGCCAGCTTGCAGCTTTCATCCTGGGCAGATGCCTGGAGCGAGTGGGAGAAGCGAAGGTTGCGGTTGTCGTGGGCTATTTCTCGTATTTATGCCAGGAAGACCGGGAAATCGGCTTTCGATCCCTTTTGCGGCAACGCTTTCCGGAAATAGAAATCGTGGAAGTCATCAAGGGAGACGACTCGCGAGAGGGAACTTACACAGCCGCGCTCCGTCTGTTTAAAAATCGCCGCGACATCGCCGGCATCTATAATGTGGCGGGTGGAAACTTCGGGTTGGCAAGAGCGATTGACGAGGCCGGTCTGGACCGGCGTCCCCTCTACATTGCCCACGAAGTCAACGAGGTTACTGAGCCACTGCTGCGAACCGGGGTGATCGACTTTCTGATTTCGCAAAACATCGAATCACTGGTTCGCATGAGCAGGCAGGTATTGATCGATTTAAGCCTGAACACCGGTTCGGTTCGTGAGCTGAATTATTTGCCCATTCAAGTGGTTTCGGAATTCACTCTACTCCCGGGTGCTGCCAATAAGTAGAAGCAGACACACCTCGGAAGGCCTTCTCGTACATGGATAGGGGCCGGAATCCGGCGGTCCCGGTTTCATCCAAATCGCGAAACCACTCTGCAAGGTGCTCCCGAGGTCCGATTATCTCAAAAAAGATCTCTATATATCATTTGACGTGACATAAAACGATGCATATTTTGGTGCAAAGCTTCGCATGTATGCCTCATAATCACTCACGAAACGAAAACTACAAGTTCGACCCCGTTTTGGTTGCAACTCATTCAAACGCAATATCCAAACCAGGTAAAGATTTTAGACTCGTTTTTGTCACCTTCCATAAATCCACGTCACTTTGAGATCTTCTGAGCTTTAAGAAAGTCGCATTTTGCACGGAAAAATAGGCTTCCACCAAAAGGATGATGATGCATTCTGATGTTCTGTGCAGATTCAGGCTTGATATCCGAGCGGGTTTTGCAAGAGTCGAAGAAGCAGGTCTACCCCCCGAACCAAGAACCAAGCTGCCGGCTTGTCTCCCTGATTGAAAGGCTTACAAGGGCAAGGCCTCCTGGAAAGAGGCGAGCTCGCTAACCGACAATTCGAAGATTGTGATGCGCAAATGAAACTGTGCGCGGTATCTGAAAGTTTAGGGAATTTGTCATTGAAGGAGGCTGCGGAAGTGTCAGCCAACCTCGGTCTTGCGGCCCTGGAAATCGGAATGGGCAACTGGTCTGCCGCTCCTCATGCCGACCTGAACGCTCTTTTGCAGAGCAAGGATAAGCGGCATGAGTTTTTGTTGGTGTTTGAGCAAAACGGCTTGTCGTTAGCGGCTCTCAACTGCAGCGGGAATCAGCTACATCCCGTCGATGGAGAACGTCAAAGCAAAGTCGTTTACGATACGATCCGGGTTGCCGAATTGCTTGACGTCCACACCATTGTGTTGATGTCAGGTTTGCCCGCCGGCGGGCCGAACGACCTGAGACCAAATTGGATCACGTGCGCATGGCCGCCGGAGAACAGGGAAATTCTCGACTGGCAATGGGAGGCAAAGCTTGTGCCCTACTGGGAAAAGATAGCCGCATTCGCCCGAGATTGTGGTGTAACCAGACTTTGTATCGAACTGCACGGCCACCAGTTGGTCTATAACGTGCCGACCTTATTGAAGCTGAGAAGGCAGGTCGGAGAGATCGTCGGCGCGAATCTCGATCCTAGTCATTTGTTTTGGATGGGCGCCAACCCTTTGGCGGCAATCGATGCCCTTGGCGATGCAATTCATCATGTGCACGCGAAGGACACCTCTTTGAATGAGGGAGCGATGAATCTGACCGGTCGCTTGGAAACAATCGGACACGAGCATGTCAAGGATCGCGCCTGGAACTATATCACTCTGGGATACGGACACGGCGAGCAATGGTGGCGGCAGTTTTGTTATCGGCTTCGCCTCAACGGTTACGACGGCTGGCTGTCCATCGAGCACGAAGATATCGTTCTCTCCCGAATGGAAGGACTGCGGCGATCGGTTGAAGTGCTGAAGAGCGCTTTGGCCGATGAGCCGAGCGACTACAGATTGCCAACGAACTGAACCGAAGAACTATGATCGGAATCGCATTGCTCGGCGCCGGTCGCATGGCGCGAGTGCACGCTAAGGCAATTGGGGCGGCCGGGGGAAAGCTCGTCACAGTTTTCGACGTTGTCGAGCCAGCGGCTGCATCTCTTGCTTCAGAGACCGGCGCCTCCGTAGCGGCCAGCGCCGAAGAGGCTTTGCATCATCCTGGCGTCGCGGCTGTGCTGGTGGCGACCTCCTCGGACACACACGTCAATTTTGTCATCCAAGCGTTCAAGGCCGGAAAGGCGGTCATGTGCGAGAAGCCACTGGCCCCCAGCCTTTCGGAGGCGAAGCGCTGCATTGATTTCCTGGGCGCCAGGGCAGGTAGTGTCTTTGTAGGTTTCAACCGCCGTTTTGACCCAGGCCATGCAGCACTGAAAAAAGCGATTGAGGCGGGCGAGATCGGCAATCTCGAGCAAGTGACCATTACCAGTCGCGATCCGCATCCGCCACCACTTGACTATATCCCAAATTCAGGCGGGCTCTTTCGCGACATGATGATCCATGACTTTGACATGGCTCGCTGGATATTGGGCGAAGAACCGGTGAGCATTCATAGTCGTGGCAGTTGTCTGGTCGACCCGCAGATCGGCAGGCTCGGCGACATTGACACGGCTTGTGTTAGCATGATCACACCAAGCGGCAAGCAGGCGGTGATCTTGAATTCACGGCGAGCCGTTTATGGATACGACCAGCGGATCGAAGCCTTCGGTTCGGACGGCATGCTCATTTCAGACAATCCGAAGGCTACGGGATTGACGCGGTATTCCAGCCAGAGCTTTGGGGCGCCGGATCGCTTTCGCGCGTTTTTCATGGAGCGCTATGGCGACAGCTATCGCCTGGAGATCGAGGCTTTCCTCCGCGTAGTAGTCGAAGGCACGCTGGCCCCGGTAGACGCTATAGACGGCCTGCGAACCGCCTATCTGGCAGAGGCGGCTGCAGCGTCTCTTCAACTCGGAAGAGCTATTGAACTCAAAGCTAACTGCGAGGTGACCTGGGCATGACTGACGACTTTATCCGGAGAAACCGAACAACCATCGCGATGATCACCGGAGGCACCCAAGGCCTCGGGCTGGCAATCGCCAAAAGGCTTGCCCGGGAGGGCGCTCGTGGGATAGCCATCAGCGGTCGAAACTCGGAGAAAGGTCAAGACGCCGCCGAGAGCGTTCGCGCCTCAGGAACCGATTGCCTGTTTGTGCAGACCGATGTTTCCATCGCCGGTGACTGCTCCAGGCTCGTCAATGCCACGCTGGAGCACTTCGGCAGCGTTAATGGCCTGGTTAATTCGGCGGCCGCGACAGATCGCGGCACGCTTCTGGACACCAGCCTTGAGCTCTGGAGCCGGCACTTCGACACGAATGTACGCGGCCCTTTCCTGATGATGCAGGGGCTGGTCAAACACTTAACCGAAACCGGCCAGCCGGGCAGCATTGTTAATATTATCTCGATGGCGGCCCACTGCGGGCAGTCTTATCTAACAGCGTACTCAGCTTCGAAAGGGGCACTGGCAGCTCTCACCAAAAACGTTGCCAATGCGTATGCGGCCAGACGCATACGATGCAACGGCATCCTGCTTGGTTGGATGGATAGTCCCGGTGAGAGCGTGACCCAAAGGAAATTCCACGGCGCAAGCGAAGATTGGTTGGCTCAAGCGGAGGCGGCTCAGCCCATGGGGCAACTGGTTAAGCCGGAAGAGGCGGCGGGGCTCGTCGCTTACATGCTGAGCCCGGAGTCCGGTGTCATGACCGGGGCTTTGGTTGATTATGATCAGAATGTTGCTGGAGCCTATCCTGAGTAATGGAACGGCTTAGCCGGGAAAATTTATGCCAACAGAAGAGAAGAGAAAAGTCAGGGTAGCCATGGTTGGTGGAGGACCAGGCGCCGGAATTGCCGAGACTCACCGGACGGCGATGCGCCTCGACGACAGGTACGTAATCGTCGCGGGAGTTTTTTCCCGTGACCCGGCGAAATCGCTGACTGCGGCGAAGAAATTGTCCATTCCCGAAGACAGAATTTACTCGGACTACGCCGCGATGGCAGAGGCGGAATCGGCGCGAAAGGATAACCGGATTGATGCGGTTGTTATTGTCACTCAAACGGCTAGCCACTACGAAATCGCGCGGAAGTTTTTGCAGGCTGGAATCAATGTTGTTTGCGACAAGCCGTTATGCCTGAAGCTTGCGGAAGCAAAGGAACTTAAGGCTCTCGTCGACCAAGGCGGTCTGATTTTTTGCCTCACCCACAACTATTCAGGGTACGCCATGGTTAGACATGCGGCTCGAATGGTCAGGAACGGCGATCTGGGGGAACTGAAGGTGGTGCAAGCCGAGCACGCGTCGGGCTGGGCCAGCAAGCTATTGGAAAAAGAAGGTCATCCACAAGCCGCATGGAGGACGGACCCGGAGGTTCTCGGTGATGCCAGCGTATTGTACGATCTTGGCACCCATGCGCACCAGCTTAGCCGTTTTGTAACCGGACTCGAGGTTACCGAGGTAGCTGCGGAAATGAACCAGATCGTTGAAGGCAGAGCGATCAAGGACAATGCAAATCTCTTGCTTCGGTTTTCCAATGGCGCGCGGGGAACACTCTGGGCATCGATGGCCGCCGTCGGCAATGAGCACGGCCTTCGGATTCGCGTTTACGGGGATCGGGGCAGCTTGGCCTGGCATCACGAGGATCCGCATCACTTGCGGTATTGCCCGATCGACGGTGCACCCCAGATACTGGCGCAGGGCGCGGACTGGCTCTCGCCGGATGCACGACGTTGGACCCGGGTGGGACTTGGGCATCCAGAAGGATTCTTTGAAGCGTTCGCCAACCTCTACACTGAACTCGCGGATGTTCTTTTGGCTAAGTCGGAGGGCAAACCCTGGATAAAAGCTGATCTCGGATTTCCCGACGTCACGGATGGAGCACGTGGCGTAGCGGTTGTAGAAAGCGCCATGCGTTCCTACGCGGCCGGCGGCACATGGACGCAGGTTGAGTCGATTTAAGAACGAAAAACTAAAAGGAGCAATCGATGCTGAAAGTAGCTGTTATTGGAACTGGCTTTATCGGCTCCGTCCACGCGAAAAATATTGCGAGACACCCGGCTGCGAAATTGGTGACGGTGAGCGATGCCAACATTGAATTTGCCAAAAAGGTCGCAGCAACCACGGGTGCAAATGCCGTAAGCGACATTGCAGAAGTATTTAACGATAAAGAGATCGACGCTGTGTTAATTGCCACACCTACCGATACACACGTCGATTATCTTAATCGTGCGGCTGATGCGGGAAAGGCGATCTACTGCGAGAAGCCCATTGGATTGGATTACGCAGAAGCACAAAAAGCTGTGCACACGGTCCGTGCGGCGGGCGTTCCTGCCATGCTTGGATTTAACCGTCGCTTCGATACGAGCCACGCCGCGGTAAAAGAGGCCGTGGACCGCGGCGAAGTTGGCAAAGTGGAAATCGTCCAGCTTACCAGCCGTGGTCCCAAGCCACCGCCAATTTCGTATGTCAAGACTTCGGGAGGCCAACTGCGGGACCAAACTATTCATTTCTTCGATTTGCTGCGATGGCTGACCAATGATGAACCGGTCGAGGTATACGCGATAGGCGCCGCTCTGGTCGATCCGGCTATCGGTGAGGCAGGTGATGTCGATACGTCGATTGTGTCGCTCCGCATGAGATCCGGAGCGCTTTGCCAAATCGATAGTTCGCGGCGAGCTGCCTATGGATACGACGAAAGAGTTGAGGTCTTTGGTTCCGAAGGACTGGCGGAATCCACCCGGCAAAGCTTTCGGGGACTTTCTCTTTACAAAGGGCATCAAATTCTGAGCGACGGACTTTATCCGGGTTGGTTCGAGCGCATCGAACAGAGTTATTACCAGGCGATCGACGCCTTCCTGAAGTCGGTAGAGAAAGGGGCACCGCCGAGCCCTTCCCTCGAAGATGGTTTGAAAGCTCAGCTCGTCGCCGACAAAGCAACCGAGTCAATGAAAACGGGGCAACCAATCAAGATTGCCACATAGGCTGCCGACATGGCTAAGGAAATTTTATTACCCGGGGTTCGTCTGGGAGTTAGTCCATTGAGTTGGACGAATGATGTCCTAGCCGAGCTAGGCGGCGATATCCCGCTGGAAACCTGCCTCCAGGATGCTGCGGAAATAGGATATGAGGGAGTCGAATTGGGAAGAAAATTCCCCAGAGATGGACAGAAACTCTCCTCGATCCTTTCAAGTTACGGGCTTCGGCTGGCGGGTGGCTGGTATTCAGGGTTTCTTACCGAGCGCTCGGTAGAAGAAGAATGGAAGGCGGCCGCAGAGCATGTCCGACTGCTGAAGGATTGCGGCAGCCAGGTACTCGTTTATGGCGAATGTGGACTCATGACTGGGACCTCGCCTTGGGACGAACCTTTGAGCCAGCGTCCGAATCTGAAAACGAACGAGTTTTCGGCGTACGCAGGCAGGCTTGGCGAATTTGCAATCAGGCTCAAGGAGACCGGGATTACATTGGCCTACCATTATCATTTAAAGATGCTGGTGGAGACGGCAGAAGAGATCGACGCTCTTTGCGAATCGACCCGAGAGGAGGTGGGGCTGCTCCTCGATACCGGCCACGCTTATGCTGCCGGCGCCGATTACACGGAGATAGTCCGGAAGTTCGGCTCCAGAATCGTCCACATCCATCTCAAAGATGTCCGTCGCGACACTCTGGAACGCGCTCGCAAAAATGATTGGTCCTTTAATTCAGCGGTCAGGGAAGGAATGTTCACAGTTCCCGAAGATGGGGACATCGATTTTTCGGCAATTGGAGGGTTCCTCCGGACTTCCGGGTACGGCGGCTGGGTTGTGGTAGAAGCTGAGCAGGACCCAGCGAAAGCACCGCCAAGATTGTTCGCGGGAAAGGCGTATCACTACCTCAGAGAGCTTCTATCCTGAACGCTCGCCAGGAACTAAACAGATGTCTAAACCGTTAAATATTGGTCTAATTGGCTCCGGGTTCATGGGACAAGCCCACACGGACGCCTACCGGCGGGCTGGGATTCTATATCGAAATCTGCCTCGCAGGCCGGAGTTGTACGCGATTGCGGATCAGAACGACGCGCTGGCGGAGCAGGCCCGGTCCAGGTTGGGCTTTGTTAAAGCTTACGGTGATTGGCGCCGGTTAATCGAAGACCCAGAGGTGGATGTTGTTGACATCACCACACCCAATCATTTGCATGTCGAACCGGCTCTGGCCGCCCTGGAGGCGGGTAAACATGTTTATTGCGAGAAGCCCATGGCCGTGAAGCTTGAAGACGCACAACGAATGGCGGCCGCAGCCAGAAGGGCCGGCGTCAAGACGCTGGTAGCCTTTAACAACATCAAAACTCCGGCGGCGCTGGTGGCCAAGCAGATCATCGAGCGTGGAGAGATCGGTCAACTGGTGCGGTTCCGAGGCAGGTTTGATCAGGGCTTTTTTAATGATCCCTCTTTGCCCTGGTCATGGCGGTGCTCCAGGGAATTGGCGGGCACCGGCGCCCTGGGCGATCTCGGTGCGCATGCCGTCTCGGTCGCACAATTTCTGATGGGTGACGTGATGGCGGTTGCTGCGCAGGCGCAAACGATTTTCAAAGAGCGTCCGGTACCCGAATTCGATGCCGGCTATGGAAGCAAGGTGGCAGCTGACGCCAAAAAACGAATCGTCGAAAACGAGGATCAAATCCAATCTCTAGTGAAATTTTCCTCCGGCGCTGCGGGTGTCATCGAGGCTTCGCGCATCTGTGCCGGTCGCGTTTTTGGGATCTTCTGGGAGATCTCTGGCACCGAGGGTACCATCGTGAACAACGGCGAAAGGTTCAATGAACTTCAGGTCTTTCGAATGAGGGAAGCAAAGCGGGATCGCGGTTTCGTCACGATCTATTGCGGATCGCAAGTACCGCAATATTCAGCCTTCTTTGGCTTTGACTTCGCCGGCGGCGGCTTGGGCTATTTTGATATGAAGGTATTCGAGGTGCACGATCTTGTTCAAGCTATCGGACGGGATGAGAACTGTTTTCCGGATTTTGAATTCGGCGCACGGAACCAGGAAATTCTTGAGGCAATCGATAAGTCGAGCAGCTCCGGTACCTGGGTGCCCGCATGAATTCAATCGACCAGGATCGGATTGAAGACATTCGTGTTCCAGGCAAGACCTTTCTCCGCAGCCTACGAGCTGCGCCGGCGCGGTATCGGTTTCACAGCCGAAGAAATCCACAGAGCGTCGCTCCGGCAGCATCGAGAACTCCTCGATTTCGATTCGAAACCCGTCAGGCTTTCGGTTTGTACGAATCCAAAAGTCACTTCTATAGCGTAGTTCTCGAGCGAAATTGTAAAACCAAGGGCAAAAAAAGCGT
>DASTDH010000297.1:0-6738 GCA_035710445.1 Chthoniobacterales bacterium
ATAAACTCATTCTCCGCAGTGGCTCTGAGTTGGTGTTCGATGACGGACGAAGCAAGACCTACGAAGAACTCCTCTCAGACCCTGACCCGCAAGATGAACTGGCGCAGGCATACCCGGTTGGTCAAAGCTCTTATGCAGCGCCTGCAATGAACTTTGATCCTGGCCGATTTCGCTGCGCCAAGCTTTTCATGGCGATGTACGGTGCCAGCGCTAAAGAAGTCGAGTCGCATCTGACCAGTATCGCGTGGCTTCCGCGGTCGACCCATCAAAGCGTGCGGATCACCACGATTAACGGGGTGGACAAAAAATTGAGCGCCATCTCGGAAGAACTGGAACAGCTACCCGCGGAAACAAAGAAATATGTCACCAAGGTAGGCGGAACATTTATTTGGCGGCGAATTGCCGGATCCGAACAATTGAGCGCCCATTCTTTCGGGATCGCAATCGATATTAATCCGGACTTTTCAGACTATTGGCGCTGGAACGGCCAGCGCGACCAAGAAGGTCGGTATCGGAATCGGATTCCGCACGAGATCGTGGAAATTTTTGAGCGGCACGGCTTCATCTGGGGCGGCAAGTGGTATCACTACGACACCATGCATTTTGAGTATCGTCCGGAGCTTCTGCTGCACTAGCCATCCTGCGGTTCGCGAAATACGGCCCGCGCATTGACCACGGGCGCGCAGGGACAGGTGGACGGTTGTGGTGACCCGTGGCTGTCCTAAAAAAAGGGGTCAGTCAACAAATCTGGCTCCTCGCGGTTCGTGTGGATAGTGGCCGGGTTAAAAAAATCCGAGCTTAGAGCGGCGGCCTTCTATTTCTCATTACCCACAGAAAACAGCGGAGAACGACAAATCTTGACAGGGATCACCCCTGACGGCTCTCGAGGGATTTTAGAATAAGGCGTTGGCGGAAGCCGCTAAGGAGGCAGAAATGGCCAAATGAAAAAGGTCATTTCAGTTATCGAAGAGCAAAATGGGGCCGGTGGAAAGCCTCTAAGCCAGCTCGACGATCTCTGAACGTCGTGGCATTCCCTGGTGACCGCCCAGACAGCTCAAGCTGTAGCTCGTTGCGATGACCGCTTCCCGGCAAGCCTCACCCAGTGAAGCCCCCCGGATCAGCGATAAAGCTGTCCACGTCTCCAGACACTCGGTCGCACCACAGCGATCGACGATGCACGCAATGGGAACCGATATCGTTTCTGTGCTTCGCTGGTCGGAAAGGGTGACCTCCGTGCTGTTATCGATCAGAATGACGTTCTGACAGCCAAGGCGATGGAGCTCTTCTATCGCATAGCTAGGCGATTCAGTTTTTGTGATCGACATTGCTTCCTCGATTGATTCGGACACCACTAGAAGAATATCACTTTCCGGTATTCGATCGGTGCGATTGAGCGGCGAAATATCCAAGGCTAAAGGAAGTGAATGTTGTTCGCAGAGCTTCATGAGCTCCCAGACGGTTTCGCGAGGGATTTCCAGCTCCGAAATAACCAGGTCCGCGGAGATGATGATGTCACGCGCAGCCTGAATCATCTTGGGTGTGACGTGATCATTGGCCGACTCGGCGCAGACTAGGAAGTGTTTACCGGTGTTAGCTTCTACTAAGTTCAGCGTTGTCCCAGTGTTGGCATGCGGCACTTCGACGAAGTAATCGAGGTTAATCCGCTCAGCGGCAAGTTGTCCTTTAGCCATTTCCCCAAACCCATCTCGGCCCCAGGCGCCAATGAACGAGACGTTGCATTCGGCCCTGGCGGCGGCAACCGCGCAGTTTGCCCCTCTGCCTCCACCGAAAATCTGCAGCGGGCCACCCGTAATACTCTTTCCTGGAACAAGTGGCGTTTCACACGACACCCGTAAATCTGCGTTGTACGCACCAACGACCACTACCTTTGGTTGTGCACGATTCATTGAGTTCATGTGAAGACAACCTAACATAAGGTTCCGAAGTTGCAGAGCCTTCCGCTTTGCTTAGGCCCTGGTCGCTCCATCCGAAGTCTTTTACAAGATTTCGCAAAACTTTTCTTCGGCAGGCGTCAATTTGGAAAGTTACAACCGAAGAATTGGCCTCGCCTAAGAATTATTATACATACCTGCGTTTCGAAGCACTTACGGACAAGGTATGTGACCCCTCTCGAGAGCAAGGGTGGAGGGGGTGACGATTTGCGAATCGTGTTGCTGTTGCGGGCAACTGGCGTGGCGTAACCAGTCTACGATTTAGCCGAAATCGATTTCCGGTGCGAGCGATGTTTTTGTGCGACCGGTTTATCCACGGAAGCACGTAGCACTAACGGACACTCCAACGTGATCGGCCGGTTACTGAGCGATTTTCCATCTCCAGCGGCATTAATTAATCGATCAACCGCCCATGAACCCATCTCGAAGTAGGGGATCCGCATCGTTGTCAATGGCGGCCGACTGTGCGCGGCTAGCAATTCCTGGTCGTCAAACCCTACCACAGAGACGTCCTCAGGAATTCTCAGGCCCTTTTCCTTCAAGGCATCATAGACACCGATGGCAATACGGTCGCTCGCGCAGAAGATCCCAGTCGGGATCTGCTTCGATTGAAGCAGCGATAAGGCGTGCTCGTAACCGTCATCTTGCCACCATCCCCCGGTCCGGAGCAGCTTCGGTTCAAACGGTACTCGCAATTGCTTGAGAGCTTTTCGGTACCCAGCAAGGCGCCCCGCGGCAGCAGGGTATTTTAGATCAGCGTTGATCATGGCAATACGCCGATGTCCCTTCTCGAGTAGCAATTTCGTAGCGGCAAATCCGCCGTTCACTTCATCCGGTACGACGCTGCAAACGCCTCCGTTTCTGGCGAAACAATCGACCAGCACGAGCGGGACACGCAGGGCATTCTTGGGCACTTGTACCGCCCGATGATACATCGTCGCGAAAATGATCCCTTCGACTCCGCGCTCAAGCGCCGATTCGACGCCGGTTTCTTCTACGACGGGATCGCCACCCGTATTGAACATCAGCAGGAGCATCTCGTACCGCCAAGCAGCCACTTGGGCTCCCTGAATGATCTGGCCGGCAAATGGCGTTGTGGCGATGTCGTCACTGATAAAGGCGAAGACTTTCGATCGCTGGGTCCGCATATGCCGGGCATGAAGATGCGGGCGGTATTCGAGGGCATCGACTGCCCGTAACACCTTTTGTCGAACCTCATCCCTGACATTGGGACTTCGGTTAATGACGCGCGACACGGTTTTGAATGAGACTCCGGCCAACTCCGCGACATCTTTGATTGTTGCCATTTTGAAAACCAGTATTTCAGCGCGGCGCTGCTCAGCTACTAAGGGTTATTACCTTATTCGGCCAGATTGGGACTAGCTTCCATATGGAAAGGCGATGAATGACTGCCAAACCAGTGGTCACTTTAAATCTCAAGCCTAAGCTGTTCTCCTGAGTGGGATACAGGCGCTGAGTGACGCATCTTTGACCAGCCAAGAATACTTCCAGTACCGAGCGATCGAGGAATACCCGAAAACAGATTCGGCCTCGTTGATCTGGGCTTAGAGGCGCGGAAATGAACTGATGATCTGCGGCAGGATCCAGACTAGACCGGCTACAATCGACCGTGAGCGTCTCCTCGTTGCTGGCATAGATGATCGTCGTTTGTTCGGCATCATCCGGACTAACCCGCAGGCTCAGATGACAGATGGCTGGCTCATCGAATGACAGTTCGACGTCGATTTCGAGACAATCGCCCTGGAATCCGGCAAGTGGATTCTCTGCGGCTGGCGTCAGCCTTTCATTGATGATCCTTCGGGACTCTCTTCTCAGCGAAGCAAGTTCAGTGGCAGGGTTGACGATTAGGCTGCCGTGCATATCTAGGCTGCATTCTTTCGGGAGGCTCAGCACTCCGGACCATCCGGCAGCGTGTTGCGCCTCGGTCGAACGACCTTCCTTGATCCAGGTCCAGAGCAAATAACGATCGTGTGTGGAGTCGTGCAAACATTGGGCCGCGTAGACATACGTGCCCCAGTCGAGCTTATCTCGCCGCCGTCCCTGCAGCGTGCCGTTCCGCCATGCGCCAGCAATCCAATAAACGTGCTTCGCTTCCGGATGAGGACAGACCAATAAGACGCGATAGTCGCCAAACCTAAGCAGCACAGGACATTCCCACATGTCGCAATCGGTTCCGATGACGCCGCTCAAAATTGGTTGGAGATAACTCCAGTGCCGTAAATCCTCGGAACCATACAGCAGCGCCGTTCCGCCCTTTTCCCGCACTCCGGCTCCGACCAGCATGAACCATCGGCCAGCTTCCCGCCAAACAAACGGATCGCGAAAGTCAGCTGACGGATGTCCGGTAATAGAAGGGAAACCGGTCAGAGGCAAGTCCGGTGGGGGTCCACTAATAGTTGGCCTATCGAGCTGTTTCCAGTTCTTCAACTCATCGTCGCCAGTCGCCAGACAAACCGATTGTGGTTCGAGTCCGGTATAGAAAGCAGTGGGAACACCATCATCGTCCACTACGCAACCCGACCAGCAGCCGTGCTGGTCCGGGCCATTTTTTGATGGTGCGAGCGCGATCGGCAAATCCTCCCAGTGCACAAGGTCTGAACTGACCGCGTGCCCCCAATGGATCGTCCCCCAGAACGGACCGGTGGGATTGTATTGATAGAACAAGTGATACTTGCCCTTCCAAAGAAACGCGCCATTCGGATCATTCATCCAGTTAGCGGGCGCAAGGAAATGATAGAGAGGACGGTGCCGGTCATCCGCCAGCGCCGCGCGCATTTCCTGGAAGGCGCTCGCGTGGTTTAAGGGAGAGGCGTCAGCAGGTAAATCCGTCATGGTTGCAACTGCCGATCATAGCGATGCCGGAGCGTCCGCGCTTGCTCGACATTGAGGCGAGAATATTCCCGAGTACGCTCGATCTTTCGGTTGAGGTGTTCCTGGCGCACCGCCTTGAATTTGGAGAAGCGCTCGCGAGCAGCTTCCAACGCCATCCGTTGATCATCTGAATGGGTGAAATGATCGATCGGGTTGACGGGGGACTTCGCTGGCGCTGTAGGGAGCCGGTCCGAAACCGCTAAGATAACCTTCACTGGAGACGGTAAAGTTTGGTACCAGTAGGCAGTAGAACTCCAGTCATCGGCGAGATGGTTGGCATGACCGTGCTCGAAAGTCACAGCAATGCGTTTGGAGAAGTGGATCGGATCGGCCAGGTGAAAACGATAGCTTACTTGATAACCGGGTATAATGCTTTCGTGTAAGGCTGAACCATTCATCAGAAAGGCATTGTCTTGCATGCCCCAGGCGTGATTGAAATAGTCTTCACTTCCGGTTCCATGAAGGCTCGGCGGCCACTCGTCTTCATCGATAAAAATCATTTCATCGCCTTCTCCCCACCAGCTGCCTTGGAAGTGCGCGACAGATAAATTGCATCCAACGTAGTGTCCCCGGCCTTCGGTCTCGAGGACAACGTAGTTACCTGCGGCGTTCAAGTGAGCTATGTTTACCTCCGGGCTATTCACCTGCAGTTTTGGTGCCCAACCTGGGCACGGATTTTCTCGGCGCCAATGCGCGTGGAAGTAGGCGACCGGCTCCGGAAGCGGTTCCGGATAAAGTTCGTAATCGATGTAAAAGTACTGCCCATATGGAATATCGTTCTGATTTTCGATCACCATTTTTGCCTTTTTCTGGAACGGCATTGGAAAATAGCAATTCAGTGCTGCACTGCCGCCAAAGCGATGCCGTTCCTCCGGCTTGCAGGAAACATTGATCGGAAGCGAGGAAAAGTTACCGGGAATCGAGTGGCCGATGCAAAAGAAGTCGCCTAGCGGCGCGAGAACGCTTGGTTGCTCTTGGTCGTCCCAGAAGATTTTCAGGAGGACCTTGCGGTAATAAAACGGATCCGGTTCCTCCCAATTCATCCCGAGCGCGTTGTGGATCTCAAACACAGGCGCAACATAACTGCCGAGGACGGGATCAATCAGCCCGGGACCGATCAACCGCCGGCAGAATTGAGTCATCCAAAAGTGAGTGACACACCCTGGACCGACTAACTCTGCCAGTATCACTTCCTCACCTGGAGAAATAACCCAGTAATCCTGATTTTTGCCGCTTTGATCCCAGCTCGAGGCTCGTCCGGTACGTGCGCTACGGAGTTTGGTTATGTTCTGTAAAAACCCGCTTAGGTGTTCATTAGTCATATTCTGAGAGTCTTGATAGCCCTCATCCCTTTAGGGCGCTTCCGACCATGCCGGAGATGATGTGACGCTGCGCCGCTAAAAACAGAATGAGGACCGGACAAATGGCTAAGCCCACCGCAGCCATGATCACCGAAACGTTGCCAGCGCCATACACGTTGCTCAGAGCAAACATTCCTAGAGGTAGGGTCATTTTTTCCCAACTATTCAAAAAGACGAGTGGAAGAAAATAACTGTTCCAAGTATTGGTGAATGTGATAGTAGCCAGGGCTGCTAAGGCGGGCTTAGCTAAAGGAAGTGCGACTCTCCAGAAAATAGTGAACTGATTCGCGCCATCGATTCGCGCTGCTTCGATCAGCTCACGAGGGATGGTTAGAAAAAATTGGCGCATCAGAAAAACGCCGAAAGCATTCGTCGCCAAAGGTAGAATTACCGCCCACTGCGTATCGACGAGACTTACCGCCGACATCATGAGAAAGAGCGGCACGATGGTCACTTGGACGGGCATCATTAAAGAAGTGAGTAACAAGACAAACAGGCTCTTTCCTCCGCGAAAGCGCAGGTGAGCAAAGGCG
>DASTDH010000298.1:0-5068 GCA_035710445.1 Chthoniobacterales bacterium
GCTCGAAGTCTAACGCTAAGAGAGTTGGAGCTTGGCATCCGCATCTATTACAGCGATTTGGTGGACCATTTGGATCGTGGTCGTCGTCTTGATTGGCATGACCACGTGGGCGCTCTGCACGTCTTTAAAATTGTAGGATCCAACAGCGGATGTCGTCAAGGGGGGCGCACCGACAGGCACCGCAGCCGCTCGGCTATACGCTAGGAAGAATTCGCTACTTATTGCTGGTGCTGGCTGTCTCAGGATGGCATCACTAGTTTATCGGGGCTCAGACTTTTCATGCAGTATCAAGGTCGATGAGCTGACACTCTTTTTGTAACCAGCTAAGAACACCGCAAATTTTGTGCACGGATGCTCGGCGTACCGGCGGCAATGGGAGATTATTGGTCCGCTGGCAGAAACGATACCACCCTTGAACGGGGATTCCGATTGCAAGCCTTCCTTAAGAAGCAACGCCGCGGCACGCGTAAGTCATAACAGGTATGACTTTAGGGAGAGTTTATTACGACGGTCGCGCTCGCTCTCTTTGCGCTTGGTGTCGATTGCGCTGTCATTGAACCGGGAAGACCTATACTCGACCAATGGCCTGGGAGATGAGCCTGAAACGACTGTTAAATTTCTTTTCCGGAAACGTATCAAGACGAACTCTGGTCTCGACGCTCGTTCCACTCATTTTCATTTTCTATTTTGGTACCCTGATCTTGGCTGTTGCGGTTTTCCCCAAAAGCTATGACTGGCGTTCCAGCGTCATTTCGAATCTGCTTTCTCCGCGTCACAATCCCGAGTTTCATTGGATCGCGTCTCTTGGTCTGTCTTTAACCGGGCTCTTAGCAATCCCGTTTGGAGGTTATATCGGCTACCGATTGAGGCCGTGTTCTCCGCTCGGGGCAAACGTCGGTATGGCGTTCTTCATTGGCGGGTTTATCGCCCTGATTCTTGCGGCCATGATTGTGACGCGTCATTCTCATCCAATCCTGGGGATGCTGGGAATTCACGAAATACTCGCACGCGCCTCCGCTCTCGGGCTAGGGATTGGGATCATCTGTTTCTCGTGGTGCGCTCATCGGGGTTCCGCCGCAGCAGTAGCTAATCGCCGGCTCTACCCGCGAACTCTGGTTGTCGCGTGGACAATTTTAACGTCTCTCGCGTTGATCACCTTGATCGGGTGTGGCTGCTGCGTCTTGATCCCAAGGATTGGAGTTCTAGGACTTTTACCGATCTATCAATTGTTCCGCCATTCGCCTCTTTGGCACTTGGCCTTCTGGGAATGGGTCGGCTCAGCCGCGGTCTTTCTATTTTTGGCTAGCGCGGCATTGCTACTCCCGAGCGACGGCAAAGGGTAATAGCCGGGGTTGGCGCCGGTTTCGGTGGAACGTCTTCGAATCGCACAGAACCGGTACGTTCTCTTCATTGAGGACTGCGAAGGTGACGTCGTCCTCGAAAAGCTCACTCGGCATAGGTTTCGACTAGTGCAGGTGCGCCAGAACCCGAAGGATGACAACCGTGACCGCGACGAATGCGACCATGCTCCCCGGCGACGCAGACCGGCTCGAACGTTTTCGTAATGGCCACTGACGCTGTCCAGCCCCTACGCGCTCGGTTTGGTAGCTGACACCGGTTCCAGGCACCGAGAACGCGTCCCGGACGCCCTGGCGGCTAATGTTATACAGATTGATGCGTTTACGGAACCGCACGCCCATGGGTTGATTTCTCTCTTATCGGCAAAAGCTGCCGGCAGCTTGAGCCACTAAATCACCGTGCTTCCGCGCGAACAAATCGCGCCATTCTGAAAGCCTGCGGCTCGCTGCCTCACTCTAATTGTTCGATTTCTATGGATCCTATAGCCTCTTATGATGTGGAAGAGACATTGCGCGAAGGATCCGTCGACGTTTTTCATTTTTGATTATTACTGTTGCCTGTGATCCCGCGCCGACCGTCATCCGACGCTGCGCTGATCATCCTACTGGTAGTAGCCGTGATTAGCGTGGTGATCCTTAGGTGGCTTTTTGGGTGGACTTAGCTCCCAATGCTGTACCTTTCCGGCTTCAACCGCCAGCAACTAAGGTGGTCCAACTTGTTCTTCGGCTCGCTCCAATTCCCGATATAGATTTTGCAGAGCGCTACCAAAGTCGCCCTTCTTTTCGTCAACCAAAGTGGCATCCCGGAACCGGTAGACAGCCCGGATGAGGCTGCGCATCACCGTGTCTCGTCTCTCGATCGTTCGCTTTAGTCCCGCCTCGACCGCTTCCCCTTCGCTCTCGAAGGTTCGCTCGTCAGGGATGCTGATTCTCGCGCCGTTCGCTTCCAAGAATTTGCGTAAGCGTTGAAGCGTTGCCCAGGCGGTCCTTCGGCTCTTTCGATTGGCTTCGAGTTCATCCAAGATTCGTCGCATTGCAGCGTCAGGAGCCTCGCCCATATGGAGCAGTGTTCAAAGAAGCACTATCTCTGTCAAGGAATCTAAAATCTCTACAGCTGCCCGTGTGCAGGGTTGTCAAGAGCCATATCCGAGCTGCCTAGCGAGCCGGTTTGGACACTCGGAAAATGTAACGATTACTGCTGAAAAAGTAACGCCCCGCTTCGTTCAGTCGGGCGAACTCGTCGTACCAGTCATTCAGGTCTTCGGACGGAAGCTCATTCTTGTGCCCAACGAAATCTCGGATGAGACCTGTCAGACCTTTACTGTAGGCGTCATCGTTCCATTGGAGATTGAGGATTGGGAAGACAGACGCGCCATCGAACCGGAAACCTGCACCGACCAAACGATTGGGCAGTGACCTGGGCAAATGGGGATCGGCACAGTGCGTTTCCCAAGACTTCAAAACCAATGCCATGCGATCTGGCATTTCCGAGTGCCATACGACAGACTCCCAATCTGTTGCAACAAATATCGCTCGGCCACCCGGCTTCAGAACGCGGAATGCCTCGGAAAGGGCACGATCGACGTCGGGGATGTACTCTGCAGTTTGCGTACATACAACGGCATCAAAAGAGGCATCAGGCTGGTGAAGTTGTGTCGCGTCCTCGACCCGGTACGAAAGCCATTTCGGCGGTTCGCGCCGCGTGCATAGCTCAATCAATGCGCCCGAAATGTCGATGCCAATGACAGCACCATAACGACCGACAACGTCAGCCATGCTTTCGCACAGAAAACCAGGACCGCAACCAACATCTAGCACACGCTCGCCCTGGCAGAGAGCAAGCTGCTTGATGGTTTCCGATCGCTGCGCGACCACATCTTTTGTGAGGTAAAGCCGTTCGAGTTTCCGGGCGACTTCTTCGGTGAATTTGAGCCCACTCATGGTTGCCTCAAAACTCAATCACGCCTGATTAAAGTAGAGCGCTACTGGAGCAATAAGTCGACTCTTCCCGGCTCTTTTATTCTAGTACTACTTCTTCCGGGCTCTTATCGTCCCTCCAACCCAGAAACGTCGTCTGCCGCAGTTCTCCGTCGATGGTCGATTCGGCCAATAGCCACTTCACAGACCAACTTCGGCTTAACCCACTGGATTTTCTCGGGAATCTTGGGAGGATTTGCGACCGGCGACTTATCGATAAATAGTGGGCTCAATCGCTCCATTGCCTCCTGTAATCCTTTTCGCTAAATCCGCTTCCAGCATGCCCAAAATACCGAAGCTTGGCGTCGCGATATCAACCGAGCAGTATGCGCCAAAGCTCTTACTACGACTACCTTGCCTTCTGTGAAGCCGCACACAACGAACTCTTGCTGCGGCCGTGACTTGATCTTGAGCCAATCGAGCCAGCGTTTCCCTGGCGGGTAAATACTGCTTTCATTTGGCAATTATTCCTTCAAGACCTCTCTTTTGTGCGAGCTGAAAAGAGATCTTTCCCGCGGGCTTCGACGTAGCGCATCTTCAACCCGGTTAACCGATGTCGTCGTAGCTCCAGACGTCAAAATAATAACCGTCCCCCGAGTGGAAGGCCTGGGTGGTGGAGTATCCCATCTGCCGATAATAATTCGCGACGTCGTTGGCGCGGGTCCAAGTCGCGAAAGGGCCTACGCGTTGTCGGTTCTGCACGACATCCACGCCAGCTGGGCCGTTGCGAGCCAAGCCGAACCTGCCGGTGGTGTCGGCCTGAGCGGGATTAAGCGCCCAGATGGAGAAGGCGCCCGCAAACGTGAGCACCCGAAGCAGTTTCAGTAGAATGGTTTGTGTTCTCATAGGTATTACTTACTGCCGGCCATAAAACCAAATAAAATAGGGTTTCACGCTCACTTGATTGGTTCGAGCCTGGATGCGGTTAATTTTTTCGGTTTGGTTGCTCTAACTAGCCTATAAGCACGTAGATAGAGCTAAGCCCGCTGGCCTTTACCTAAGATATAAAGGGAATGGGACGCCCGGATTTCAGAAATTCGGAGCAATTTCGGGCGTTCCCGGACCTGCTGGACAGGCCATTATGCAGCGGGTGCCCTGCTAGTCGCCAGATTTGCAAACGATTGTTCCGGGACTGAAGCGCGTGGGTTTCTCCTCGGTGCGTCTAATCCACCCGATGCCATCGCCACGCCCCGCAAGCTCCGCGAATACTTCACGACCGTTACGATTTGCCCAGCTCACTCAACCTGCGCACAGGGCTCACCACGGTGGCCAGGCTGGGTCTTCTCTCGGAATGCCGGACGACGCACCGACTATCGCCACCGTACTCAAGTCGATGGGCTACGCTACCGGCCAATTTGGCGAGAACCACCTAGGCGACCTGAACCAGTTCCTGCCCACCCTGCACGGCTTTGACGAATTCTTCGGTTACCTCTACCACCTGGACGCGATGGAGGACCCGTGCTATCCCAATTACGCGGCCGCGCTCAAAGACAAGGTCGGGCCGCGCAACATGCTCCATTGCTGGGCAACTGACGTGGACGATCCCACCGAGCAGCCGCGCTGGGGCAAGATTGGCAAGCAAAAGATCGAGGACGCTGGCCCGCTCTGTCCAGACCGGATGAAAACGGTGGATGATGAAATCCTCGACCTTGCGCTCAAGTTCGTTGACAAGGCCAGAAAGGACGGCAAGTCATTCTTTCTCTGGCTCAATCCGACGCGCATGCATGTAGTCA
>DASTDH010000299.1:0-4199 GCA_035710445.1 Chthoniobacterales bacterium
GCCGGGAGGCATACTTGGCATTCATCGCATTCAAGTGGGCAGATGCTAATGCGCAGCTTTGTCCACCGGACAAAAACGCCACCCCACCCACCGCAGCAGGAACCACCTGTAGCAGACAGGTCACTGTCGCCTCGGCAACTTCGGCAACATTCGCTTGATTAGGGCATTCTTTGCCTGCCGTCACCATGTTAGGCTTCAGAATCATGAGCTCAAAAGCCACCCCCTGAGCGTAAAGTTGATTGAACACAGTGTGGAGTACTTGCTCAGTCGTCTCATAGCACCTCTCGATGGTATGGTCACCGTCCATCAGAACTTCAGGCTCAACGATCGGAACAATCCCTCCCTCCTGGCATAAAGCAGCATAACGAGCTAAGGCGTGGGCGTTTGCCTCGATGCAACCATGACTCGGAATGCCTTCACCGATTTTGATCACGGCGCGCCATTTGGCGAACCGCGCTCCTGAGTTGTAATAGGCGGATAGACGCTCCCGTAATCCATCCAACCCCTCGGTAATCTCCTCACCCGGACGGCCAGCCAAATCTTTAGCTCCAGTATCAACCTTGATCCCGGGAATAATGCCTGCGTCAGTCAATAGCTTGATAAACGGAGTCCCGTCTTTCTTAGCTTGATGTATTGTCTCATCGTACAGGATGGCGCCACTGATCGCGGTACCTAAGCCGGGCGTCGTCAGAATTAACTCTCGATAAGCACGGCGATTTTCTTCGGTCGGAGCGATCCCAACATCTTCAAATCGCTTGTTACAAGTGCGATTGCTTTCATCCATTGCCAGGAGACCCTTGCCCGGAGCAACCATGGCCTTGACGATCGCTGCAAGGTCTTGCTTATTCATAGGGCCACTTCCAGTTTGTAATGTCTTCTCGATCGATACCGAATTCATAGGCGTGATTCTTGCAGGCGATTTGCTCGTTGAGCAGGGCTTCGCGAACACCGGAGCCGGTGACGCTGAAACGGGGCATCCGATCGATGGCGTCAATGGCCAGGCTGAAGCGGTCAGTCTGGTTGCGGATAGCCAATTCAAGTGGCGTATCGATGTTGCCCTTCTCCTTGTAGCCGCGCACGTGGATGTGGTGCTGACCGGGGCGGCGGTAGGTCAAGCGGTGGATCAGCCCCGCATAGGAGTGAAAGTTGAAGATCACCGGCTTATTTGGAGTAAAGAGAGCTTCGAACTCGCGGTCTGTCATGCCGTGCGGATGCTCGGTGTGCGGTACCAGCTTGAACAAGTCCACCACGTTAACGAATCGGACCTTCACATCAGGCAGGTGCTGACGCAGCAGGGCCGTGGCGGCCAGAGACTCCATGGTCGGCACGTCGCCGCAGCTCGCCATAACTACGTCGGGTTCTACGCCTTGATCGTTGCTGGCCCAGGCCCAGATGCCAGCACCCTTAGTGCAGTGCGCGATTGCCGCGTCCATGTCCAGGTACTGGAGATGCACCTGCTTGTCCGCCACAATGACGTTGACGTAATTGGTGCTTCGCAGGCAATGGTCTGCGACCGACAGCAGGGAGTTCGCGTCGGGGGGTAGATAAATGCGGACCACGCCGGGGCTCTTATTGGCGACCACGTCCAGGAAACCGGGATCCTGGTGCGTGAATCCATTATGGTCCTGCCGCCAGACAAGCGCCGTGATCAGCAAATTTAACGATGAAACCTTGGCGCGCCACGGCAGCTCATTACATACCTCCAGCCACTTGGCATGCTGATTAAACATTGAGTCGATGACGTGGATGAAAGGCTCATAGCTGTTGATGAGTCCATGCCGGCCGCTTAGAAGGTAACCCTCAAGCCACCCTTCAACGGTGTGTTCGCTCAGCATCTCCATAACGCGGCCTTTCGTGGCCAACTGGCCGCCGTCGGCATCCTCCGGAAAATACTCCCCAAGCCAGACTTTCTTGCCCACCTCGTAGATCGCCTCCAACCGGTTGGACTGCGTCTCGTCCGGTCCGACGACACGGAAGTTGGTCATGTTCATTCTCATGACATCCCGGAGGAAATTGCCTAGGGTGGGCACGTTCCCAGCGAGGGTCGCCCCGGGTAATTTGACGGCAACGGCGGAATCGCGGAAATTGGGCATATCGAGCGGCTTGCGCAGTAAACCGCCGTTCGCGACCGGGTTCGCGCTCATTCGCCGGCGTCCTTTGGGGGCGAGCTCCTTCAATTCCGGAATAAGCTGCCCTTGCTCGCCGAATAGCTCCTCCGGCTTGTAGCCGCGCATCCACTCTTCCACCAGCTTGAGGTGGGCCGGGTTCGTGGCTATGTCTGTAATCGGGATTTGGTGCGCCCGCCAGAAGCCCTCCAGATAGTGTCCGTCCACCTGCCGCGGAGCGGTCCAGCCTTTGGGACTGCGCAGAATGATCATGGGCCAGCGTGGCCGCGACGCATTGCCGCTTCGCCGCGCCTCATCCTGTATCCTGCGAATCTCCAGGACGCAGTGCTCCAGGGTAGCGGCCATCGCCTGGTGCATGCTATCGGGTTCACTGCCTTCCACGAAATACGGCGTGTACCCGTAGCCGACGAACAACGCCTCCAGTTCCTCGTGGCTGATGCGAGCTAGAACCGTAGGATTGTTGATCTTGTAGCCATTGAGATGCAGGACGGGCAGCACTGCCCCGTCGGTGACCGGATTAAGAAACTTGTTGCTGTGCCAGCTTGTGGCTAGCGGGCCGGTCTCAGACTCGCCGTCGCCCACCATTACCAGCGTGATCAGGTCCGGGTTGTCGTAGACCGTCCCGTAGGCGTGGGAGATGCTGTAGCCGAGCTCACCTCCCTCATGGATGCTCCCGGGCGTTTCAGGGGTAGCGTGGCTGCCAATGCCGCCTGGGAAAGAAAACTGCTTAAAGAAGCGTTGCATTCCCACCACGTCTTCAGTCTTGTCCGGATAGATCTCGGAGTACGTGCCCTCGAGATAGGCCTGTGATAGGACCGCCGGCGCTCCGTGACCAGGGCCGGAGATATAGATGGCGTTCAGGTCGTACTTGTTGATCAGCCGATTGAAGTGAGTGTAGGTGAAGCTTTGGCCGGCATCGGAGCCCCAGTGACCGAGGAGTCGCGGCTTGGTATGCTCCAGTTTCAGGGGCTCCCGGAGCAAAGGGTTGTCCTTGAGGTACAGCATCCCCATGCAGAGGTAGAGGCTGGCACGCCAGTAAGCGTCGATCTTCTGCAGCTCGTCGGAGCTGAGCGGGGCACCCTTAACCGTTGAGCGGGCCGTGCCGTACGCGGAGATCGCGACGTCAGAATGGTTTGATTGAGTTTGATTCATTTCGTGATTCAGATGGGTTAGGTAAACAGTTGCATCCAATTTTCAGGCATACGCCGCGATGGGTTCATGCTCCGGTCGCCTGTCTTGTTTTGCCTACAGCGACTTTCCCGAAGCATTGCTTTTATGAAAGTGAAAGGTATTCAGTATCTGACTGAGGTTCTTTCAGCTACCTGACTATCCTGCGTCCGGCGGAAGTTCTTCCCCGCATGGAGATAAATCTGTCCGACCGACAGATAGTTGGCGGCGCGCCAATAGGCATCCATCTTCCCGAGCAGTTCGGGTGTCAACGGCTTATCCGTCACGTTCATTTGTTTTGTTGTCATGATCGTGTTTCACTTTCAATTGTTAGACCCAATACGCGGCAGACCATGCTCGCGATCACCCATTCTTCGTCTGTCCGAATAACACGCACGGAGTTCCGACTGGTTTCCGAGGAAATCACACCCGCGTTCGCCACGTTGCGTTTTTCATCGAGTTCGATGCCGAGAAAGCCGAGTCCGTCGCAGATCCGCGCTCGGACGGTCGGAGCATTTTCACCGACCCCCCCTGCGAAGACCAGCGTGTCCAGGCCGCCGAGCGCCGCGGCGAAAGACCCGATCCATTTCTTGAGCTGGTAGCAAAAGAGCGCGACCGCTTCAGCCGCTCGGACGTCATGCGCTTCACGGCCGAGCAAGTCATGCATGTCGGAGCTGGTCTCCGACACGCCGAGTAGGCCGGACTCGAAATTGACCATCGCGTTGAATTGTTTTGCGCTCATTTTTTCAATGCGCGCCAGATATGAAACCAGCCCGGGATCGAGATCACCTGAGCGGGTGCTCATCGGCACTCCGGCTGTCGGAGTGAAACTCATGCTGGTGTCCACCGGTTTGCCGTCACGCACCGCCGCCAGGCTCGCACCATTGCCGAGGTGCGCGAGGATGA
>DASTDH010000300.1:0-5683 GCA_035710445.1 Chthoniobacterales bacterium
CACCACGCTCGTCTTAATGCCGAGAATCTTCGCGGCATCATTAACTCCAATTAAATCTTCGTTCATAGTAAGTTCTTTCTATTGGTTCCGTGTCAAAAATATGAGCGACTCTCATCACCCCCCCTGCACGCAATGCGCCTCAACGGAACCGACCACAGGTCGACTCCTCAGCGTCCGCAAATTTCGTTCGACGGTCCTGCGTGGACCATCTAGAGCGTTCAGCTTAACGCTCGATAAGGACCACGCAGACCTTCGCGATGAGCGGTCTTGCGTTCATGTTGGCGCATTTTTACATGACCGGCTTTCGCCTGTCTACGGGAAGATGGTGGTTTCGATGTGGTATTTTTCCGACCAACAAGGTCACGCAGCCTTGAAGGGAACGATCTTGCCTGACGCCTTGCGCTTGGGTGGGCGGATTCGCCAGAACTTCGCCGCTTCGCTTCTCGGAATACCGGAATGATAGTGCCGGGAAAAGGTCGCCTTGTCGGTATGACCCATCTGGACAAGAAGCTTGTCGATGTCGTGATGAATCGGCACCCAGTAGCTTGCAAACGAATGGCGCAAGCCGTCTTGAATCCACTTCACTCCTGTGCGTTCGCAGCTCGCTCGCCGACGGTTGCGTAAAACCTCGTGAGCCCACGGCACAATTTTCCCTTCCATCGATCCGCCTCTGTTCTGGTACTCCTTCAACCAAGCGACGGCGTTCGAGGGTAGATCCACCTCCCGGAACTTCCCGACCTTACTCACGGTTGCGGGTATCGACACATGCGGCTTACGAACCTTGATATGGACGTAACGCCATTCGAGAGAACCGAGTTCTCCCTCCGGTCTGATACCGCAAAAGCAGCCTAGCAAGTAGAATGGCAACAGCTGGAGATCGTGCTCAAGAGCGTCCTTGAGAAGTGCCTCGACCTCCGCGACCGCGTAAATCTCGACCTCCTTAGCTTCGGTCCCGGCGAAATCCAGCCGGTCGATCGGACTCGCGGTCAGGTATCCGCGTTTGATGCCGTACCGAAACACGCTCCTCCAATGCCGTAATGTCAGGTCCCGGCTGGCTGGCGGCAGCGGTGTCAGTAGTTCGTCCAGGTCTCGCGACTCAATGTCACAAGCGAGTTTCTCGTGGAGTGCCGGAAACCGGTCCTTAGTCTGCCGCATCGCGTCTTTGTGCTTGTCCGATCGGTTCGCGATCTTTGCGAGGTACGCGTCGAATAGCTTCCCGAAGAGTGTTGATGCGGATCGCTCGCGATGGAGCGCCAGAAACCCGTTTACAGCGTCGAGGAGGCTGACGCCGGTCCCGTCAAGTAGCCGGTATGCCGCTAACGCTTCTGACGCCTGAGCCGGTCCAAGCTGGTCCAAGGTTGCGCCGAACGTCTGCCGCCGATTCCAGATCGCGATTGTCTGATTCAACGCCTTATCGCGAGTCTCGAAATAGAGTTGTTGCCGCTTACCGGTCTCGGATAGGTGTGGAGGAACGTTCACTCGCCACTTCGCCGGACGATTCCGATTTTCCACCTTGACCGGTTCCAGGACTGCTCGTTTCATCGGCCTGAGATTGTATCTGATTATCCTCGTAGGGTCCAGGGATTTTGGTCACCTTTGGTCACTTTACCGACACTGTTTTGGGCTGACTTGGGCTTATTTAGACTGACTTCTCCCCTAGGAGAGCGATAATCCTCCAGGTGAAATCACCTGACTCGAAATCAGGCGACCGAGCAATCGGTCCGTGGGTTCGAATCCCACCCCTTCCGATAGCATTGATGAGGATTTAGATCGCTATTTTCCGCCGTTTTCACTGATCAACCGCGCCTCTGCTAGAAGCGATTCCCCCTCTCCTATCCACCAGGTGCTCGTTCCGTGGCTAGCCCCAGCAGCGCCAGCGAGATAAGCAATAGCAAAATGAGCGCTTCCATTGCTTTTTTGGGTTCGGATTTGGGGTTTTGGTTGGCGGCAGAACTACCGAGCGCCATTCTTTACAAAGGCTTTCTAGTTTTCGAGTTTCGCAATTTCCGCTCGCATCTTTGAATCGAGAACGATCGCTAAATGGGTCGACCTATGGGATTAGTGCAATTCAAGATTCCTTTGCCTCTTATTAAGGTGTAGAAGTTGGCAAAAGGGCTACGGATGAAACCGAATAAGAGCCTGGCAAGTGATCGTGCATGCCAGTTTCGAACCACGCGTCGGAGCGTCGTCCTGGCTTTCGCACAAACTCGAGTACCTGGTTCGCGAATGCCGACTGATCCGCTTGCCGTGGATCGGGAAACTCATGCTTTGTGCGGAGCATTGATTGCCTCGACAGGTCACCTCCGGTCGTGAACGCGGAGAGCAAACGGGTTTGTCCGGTGTGCGGCGCGGTATTGGGCGACAAGCGCGATGTGTGTCCGGTTTGTGCGCTGCGCGGCGCTCTCGCCAATGAGCAGGTGACCAGCGAATCATCCATCGAGGCAACCCTGTCGCCGTCCCAACTCCGATTCGAATATTACGAGGTCCTAACGCGTGAGGATGGAACGCCTTTTGAGCTAGGGCGCGGCGCGATGGGAGTGACCTACAAGGCGCTTGATGTCAATCTCCGGTGTGTCGTGGCCTTAAAGGTTATAAGCGCCCGATTCGTGGGCGACGAGTCAGCTCACGGGAGGTTTGTCCGAGAGGCTCGCGCTGCGGCCAGTGTGCGCCATCCGAACATCGCTTCGGTCTTTCACCTCGGGAAAAGTGGCGACAGTTACTTCTACGCTATGGAGTTTGTCCCCGGCGAGACGCTCGAAGACATCATTGCGAACCGAGGCCCGCTGAACGTGATGGTCGCGTTGGACATCTGCGCACAAGTGGCGGCCGCTCTGGCCGCAGCAGATCAAGTGGGTCTCGTCCACCGCGATATTAAGCCGGCTAACATTATTGTCTCGTTCGACGGAAGAAACCGTCCAGTCATCAAAGTCATTGATTTTGGCCTTGTGAAAGTGATTGCGGAAACTTCCGATGATTCCTTGTCCTCCCAACCGGGCATTTTTCTGGGAACACCCCGCTACGCGAGCCCCGAGCAGTTCGACAATCGACCGGTAGATATTCGTTCCGATATCTACGCTCTTGGGATCACTCTGTGGCAGATGCTGACGAAAAGTACACCGTTCGGCGGTTCGCCGGCCAACGTAGCTGGCCAGCATCTCCAGGCTTCGTTGCCAATCGACAAATTACGGCATTTGCCGCAACCGGTTGTTACGCTGGTAACGCACCTCTTGGAAAAAGATCCAGATGATCGGCCACAGACGCCGGAAGAATTACTGACACTCTTGAAGGCGACTATGCGAGCGCTAAGCGCTCCACGCGGCATTCTTGTGCGCGAGTCGGCTCCAATTGCACCACACTTTCGACGGGCGCCGAAACTTGGCCGGTGGATTTACCTCGGCGGAGCCATGCTTTTGCTGACAGGCCTCTCTACAATCCTGCTTTTGCAGTTGTCTCACCTTTCGTTTCTGGCCAAGCCGGAAAAGTCGGTTGCAGTCATTCCCTTCGACAATGTGGGCGACGACAAACAAAACGAGTATTTCAGCGATGGCCTGACCAGTGAGGTGATTTTCCAGCTTTCAAAAATATCCGACGTACGCGTGATCTCGCGCAGTTCGGTATTGCGATACAAATCCCTCCCCACCGTCGGGCGTAAACCTCTGCGCGAAATCGGCACCGAACTGGGAGTGGCAACCGTTCTCGAAAGCAGCGTTCAACGCGCCGGAGACCGCGTTAAGATCGTGACGATCCTGTACGACACACATACCGATCGGCGGCTCTGGGGCGCGTCCTATGACCGCGAAATGAAAGATCTTTTTGCCATCCAAAGCGACGTGGCGGAAAACATTGCCGCCGCTCTACAGGTCAGGCTTTCTGCCGATGAACGGGCCAGCATCCAACAACGACCAACGGAGAACCTCACGGCATATGATCTTTACCTGCGCGGAAAGGCATCGTACGAGCTTCTTTATAAAGATGACAACGAAAGGGCAATCGTCTATTTCCGGCAGGCATTGGAAGCAGACCCCAATTTCGCGCTCGGGTACGCTGGCCTGGCCAACGCTTACATCCAGCGAACGACGCGATTCGCCGACGAGGATTTCTGGGTGGATTCCGCGATCAGCTTCGGCCAGCGGGCAATCACTCTTGATCCGGAAGAGGTGCGTGGTTACGCTGCGCTTGCTCGCGCGTTTTTCTACAAAGGTTCGCTGGAAAAAGCGCGCGAATATATCCAGAAAGCTCTCCAACTAGCACCGAACGACGCGGAAGTTAACATCCGAAACGCGAATCTACTCGCCGAAACGGCTCAGTTCGCTGACTGGTATGCAGCAGTCCGCAAATGTGAAAGCCTGAATCCTGAAGATCCCAGCCAGCCATTTCTTCTTGGGGCTATTTGCAAGGTTGTAGGGGACAACGAATTGATGGAGAAATGGATTCAGCGGGCGATCTATCTCGAAGTCGACCCGGATCGACGCCGCTTGATGGAATGCGAGCAAAAGATTTTACGCAGAGATTTCAAAGGAGCACTGGAGGGCCTTCGGCAGTTGCCACCGGAACTATTGGCATATTGGAGTAGTGCAAAGGAGTTACAGGTCGGGTGTTCCGAGCGGCTCGGGGACTGGGTTTCGGTGGTGCGGTTGACGAGCGCAGCTTTGGAGAAGGATGGGAACGAGCAGTGGGCCTGCCTCCACCTCGCGTTGGCTTTGCGGGCTTCTGGGCGAGACGCCGAGGCTCGCCAGAAAATGCAGCGCTTGATGGCTTTGGCTCAAGCGAAACTGGCCATCAAGGAAAACGATGTCCGATCCAACTGGTATTTGGCCGTCGCAAATCGTTTCTTCGAGCATAAGGAAGAGGCATACCAATATCTGCGCAAAATCTTTCCTAGAATGTTGGAATACCTGGATCTTTTGCGCGACGACTACTCGTTGGACCTTTTTGCGCCGGACGTTGAATTCAAGAATATTGTTTCCGTCTTTGACGCGAAGACTGAAGTTTATCGCGCGCGCATTCGTGAGATTGAAAGATCGTTTCCAAAGGCGAGCTCCTAGTCTTGCCCGATAACGTTGAAACTGCCGGATTGCACTCCGAGTGAAACTCTTTGCGCAGCAATTTCCTTTCAGCACTCGCTCTCAAAGAAAGGCATTGCCGCAAACTCAGGATTTTGCAGGTCAGAGGCCAATACCGCGACCCCAAGCTCTCCCTTATACAAACTTTCGTTTCTCAGCGCGAGTTGCCGGTCTTTGCGTGTCGCTCTGAGCCCAACCATCGACCGAATGGCAAGCTCTGCCTGATTTTGCGCCCGCCTCAGCCAAGACTGGTCAAGCGTATGTTTGTACAGGTTCAGCAAGGCGTAGGCTTGGCCGGCGAGCCCGCAGCACAGATTGCCGAGCGGGCTTTCGGATTCCGCCACATCAAGGCCTGCCCGCTCGGCCAGGACTCTATATTCCGAGTTGCCCAGGATCGCCCCAGCCAGTGTCCATAAGTGCACAAATCCGGCGCTTCCGTGACACCACCCCGCCGCGTACATTCCGCCATGAGTGCAATGATCTTCGCCCACTAGACACTTCCAACGCGCGCGGCGCCCCACGCACTCTGCCAACTCCGAGAGCTGTTCCAAGCGCTCCTCGATTTGGCTCGGGAAGGCAGTTCCGGAGGAACGGCACCAACGCATCGTCGCAAACAGAAT
>DASTDH010000301.1:0-2646 GCA_035710445.1 Chthoniobacterales bacterium
TCTCCCGGTTGCGACACGCCATGATCGGGCAAGTCGGTATAGAGAAAACGTCCGGCGCCGTAGGTAGTCGTTTTGCTGGTCTCATCGCGGAGGATGAAGAAGAGTTCTTTGGAGTCCGGTTCTTCGAGCACAGGCTCCAGGCGAAGCACTTTTCCGTCCAGCGTAAACTCAGCAGCGCCCGGCGCGGGCAGCTTGTCGACAGTGCCGAGGATCGTAGGAATGTCGAGCGTCTTGGGAGGATTGTAGGGAATCCATTTCGCACGGACTCGATACTTCGTATCCGGCGCGTACCAGTGCAAGCCATGAAATCCGGCGCGGGTGGGCGCGTCGAGGTCTTTGATGCGAAGCGCGATGCGCTGATCGCGATGGATGAGGACGATCGTGAGCGTACCGATTTTTAGCTTTGACGGTTTTGACGGCTGGGCCGCGTCGTCGGCGTATAAGGTCTGCTCCTCGGGAGAATGATCATCGACGATGAGGTCCTTGGGAAATCCGCCCTGGGGGGATAACAACTGCAGGTTCCCATTCTCGAGCTGAACTACGGCGAGGTGGGCTGGCGCCTTCGCGATCCGGATGCGATTGTCGGCAGCAGAACCAACGCTGTTGTCGCCCTCCTTCAGCCATTCCAGGCCGATCAGAGACAGCCAGCCCTCTGGGGCCTGCAGCTGAGCGGCTCGCTGCGACCGCCATTCGAGCAGATCGGCCTGCCACGCGGCTGACGTGGTCGTGTCGGAGGAGAAGCCTATCGTTCCAATGAACGCCAATGCGACAATCGCGAGCGATTTCTTCATCGGTGGTCTCACGTGAATCGAGATGTTCGATTTTAGCCTGTTAGTGACAAAAACGATGGACAGACAGAATTGCGCAAATCGCAGGGACGGCCGGTTCTGATTTCGACAGGAGACCGACTTCCCTCTTTCGGGGTTATCGCACGCCTAATGCGGCCGGAAGGTCTTTCCTGTTTCCAGCAGGGTCTTCAATCGCGAGAGGATTCGCGGCCAACCATCTGCGTTCTGAGCATAGGTTGAATCGTCTTCCCCAAAGCCGTCATTCGTCACTACAACCTTCACCGCCTCTGTTTCCGGAGTCAGTTCCACCTTCACTCGTGACATCACCGCTCCATCACCCATGCCAAATTTGTATTCGAACAGCTTCGGTGGGTCTACCGTCAGCACCTCACCGGTTACATATCGGGTCGTCTTCCCATCCTTACCCGGGCCGGAGAATGTCATCGCGCCACCAGGTCTCAAGTCCACCTCAAAGTTCGCCCCCATAAAGATTGTTTGATTCGCCTCCTTTGAAACGAATCCGTTCCAGACCTTCTCCGGGGGGCAGCAATGTAATACGTAAAAATCAGTGGTGTCTTCGCCATCTCAATTCTCCAGTTATCTCTCTTAGATCACGACATGTTCATGACTCTAGCAAAATGATGGGCAACTTCCCCACTCAAGCCAGACTTTGGCTTGACGTGGCTTGTTCGAGAGCGCCGTACTCCATTCCAGGTACGTGTTCGTCTCCATGTTGGCAACCCAGCATGCACGTGGTTGTCGGGCGAGTACATCTATCGCATACAGATCAAAACGTCTCGCACCATCGCAGGCAAGACCGTTTCCCTGCACGGCTCCGCGCTCGGCAAGCTGACGATACCGTAAGCGGCGGCATAGAATCGCTGAGCGCTCTTCTACTACCCGGCATACTTGCCTCTATCTGGCAAGACGTTGCAAGCAACGTCTCTACGATAACCAGATCAGTCAGGCCACCTCCGCGTTTGAGTGGGTCACCCTCCTCTTCCTCTTGATCTTGCAAGGAAGTTTCATAATATGAGTCACTGGATTACAGTTATAATCTAAAGCGCATGCGATACGAACGAAAACACAAGGAGCAGACTCACCGTCGAATTGTTGAGTGCGCTTCTCGGCATTTCCGTTCCGAAGGTATGAACGGACCTGGGGTCGCCAAACTTATGAAGGCTTCCGGTCTGACTGTCGGGGGGTTCTATAAGCACTTTCGGAGCAAAGATGACCTTCTCACGGAGGCCGTTGACGCGAGTGTTCGTGATGTGGCAGCAAGAGTCGGCGAATGGGCTAAACACGGCCCGACGGGAGAAGCATGGAAGGAAATCGTCAAGCGATATCTTTCGCCGGAACATTGCGAACATCCCGCAATCGGCTGTCCTATGGCAGCGCTTGCTCCCGACATAGCGCGAACACGGCCGGCGACCAGGAGGAAGATTCAAGCCAGCATGGAAGCGTACAAGAAGAAGATCAAGGAGTTTATGCCTGGCACTAACTCTGGAGAAAAGGAAAGGAATTTCACACTCATGTTTACAGCTATGGTTGGGGCGCTATCGGTCGCCCGAACCCTGCCGGATGAAGAGGAAAAAAAGAAAATTTTGGGCCTGGTCCGTGATCATCTATTGGCCAGCTTTTAATTTTTTTGAATCTGTAAGATTATGCTCATAATCCTATGCTTAACGGAAGCTGCTCATCATGAACCAAGAACGGAAGACTCGGTTGACATCAGGGGCAAAAGCCCGAATTCCTGGCGGCTTCAGCGGCTCGGCTAAAGCCAAGTCCTTCCAAAGCTGGTTTGTGAGATGGCGTGGATCTGTTGACATCCTGAGTCTCCAGTTCACGGCATTTTGGG
>DASTDH010000302.1:0-3740 GCA_035710445.1 Chthoniobacterales bacterium
CGTACAGGTTCTGCCGACCTTGCGGCGACACAGTTTCCCACCTTCCTCGGCCAAGTTCTTCACCTCCAGAGTTCCGCCCTTTCGGGCGGCTTAAAAAGGAGAAATGTTACTGGAAGCAAGGTACAAGCGGCGACTGTCCAACCGAAGCACCTCTTGTCACCGAATTTAGTAACCGAACGGAGCGACTCGTTCGCCCGGTCCGAAAACGCAGTCGCCTCGGCGTCGTTCGCCCGAGCAGTGTTGCCCAAGGGTGATGGTGAGCGATGGCGACTGCGCCTTTAGGTTCGCCGCCCCAATCGCTTCGTTTCGCCGCTTTAGCCGGGAACACGAGGCTGCCTCAAGGGACAGTCGCCGCTACCCCTTGCGCCAAACCCGATTCCTATTCTCTCCAAACAGCGTCGCTATTTTATTTTCTAATCACCAAACACTTATCACGGTGCAATCTTTGGTTGCGGCTTTGCTGCGCTGTGATCTTTGAGGCCTCCTGTTCAAAACTCTTTGTTCTTCGTTTCCCTCTTACCTGAAGATCGTAGCGAAACTGACTTAACCCCCGCCACGACCATACGAAATAGCGAGGAGCCAGATTTGTTGACTGCCCCCTTTTGACAGCGCGCTTTCTCGCGAGTTGCGCGAGATTGACCCGGTTGACGTGATCCGCTAGGAAGCTCATGCAGCTGAATGACTCATTGATAGTTCTCGCCGTCTCCGTTTCTCTCATTTGGTCCATCAGCAAAGCAGAGCAGAGAAAGCCCGATTTCCTCTATACGAGCCCAAGTGGCGCGATGCGAGTTGAGCGGACGGTCGATTCTCCTTCAACCGGGGAAGACCCAACAGTAAGTACGTGGGTGGTTGTTGCCAAAGATCCAACCCAGCGCGCAAAACTACCGAAGCGATCAGCCGATTCGCCGGACGACGATGAATTTCATTGTCCACTTCCCATCGAAACCGAGTTAAAGACACAGCCCGATCAGCCGTTGAATACAAACTATAGCGAATTCATTGCGAAGAGTCGGAAGGATCGCAATCCATTTCTGCGCGAGGGAGAGCGTGGATGGATCAAGGCTCGCGATCAGGGGGCAACGTTTGTGTCTCACTTTTTCCGCAAACGGAGCGGGAGCAACGCCGTCTTCAGTTTATGGGTGACGTCAACGCCGCGAGGATCGAACAGTTAAGCGAAGGGTCGGAGTAAGGAGTAGTAATGGCCGGTTTACGATGAGACTGCTGATTAGATTATTCGTCCTCTTCACTGCTGCCTGGCTGACGCCAATGTTGGCTTCCATCACGGTCTACGCGGACGGCTTGGCCTTCGATGACTCGGGCAATCTCTTTGTGCCGGACCGCGACAGTCACAACGTCTTCAAATTCACGCCCGATGGAACCAAGAGCACATTCGCCACCTTGCTCAGGAACCCGATCGGCCTAGTCTTTGATAGCTCGGGCAATCTCTTTGTTGCGGATTCCGGCGGCGCGGTATCCAGATTCGGCCCAGACGGAACCAAGAGCACGATTGCCACCCAACTGAAGAACCCCCTTAATCTGATCTGTGACGGAGCGCGCAATCTTTTTGTCGGTGATCTGGACGGCCGATCGATTTTCAAATTCGCCGCCGACGGAACCAAGAGCACGCTAGCGACCGAGCTCGAGCCTGGTTGCTTGGCTCTTGACCCTTCTGGTAATCTCTATGTGTCCGACTACGCCAGTCGATCGATCTTCAAATTCACTCCCGAGAGCATTAAGAGCACGTTCGCCTCGGGGATTAGCTACCCAGCCCTGGCCCTTGACAGTGCGGGCAATCTCTTTGTGTACGACAGTATTAAGCACTCGATTTCCAAATTCACTCCCGATGGAAACGGGAGCCTCTTTGCCACCGGGCTTGATCTGGGCGAGAACGCGCACTGTCTGATCTGTGACCGAGCAGGCAATCTTCTGGTGGCGGATCGTTTTAGCAGCCACTCGATTCTCAAATTCACACCCGACGGAAAAAAGAGCATCTTTGCTACCGGCATCAGGCCTTACGACATGGCCTTCGACGGAGCGGGCAATCTTTTTGTAGATGGCGGCTTTGCAATTTTCAAATTCGATCCCGAGGGAAACCAGAGCACATTTGCCTCAAACCGGGTTTCACCTGATAAACAGTGGGAATACCGATGCTCCGATGCTGGTGAAGGCGCCGGCATTATCAGGGCAGGTACAACCGAAGCCGGGTTGGATCTTTCCGAAAACGTGCCTCCTCAGTGGGCGAATGAGGCACGGGTAGTGTGGGCACCGGACTCAAAGCGCTTTGCACTTAACTACCGAGCCGGCGGCCGTTACAACGCGACAGCCCTTTATCAGCTTCGCGGCGGCAAATGGGTAGAGCTGCGTTCACCCGAGGACGACACAAGCCGAGTGCTCAAACGCGCCCAAGCGGCGCAATTCGCCAAGATGCATTTACCGAAAAAAACTTACCAGCGGCGGATTTGGGATACCTGGAAAGTGCGCAAATGGACCGATGCTAACACCGCGATACTTTATGCTTTTTCGGACCGGTCGCTGATGTTCAACAGTGATCTATCCGTGAATGAAAAACGGAGTGACCTGGGCGATCTGGTGGCGAATTTTCTTTTCACGCTGAAGTTCGATGCAGCGGGAAATTGGAAAATCGTCAAAGCCCATCAGATGTCCGATAAAGAGGCGGAGGCAGAAGGCGAATAGATCGCCGCATTCACCAGCCTAAGATGATGGCGCAAAATCGGGGAGGCGGAGGACACTCAATGCCGCACGGATTTCACGCCGAAGATCAGCCAGCATTTCGCGGGTCACTTCGATCTGCTTAGCTCGGTGTTCCGCCCATTCGTGAGCAATGCCTTGTAACCGCTGGTAACTGTTGGTGAGATAGGCAGCGGCGGTTGCCGACAGGCTGGGGTTCGCCAATCTCTTTTCCAGTTGTCGTTGTGCTTCCGCGAGCTCGCAAAGAACGATCTTCTCGGTGGGAACGCGCCGGAGCTGTTTAACCAGACCGAACTTGGATAGAGTCCAAATAATCCACTTGGTGGGATCGATCTGCCACGGCTTCACACCATTGCGGTAGTCATGCTGAAACTCGTGGTGGTAGTTATGGTACCCTTCGCCCAACGTGACAATGGCCATCAGCCACGAGTCGCGAGCGCTACACTTTGAGGAATACGGTTGGGAACCGAAGTAATGGCAAAGTGAATTGATACAAAAGGTGCAGTGTTGTAACACCACGACACGCAGTACACCGGCTATCAGGAAAGCTCCAAGCGCAGCCTTCCAGCCGCCCCAGAGAAAGCCGATGGTCGCGGGAAACACGAACGCGATTAGCAACGACAGCAAATTTACGTTGCGATGCTGCCACGCCAGAAGTGGATCCTTGTTTAGATCGGCGACGTTGTCCAAAGACGTTTCCGGCTTCAGCTTGAACATTAGCCAGCCAACGTGCGCGTGAAACAGGCCCTTGGAGATGCTGTAAGGATCCTCATCGTGATCGACATGCTTGTGGTGGCTCCGGTGTTCGGCCGCCCACCAAAGCACGGAGCCCTCAAATGCGCCGGCACCGAAGATTACCGTGAACAAACGGACCAGCGAATTAGCGCGAAAGGCGAGATGGGAAAAGAGGCGATGATAACCCAATGTAATCGAGAATCCACAGGCGTAGAGCATGAAGAAGAAGAGTGCGATCTGAAACCAGTCGATTCCGAAAAAATAGAGATAAAGGGGTACCGCGGTAAGCGAAAGAA
>DASTDH010000303.1:0-5544 GCA_035710445.1 Chthoniobacterales bacterium
GTAAAACAACGCTGGCCCCACCACTAAAGTGGTGGGCTACTTTCACCGAGTCCCTCCGGGACCGATCTATCGGCGAGCAGCAAACGTGGTTTCCTCTACCCTCCAACCAGCGCCGCTATTTTGAGGTACTAATCACTTCTCACGGCGCGATTTTGGTTGCGGCTACGCCGCGCTGTGATCTCTGTGACCTTCTGTGCAAAAATCTGCCTTCGCGATCTCTTGTGCAGCTTATAATTGGATACTGCATGGCCAAAACGCTTGAGACCCTGGAGACCCCGTGTCTGGTGCTTGACGCTGATCGTCTGGAGCAAAACGTCGCCCGGATGCGCAGAAAAACAGGAGCGCTCGGAGTCGCTTTGCGGCCGCACGTCAAAACCGCAAAGAGCATCGAGGTCACTCAGCTTGCACTGGGCGGCGATATGACCGGGGGAAAAATCACGGTCTCAACTTTAAAGGAAGCCGATTTCTTCTTCTCGTTCGGAATCCGCGACATTCTGTATGCGGTCGGGATCACCCCTAACAAGTTGGATCATGCACTCCGTCTGAGACAAGCCGGTGCGGATCTCACACTGATATTGGATAATGTCGAAGCCGCTCGCATCGTTGCACAGAAAGGAGTGGCCACGGGAGAGCGGTTCCCGGTATTGCTGGAAATTGATAGTGACGGTCACCGCTCGGGAATTCAACCGGACCATCCTGGTCTGCTGGAGATTGCACAGACGGTGCAGGATGGAAAGGGAGCTCAGTTGCGCGGAGTGATGACTCACGCCGGTAGTTCCTACGGTGGCGACAGTCCGAGAGCGATTCAAGCGACGGCAGAGCAGGAACGAATTGCTGTAGTCCACAGCGCCGAACGCCTGGCGGCGGCCGGATTTCCCTGTCCAATCGTCAGCGTCGGCTCGACGCCAACCGCTACTTTTGCCGAGACCCTCACTGGTGTGACCGAGGTTCGTGCCGGCGTCTTCGTGTTCTTCGACTTGGTAATGGCTGGACTCGGGGTCTGTTCGATCGAGGACATCGCAATTTCCGTGCTAACAACCGTGCTCGGCCATCAGCCCGAAAAAGGCTGGATCATTACCGATGCCGGTTGGATGGCTCTCTCCCGAGATCGGGGTACTGCGCGGCAAAAAGTCGATCAAGGATACGGTCAGGTTTGCGACATCGACGGAAATCCGATCGAGAACTTGACTGTGCTGGATACCAATCAAGAACACGGGATCATCGGAGACCGGTCCGGCCACGGGCTCGATCTGAGCAAGTTTCCCGTCGGAACCACTCTTCGAATCCTGCCAAACCATGCCTGTGCAACCGCGGCGCAGCATTCCTGTTACCACGTTGTTCGCCAAGGCACGGAGATAGAAGCGATTTGGGAACGCTTTAATGGCTGGTAACGACCGGCGACATCTGCGTCGGTGCACTCCAATCTTTCCTTGCCAACCGGAATGGCTTCTCTTCTGGTCATTATTCTCCTTCTCATCACGATTGCTCTATTCGCGCTGACTCGAGGCGGTCGCTTCCATCTTGCCTAACAAGCTTTCTTGCTATGAGCGCACCGATTTCTACCGGCCTTAATCTTAGTCGCTGGGCGCTCTTTTTATCAACGGCACTACTTGCTGTTCTGACCGCCTCGCCCCTGGTCTGGATGATATCCGCGGCGTTCAAAGCGCCGGCCGAAATCTTCAATTCCAGCTTGATCCCTCAGCACCCCACCTTGGAAAACTTCAGGTATGTATTTACCCAGCTACCGTTCGTTCGCTACATTCTAAATACTTTCTTTATCGCCGGCACGATTACAGTCGTCGCCTTGTCTTTTCATTCGATGGCCGGATTCGCCTTCGCCCGGCTCAAGTTCCCTGGACGCGATCTCATTTTTCTGAGCATTTTCTCGACTTTTCTCGTGTCGTTGCCGGTCATCATCGTTCCTCTTTTCATTTTAGTGCAACACCTGGGAATGGTGAACAATTACGCCGGACTCATCATACCGGCGATCTTTAACGCTTTCGGGATTTTCCTGCTGCGACAGTTCTATCTCGCCATACCGGGCGAGCTACAGGAGGCTGCAATTATCGATGGTGCCAGCTATTGGGGTATCTACTGGAACATCATGCTTCCGCTCAGCCGGCCGATTCTATCGGCTTTGGCAGTATTCTTTTTTCTGGCAAATTGGAACGCATTTCTCTGGCCGTTAACCATTACCACCAATCAGGATTTGTGGGTTGTACAGGTCGCGATTGCCAGCTTCCAGAACCAATACTCTGCCTCTTGGAACTACATTATGGCTGCTTCCGCCGTTGTCGCGTTACCGACGTTACTGCTGTTCCTGTTCTTCCAACGCCAGCTCGTTGAGTCGATTAAGACGAGCGGCCTGAAATAGCCGAAGAAACCGCGAATCGACGCGAACTTTCTGAACCACGAATGCACACGAATAATTCTCCCATTCGCGTTCATCTTGCGATTACGAAGAATCGACGCGAACTTTCCGAACGCGGAACCATTTGTGGTTTGTCGAAGTGCTACGAACCCCCGACGCCAACCCGCGGCGTAATCGGTAACTGCAACGTCGCGGTGATGAGCGGTAACACGGTGACGGCAAAATCATCGGCTGGCTGAAGTTTGTTCCGGCTCCATTCGAGCGCTGCTCCGTACATCGCCCAACTCGCCATCGTGGCGACCAGCTCGGGAGCGGGATATTCGTTCGGATGTTTCGGGCATTTCAGTGCGCCCAGTAGAATGTCTCGAACCAATGCCTTTATTTTCGATTCTACCATCGGTTCGAATTGGCGCGTCTGCTTCGGGCACCGGCCTCCTAGTTCTTGGAGATAGTCGCAAAGGGCAAGAATGATCCGGCGAAGACCCTCCGGTTCTGCCGGAGTCGCATCCCCCATTCTGCCACGAAGCAGTTCTCGAAAGGAGTCCTCGATCATGTAATCGAGCAGGGCGAACTTATCGGGAAAATGGTCGTAGAACGTGGCCCGATTGACCGTTGCTTTCTCGGCAATGTCCTGCACAGAGATCGCTTCAAAATCTTTGGTAGCCAGGAGCTCGATAAAGGCTTTGAGGAGAAGCTGACGGGTGCGTTTGACGCGCGGGTCGAGATGTTCGGAGCACTGTGACATAGCGGATCAGCCTGGAGGCTGAATATAGCAGTTGACAGCCAAAACGTCTAATGTAGGTTACACGACATATGTTGTTTAGACAGCGATTGTTGGTGAACTGCTTGCTCTCCGGTCTCAGCCGGCCGAGACCAGCCCCCACTATCCTGGCATACCACTGTCCTCGCGCCACGCTTCATCTGTCCTAAACCCGTTCAGCCTATGTCCACACTGCTTCATATCGACTCTAGTGCTCGCGGCGAGCGCTCCGTTTCCCGTCAACTCACCCGCGAGTTCGCCGCTGCTTGGCAACAAGCGCATCCTGGTGGGAGAATTATTTACCGTGACCTTGGTCACAATCATGTGCCGCTTATGAGCGAAAACTTTATCGCGGCCGCCTATACTCCACCCGATGCACTCTCGCCCCAACTACGCGAAGCTTTGGCAATTTCGAACGATTTAATCGGCGAGCTGGAAACAGCGAACGAATACGTCTTCGGAGTCCCGATGTACAATTTTTCCGTGCCGGCCGCTTTCAAAGCCTACATCGACCAAATCGTCAGGGTTGGACGGACATTCGCGGTCGATGAATCCGGATACAAAGGGTTGGTACTCGGAAAAAAGGCTACCATCATTACCAGTAGTGGCGGCACCTACCGATCCGGCTCACCGGCCGCTCCCTGTAATCTCCAGGAACCATGGATTCGATCGATTCTCGGTTTTATCGGAGTAACCGATATCGAATTCGTGGTGGCGGACGGTCTCAGCGAAGTAGAACTGGGCAAGCGCAACCGCGAAGGGTACCTGAAACCGATTCGAAAACAGGTTCAACAAAAGGCGGCCCTGGCTGCTTGAACCACGAATGGACTCTTGATAACCGCGAGTGGACTTCGATAAAAGCCACGAATGGACGCGAATGCACACGAATAAAGGCACCTTTTCGTGTCTTTTCGTAGCCTGTTCGCCGTAGCTCTCTGATGTCGCGGCTGTGTCTATTCGTGGTTGAAAAAAGCTTCTCTCGGTAACCACGAATAGACGCGAATGAGAATTCCTATTCGTGTCTATTCGCGTGCATTCGTGGTTGAAAAAAGTTCGCGCCTATTTGCGGTTTAAAAGATATGCACGGTCATACCGGTGGTGACTTCAGCAGCTAATCGGATTGCGTCCCAATTCGCCAATCTAATGCATCCGTGACTGGCGGAACGTCCGATAGAGTCTGGATTATCTGTGCCGTGTATTCCGATTCCGCTTTTGTTCAACCCAATCCACACCACACCAACCAGATTGCGAGGACCGGGGGGAATTAGATGATAATTACCGCTGCGCCGTCCGTGCTGGAGCATAGCTTCATCCCAACGAAAATTCGGTAGGATCGTGACTTTGATAATTTTCCACGTGCCGACTGGTGCCGGTAATCGTTGCGAACCGGGAGTAATCGGGAAGGATGCCAACAGCCGATCTCCATCTTTCAGATCGAGCACCCGCGCTTTGGTATCCACCTCAATAGTTCGCTGGGAAAACTCCGGATGCGGCGGAACGTCAGGAACTGGGCTGATTGTTTCGATTTGAAATGCCGGAACATTTGGCACTTGGATCACGGTTCCCGGTTTTAGCTGATCGAATCTAATTTTTGGATTCAACTTTCTGATGAGATCCTGATCCGAATGGAAACGCTCAGCCAAAAAATCGAGTGGTGAACGATAGATCGCTTTCTTTACTTTGGCCAGCGCAGCCGGTCGGTGAGGCACTCGGCCAACCCAATTCTGATCTGCTTCCGTGAACGTGTATCCAATGCAGAGCGGTTTTATCTTCTGGAGCTCTTGTTGTAGCGCAGCATCTACCTGTCCTGGCTGCGAGTCTTTTCCTTGCGCTATTTGATACCGGCTGAGGGCAAGGCTAACAAACTCGCCTGGCTTTCCGTCGATTTTGCCCGGGCCAAACGAATGAGAATCCAGGAAGATCTCGAGACGGACAAGCATGTCGGACGTCAACGCACTGATAGGAATGGGTGTGTTGCCGGGGGGCGAAGGACTCACGGCCTGATCAGCCGATCCCGGAGTGGGCGTATTAGCTGGCGTTGGACTTGGCAAATACCCACGGCGCGCTTTCCGGGACTCCGTGGAGAGGCCCAATCCGGACGGGTAACCCGCGACGAACGTGAGGAGAGCCAAAAGCAAGAAAGTACGGAGAGGCATAGTGCAATCGGAGCGCGCTGTGTAGAAGATCGCCGCCCGTCCAAATTCGGACGCCTCAGACTAACCGCGAATCGACGCAAAGATTCTCAACCACGAATAGTCGCGAAAAGACACGAATAAAAAGGGGCTCCTTTTCGCGCGCCGGTTCGTGGCCCGCCCGCCGCAGGGCTTTGATGTTGCGGCCGTGGGGGGCCACCGCTAGAGGGAGCAGGGACGCATTCCCGATTGAAAGCGTTTCTCTTCTCCATAGCGAACGG
>DASTDH010000304.1:0-7446 GCA_035710445.1 Chthoniobacterales bacterium
TTGAACGGTATGTGGCTGCGACTCTCATTCAGCACAATCCAGGAGTCCCGAAGAGCCGAAGCAGCTGTGGCTTCTCTGGAAGAACGGTTGCGCCAGAATCCTCACCTGAAATTTGACATTCGGCGCGCCATTGCTGAGGGAGACATGGTCGCACTACATGTTTTCGTTAGGAGCGATTCGCAAGATCGAGGTCGCGCAGTCGTCGACATTTTCGGGTGACGACCAACGAATCGTTGAACATTGGGATATAGTACAGCCGATGCCAGAGACCGCCGAGAATCCTCATCCGATGCTTTGACGAAAGATTCTGCCGGGAATAATAACGCCGAGATCGGACGCCATGAAATCCAAATCAATGGCGGCTATCCCTGTGAAGCTCGAGCCTTCGCCATACTTCCGGCGCATCAATGCCGGCGATTTCAATAGTTTTGATCCGGGCTTTCTCGCCGTGGATGATCTGGATTTGCGATTTCCGGCAATCGAGGAGCTCGGAAAGAAACCGCATAAGGGCGGCGTTCGCCTTGCTATCTTGAGCCGGCGCCTGGATCTTTATCCGAACTTCGTCCGTTGAAAGTCCCACGAACTGGTCTGATGGGGCGTTCGGCATCACCCGAACCTTTAGCCTCGTTACCATCGGTTCGAAAATAGATTAGGGTCCGGCTTCAATATTGCAATGCCACAAATTGAGATTGAATTTGCCATATGGCAATCGTAGAATGACATATGACAACACTGGCCGAGTTGGACGAAATGGACATCGAAGATCCGCTTGCACTTGATTCCATTGCGCGGACCGGCGTCTCTTCTCGGGTAGCCGTAGCCCTGGGACAGCGTTTTGAAATCTCCCAGGATAGTCTTTCCGAGCTGATCTCAATTCCGAAACGAACCCTCCATCGCAAGGTCGCCCGCGAAGAAACCCTTAAACCGGACGAGTCGGAACGTGTCCTCCGAATCGGCAAGCTCTATCGCCGAGCCCTCCAGGTCTTCGAGGACCCCAAACGCGCGACAAAATGGTTTTCTTCGAGACCAAAGGCGCTGGCCGGGAAAACACCTTTGGAACTCATGAAAACCGAGTTCGGAGCTCGTCTGGTCGAAGATCTGCTTGGCCGGATTGAGCATGGCGTGTTCTCGTGAAGGCTTGGCGGATCTCGAAAAAAAGATACGCCAAGAACGCCCTCGATGGCGAGGGCGCCTATCGTTATGGAGGCCGTTGGAATTCCCGCGGAGTTCGTGTTGTGTATCTGAGTTCCAGTCCAGCCCTGGCCGCTTTGGAAGTGTTGGTGAATGCTGACGCACAACTTCTTCTGGCAGTCCCGTACGTCGCTATCGTCGTCGAGTTCGACGAGTCGCTGGTTACCAGGCCGGAAAGGCTGCCGAAAAACTGGAGAGATGATCCACCGCCCAAATCGGCGGCGCGAATCGGCGACGACTGGGTGGTATCGGCGGCATCGCTCTTGTTAGAGGTGCCCAGCGCAGTCATTCCCTTCGAACGGAACTATCTTCTTAATCCCGCTCACCCTGCGATGGGCTCTCTCCGTATCGGGAAGCCGCAAGCTTTCAGTTTCGATCCGCGTCTCCTCAGACCAACCTGACGCCGCAGTTGAGATTCTCGGTTCCAGCTCCTAGATTCTAGGTTCTCAGTCTGCGTGCTTCGATTCATTCATGGCCACAATTTTTTCTGTTACTGAGTTTACCCGACGAGTGCGAGATTTGCTGGAGGGTCATCTCAGAGATGTCTGGATTGAGGGAGAGATCTCCAACTATCGTAAACAATCATCCGGCCATCATTATTTTACGTTAAAGGATGATCGTGCCCAAGTCGCTTGTGTGATGTTTTCGCGCGCTTACTCCGCGCAAGCCGGAACGATTCTGCGGGATGGGGTTCAGGTGCAGGCCTTCGGCCGGGTAAGCGTTTACGAGGCGAGAGGGCAATACCAGCTGATTGTTGAGCTGGTACAGACCAAAGGTCTCGGATTGTTGCAGGCGAAATTCGAGGCACTGAAACGCAAGCTGGAAGCCGAAGGCCGATTTGATCCGGCTCATAAGAAAGCGCTTCCGCCATTTCCGAGACGGGTAGCGCTCGTCACTTCGCCCACCGGCGCCGCGGTAAAGGATATGTTGAACATCCTGCAGCGACGTAGCCCTTGGCTTCGACTGCTCATTTGCCCGGTTCGCGTGCAAGGCGAAGGTGCAGCTGAAGAAATCGCCAGTACCATCAATTATCTGAGTGAAAATCAAGCTGCCATGCGGATTGACGTTCTTATTGTTGGCCGCGGTGGAGGCAGTCTGGAAGATCTCTGGGCATTCAATGAAGAGGTGTTGGCTCGAGCAATTTTTGCCTGCCGGATTCCAACGATCTCAGCGGTCGGACATGAGATCGACTTCACGATTGCGGATTTCGTTGCCGACCTGCGGGCCCCCACCCCCAGTGCGGCAGCGGAACTGGTCGCTCCGGCGATTGACGCGTTATTTGATCAGATCAATTCGCGAAGACTGCATCTGGAACGGGTTGTGAAGCAACACCTGGAAATTCGACGACTGAAATTGAACCGAATTGAAGGTGCCGCAATCTTTCGAGAACCGAGCCGCTTGATCTCGGAGCGACAACAGTGGGTGGATCAACTCGAGATTCGACTGACTCAGGTTCGGGATTGGATGTTGCAACAACGTCGTGACTCTTTGTTGCGATTGACGTCTTTGGTGATGATGTTCAAGCCGGCGGAAGTCTTGGAACGACGCCGGAAAGAGATCGGATTATGTCGGGAAAAATTGTGTTCGACCGTCAGGCAACGACTGGAGCGAGAGCAGCTCCACCTCAAACGCTTGACCGGCGCAGTCCGATTGTTGGGACCTGAGCAAACACTACGTCGCGGGTACTCAATTACCGAGGATGAGAATGGAAAAGTGATTCATTCGGCAAATGCGGTCGCGGTTAACCAAAAGATCAAGACAATCCTGGCCGACGGCAGCATTTGGTCGAGAACCGAATAGTTGCGGGTTACAAGTTACTGGTTGCAAGTTACAAGTGGTGGACGAAGTCCGCAGGCTGAGCTGCAACCTCTAACTCTAACCTCTAACCTCCGCTACCGCTTAGTACTCATGGCGTTTGAATGCAACCATTGCCAACGGGGGGAGGACTACGCTGATGGAATGGGTGCGGCCTTGCCACGGGATCGCGTCGGCATGGATTCCACCATAGTTGCCAATATTGCCCCCGCCATAAGTCTCAGCATCGGTATTGACCACTTCTTCGTACCAGCCTTCGCCGGGAACGCCTATACGATAACCGTACCTCGGTACAGGAGTTGCATTGACCAGAAACACAAAGAGCGGCGCATTCTCGCCTTTCCGTAAAAAAACAACGATGCTGCTCTCGGCATCGTGGAAGTCGATCCATTCGAATCCTTCGTAGGAATCGTCCAACTGCCACAGCGCCGGCTCGGTCTTATAAATATAGTTCAAGTGTTGAACCAGGCGGCGTAGACCGGCATGGAAAGGATGATCGAGCAAATGCCAATCAAGACTCTGGTCGTGATTCCATTCTCGCCATTGCCCGAATTCGCCTCCCATAAATATGAGTTTCTTGCCGGGGTAAGCGTACATCCAAGCAAAGAACATCCGGAGATTAGCAAACTTCTGCCATGGATCGTTCGGCATTTTCGCTACTAACGAGCCTTTGCCGTGAACAACTTCGTCGTGACTGAGCACGAGGATAAAATGCTCTTGGAAAGCGTACAGGAGTGAGAAAGTGATGTCTCCCTGATGATGCTTCCTGTAGACCGGCTCTCGGCTCATGTAGGTGAGAAAGTCGTGCATCCAACCCATATTCCACTTGAATCCGAACCCGAGCCCTCCGAGGAAGGTGGGTCGGGAGACGCCGGGCCAGGCGGTCGACTCTTCCGCGATCGTTAGAATGCCGGGGAACCGTTCGTAACAGACCTCATTGAATCGTTTGAGGAAATAGATCGCTTCTAAATTCTCGCGCCCGCCTTGTACATTGGGAACCCAATTTCCGGCAGTGCGAGAATAGTCCAGATAAAGCATCGATGCGACGGCATCGACCCTCAATCCATCAATGTGAAATTCGTCTAACCAGTAAAGGGCGTTCCCAATCAGAAAGTTTCGGACTTCGTTCCGGCCATAATTGAAAATGAGCGTTCCCCAATCCTGGTGTTCGCCTTGGCGTGGATCCGCATGTTCATAAAGATGGGTGCCATCGAACTGGGCTAAGCCATGAGCGTCTTTTGGAAAATGGCCAGGTACCCAATCCAGGATCACACCGATATGGTTTTGATGGCATCGGTCCACGAAATTACGAAACTCATCGGGATTGCCGTATCGGCTGGTCGGGGCGTAATAGCCGGTAACCTGGTAACCCCAGGAGCCGTCGAACGGGTGCTCAGCAACCGGCATCAGCTCAATATGAGTAAAGCCGCTGTCTAAGACATAAGGAATCAACCGGTCACCTAGTTCGCGATAGCTGAGGTATCGATTGTTTTCTTCCGGCACACGCGCCCACGACCCGAGGTGCACTTCGTACATACTGATCGGCTCTTTGTGCCACTGCTTGGAATTGCGATATTCGATCCAGGCTTCGTCCTTCCAGCCGAAGCGTTTAACGTCAAATACGAGTGATGCGGTCTGAAGACCATGCTGACTGTAGAACGCGAACGGGTCACTTTTTAGAACGATCTGACCGACACTGTCACGGAGCTCGAATTTGTAATGAGCGCCTTCGCCGATTTCCGGAATAAAGATTTCCCAAACTCCCGACTCCGATCTCTTTCGCATGGGATTAACCCGTCCGTCCCATCCATTGAAATCACCAACCACGGAAACCCGCTGGGCATTGGGCGCCCATACCGAAAAGATCACTCCATGATGTCCGTTTATCTCGGATAGGTGAGCACCTAATTTCTTATAAATCTCGTAGTGATTCCCTTCGCAGAAAAGGTGCATGTCCAAATCACCTAAGAGAGTTCCGAACGAATACGGATCTGCGATGTGGAATCGTTCGCCGGTCCAGCGATCGATTTCGAGGAGGTAATCAAACCGTGACTCGGCTCCTTCCAGTCTCGCCTCAAAGAAGCCTTCTTCACTGACTCTCTCAGCTGGGAACCGTCGCTTCTGATCGTTACGGTCGACAACGCTCAACGACTTTGCGTCCGGACGGAAAGCGCGAACGACAAGCTGGCCGTCGGCCTCTTGCATTCCGAGAAAACCGAAAGGATTAGGATGTTCTGCGTTCAGCAATAGCTGGAGGTCGTGCGGGGAGACAGTGGCAATCATATTTTCCTTTGCAGCAGCGGTTCAATTTTTGCGCGATACAGATCACGAGCGGCATGGTGCTGAAGTATAAGTTTCCGACTGAGAAACCCGCGATCCTGCTTCAGCGATTTCGCGATCGCTAAGCTAATATTTCGAGGAGAGGATCGAAGGTCAAACGCTATAGAGCCTGGCGGCAAATTCGACCGGAGCGGCTCGATATCCGAGCAGAAAATTGGAAGCCGGAATGCGGCTGCTTCCAATATCGGCAGCCCAAAGCCCTCTTGCCTGGTCGTAAACAGTAAAGCGTCACTGACGAGATACAGACTGCGTAGTTGGGCGTCATCCACGAAAAAGTGTTCGTTCACCCAGCGAATTCGCCCGGTCACGCCCAATTCGGAGGCTTGCTGCTTCAGGCTGGCAAAGTGAGCTTGCGTGCCTGGGGAATACCCGTTAGCGGCACCGGTTATAAAAAGCCAGGCGGGGAAATCGAGTTTCTGCAACGCAGCCAGGATTTGTAGGGCTAGCTCAAGGTTTTTCCGCTGCAGAATTCGGGTTGGATAGAGTAGGATAGCCTCCTGGGAATTGACCTCGCCGAGCAAGCCGGCAACTTCCTTGGTCAGTCCCAGCGCTGTCGATAGATCGAGGCCATTCGGAACCACCGCATCGGCAGAAGTGCCGATTAGCTCACGAAACTCTCGGGCTCGAGTTTCTGAGATCACCACGTACTCGATTCCAGGCTGTCTTTCGCGAATCATATCGAACACTCGATTTCGCGACAAAGAGTAATCTTGGTTGTTTGCCGCCAAGTCATGGGTCCAGGCCAGAACTCGATTTCCTTCCTCGGCCAATTCGGAAACGACCTGAGTCCCCGCCATATGGAACGGCATGGTCATTAAGTTATGTACTATCACGCAATCCCACTCCATGAATAGCGATCGTAACCTTTTCTTGACGGCGTTTACGGCTCGAAAATACGCGGTTCCCGGATAGCCAGTGGTAATTTCCTGTTGGGCCTGAGTAACCAGCTCTGCTTTCAGATTCAGTTCAGGGAAAACCAGAGTCGGAATTGTGTCGGAAAATCTCTTCCCGTCACCGCAAGCGACGGAAACAGAGTGACCGGCCTGCGCCATCAAAGTAGCCTGTTGACGCAGTACCGCCTCAACCCCGCCAACCACTGGCCAGGACGTATAATGTATGAGCCCAATTTTCATGCGAACCGGACGTTGGAGATGGGGTGGTGATACCCCGAATTGACCTTGCAACGGGACCGATCTGTTTTAATTTCCACCTCTTTGCCTTCCTCACTGCCAGGGTAGCTCAGTGGTAGAGCAGGGGACTCATAAGCCCTTGGTCGGGAGTTCAAATCTCCCCCCTGGCACTCAAGACGCAACTAGCATATCTAAAGCGGCACCTAAGGAGCAAGCAACGTCCGATCCCGTTTGCCTCCGCAACGTTCACGGTTGCGAGATACTGGCGCAGGGTTAGTTTGCACGGGTATGGACGTTATGCACAACCACTTTGTGTGGGGAGCCGCATTGGGGATCGTGATCGGATTGGCCGGAATGGTCCTTTTGACGCTACGCCTTTGGGAATCCCGGCGCGAAGTCAAACGGCTCCAACGTCATTTGGCCGATAAATTGGAATTGGAAGCGGATGCAACCAACCGGCTTAAAACCGATCTGCAACAACTCAAACTGCAAAACGAAAACTTGCGCATTAAAGTGGCGAGTCTAGGTCAACTTCCAGACCGAAAGCTCCAGCGTGACATTGAGATCTACGCTCGCGCGGAACGTTATATGGTATCTCGGTCACCCGGGTTCCCGGCAGCTTGGGAGGAAGCTAAGCGTAATTCGGTCGAAGAGCTGGAAAACGAGGAGAACGGCCATAGTCTTCCCCGCCGGGTCTTCAATGCCCTGCTCAATCGTCCTTCCAAGGTCGATTCGTCCGTTGAAGAGCGACCATCCGAGGGATAGAGCCGCGGATGGACGCGATGATAAACCACAAATGGACGCGAATAGACGCGAAATAATACGCGCGGTCCTACCCAAGGCGATTTGGAGCCGCATTGGTCGAGTAGTATGCTAAGCGAGGGAATAACCCTTCTTATTTCGTGTCCATTCGTGGTTCATTAAACTCTTCCCATTCGCGGTTGCCCTAGCTTTCCAGTTGACGATCTGA
>DASTDH010000305.1:0-2644 GCA_035710445.1 Chthoniobacterales bacterium
GATCGGAGGCCGCCCCCGCACACCTTTCAAAGCAGTGAAGATATGGGTTTGTTCCATCAACCGGCGCGCTAACGTTGCGTTTAGGGGAGGCAATCCCAGCGCACAATCTTTCACCACCTCGACCAGTTGTCCGCCTGAACCGAAAAGAAGAACAGGTCCGAACTGCGGATCAATGCTGCTGCCAAAAATAAGTTCGTAGCCGTCGCTCTGAATCATCGGTTCGACCACGACTCCGAGAAATGCTCCGGGAATTGCTCGAACCGACTTTTCTATGTCAAAATAAGCCTGCCGAATCTCGGTTTTAGTGCGGAGGTTGAGCTTTACTCCTCCGACGTCCGTTTTGTGAGCGATTTTTTCTGAGTGGAGCTTCAAAACCACGGGCGAGCCAAGCTTAGCCGCAGCCTGAACCGCTTCCTCGGCACTTCTGGCAATCAGTGTCTTGACCGTTGGTATACCATACGCCTCCAGAATCGCTTTTGATTCGATCTCGGTTAATAAAGTGCGATTAGCCTTCTGGGCAGCGCGAATAATTGTCTGGGTTTGTGTGCGGGCGGCGCTATCGTTAAATTCTCCGGCCGAGAGTGCCGGAGTCTCATATAACCCGCGCAAACTGTCGCTATACCGCCACATGTAACAGAAACTGCGGGCCGCTGCGTCTGGATATTCAAACGTTGGAATTCCGGACGCATTGAGAATGGCTTCCCCACCTGTAACCTCGCCTGCACCCATCCAGCTAGCGAGGAGTGGTTTTCCCGGAAGTCTCCTGAAATTCTGCAACCCTTTGGCGATGGCGATTGCATCGGTCATGGCCTGCGGAGTTACGATTGCCAGGATTCCGTCATTGTTCGGATCAGCGCTCACGATTTCGACGGCTTTTCTGTAGCGATCGGCGTCCGCATCTCCCAAAACATCGATTGGATTGTTTCGGCTCCAATGATTGGGAAGAACTGCGTCCAGTCTTCGCCGGGTTTCCTGCGAAAGGGTGGCTATTTCTCCACCTTCGGCGACCAGCATGTCAGTGGCCAGGACGCCGGGTCCTCCGGCGTTCGTCACTACCGCAAGTCGAGGCCCCTTGGGCCGGGGCTGTTTGCTCAACACTTCGGCCATGTCGAAGAGGTCCTCGATCGTCCTGACTCGAAGCACTCCCACCCGGCGAAAGGCGGCACCAAGTACCGCATCGTTGCCGGTAAGCGTTCCGGTATGAGACGCGACCGCTTTGGCGGCAGCTTCTGTCCGTCCCGCTTTGATGACGATGATCGGCTTTCTGGGAGCGACCTCGCGAGCCGCAGAAAGAAAGGATCGCGCGTCTCCGATCGATTCCATGTAAATCAAGATGCTTTGGGTATGGAAATCGTCGGCCAAATAGTCGATGAGGTCTCCCCAACCAACGTCCAGCATCGAACCAATAGAGAGAAAAGCACTGAACCCGACCTGCTCGCGAAGACTCCAATCCAAAACCGATGTGCAGAGCGCACCGCTTTGACTGAGGAATGCTACGCTGCCGCGCAGCGCCATTCTCTTGGCAAAAGTTGCATTTAAACCAAGCTCCGGGATCATCACGCCGAGGCAATTCGGGCCGATTAAGCGCATTCGACCACGGCGAGCCAGGATCTCATTTTCCAGCGCAATTCCGGCGGCACCGCATTCTTTGAAGCCAGCCGATATGATTATCGCTCCGGAAACTCCTGCTCTCTCGCATTCGCCGACCAGGTCCGGAACCGTAGAAGCCGGCGTAGCGATAACGGCGAGATCTACTTGGGTCGGCACATCGGCGATGTTTGGGTAAGCCTTTACGCCGAGCACGGCGGATCGCTTTAGGCTAATCGGATAAAGACTTTTACCAAACGAAAGAAGATTTTCCATCAGCGTGCGACCGACGCTGCCTGGAGCCTCGGTTGCGCCGATTAGTGCAACAGCTTTTGGACTTAACATTCGCTGCAGAATTGGTCTACGGCTGTCAGTCCTGGCTAGAGGAGAACCTGCTGTTTGGGCAACGACCGCGCTCATTTCCTGAGGCTACGAGCTCACGGTGAGTGCCGCTTCTCGGCGGTTGGCCAAAGGTGGTCAAAATTTGGCCAGGCGTGTCTTTGGTAGCGGCGGCTGTTCCCTTGGCGCTGCTGATATTAAACGTCCGCAATCGCTGAACGGAGCGATTGGCGTAGCTACCCGAAGAGCGCAGTCGCCATCGTGTCGCAGCGTTTGAGGTCTGGCTGCTGAGCGCATTGCCGATGTCCAGGCGTAGCCCACATTCGCGAACCGTGCTAAGGCGACTGCGCTTGATGGTCAGGCGCGCTCAGTTCCTTTCGGTCAAGCATTTCCAACGGGATCGCGTCTGACTTTCGACCGGACAGTCGCCGCTTGTACCGAAAACACGCCAAACGCCGAACGCCAAACGCCCTACACGGGCACGTCTCTGGTAGCGGCGACTGTCCCGCTAGACGTCTGGTTTGGACCGGTCTCGAGATGGGGCGCGGAGCCGCGTGCGTTGAGCAACCAGAAACCGCAGTCGCCATCGTGTTGCAGCGTTTGAGGTCTGGCTGCTGAGCACATTGCCGATGTCCAGGCGTAGCCCACATTCGCGAACCGTGCTAAGGCGACTGCGCTTGATGGTCAGGCGCGCTCAGTTCCTTTCGGTCAAGCATTT
>DASTDH010000306.1:0-5743 GCA_035710445.1 Chthoniobacterales bacterium
GTTGCGGCTGGTTTGGATCGACTCGTGGCCGATTTTCACCTGGATGGTCTTTCGTACTACTACCGCGGAACTGATGCCAATCCGCAGGAGCGTTTGGGGGCAGGACTTATTCTCGGAAACACGTTGCTAACTGGGCGGGGAGTGCCCTGCAGCGGTGAGGGAGATACCAAGAACGCCGTTGCAATGTTGATTATGGACCGGCTCGGCGCTGGTGGATCCTTCACCGAGCTTTATGCTATGGATTTTGTCGATCAGTTTCTGCTCATGGGACATGATGGTCCGTTTCACTTGGCCATCGCCGACGGGAAAGCTGTATTGCGCGGGCTGGGACTTTACCATGGCAAACGCGGGCATGGCATCTCGGTCGAAGCACGGATCAAAGCAGGACCGGTGTCAATTCTTGGCCTCACCCAGACGCGCGAAGGAAGCCTGAAGCTGCTGGTTGCCGAAGGCGAGTCTATCCCGGGTCCAATCCTGCGGATCGGCAACACCAATTCCCGAATACGATTTCCAATTGGGCCGGCTGAATTTATGGACGCCTGGTGTGCGGAAGGCCCAACCCATCACTGCGCATTGGGAGTCGGTCATGTGGCGAAAGACATTCAGAAGCTCGCAACGATACTGGGGCTCAAGGTCGTTCGGATATGATGGTTGCGAGTTGCGAGTTACAAGTTGCGAGTTACGTGTCAATTTGCGGAACCCCGCAACTTGGAAGCCGTAACTAGCCTCCCCTAATGAGTAGCGCCAAAAACTATATCGCTTGTGATCTCGGCGCCGAGAGTGGTCGGGTCGTGTTGGGCCGCCTCGTCGACGATAAAGTTAGTCTTCAGGAATGTCATCGATTTCCGACCGGTCCCACCCAATTGGGTGGATCTTTGCGCTGGGATCTGTTGCGATTCTTTAACGAAATCCAAACCGGTATTAAAGCCGCCAAAACACGGGTGCCGCATATCGACGGATTCAGCATCGATGCGTGGGGCGTAGATTACGCTTATTTCTCCGATAGCGAACCGCTGCTCGGAACACCTTTTCATTATCGGGACAGCCGGACAGATGAATCTTATCCGGCATTCGTGAAAAAGGCGGGACGCGAGTTGATCTTTCGGGAGACGGGCGTCCAGTTCATGCAGATCAACACGCTCTACCAGCTATACGATGATGTGTTGCACCGTCGGCCGCTGGCCGATCTCGCCCGGCACTTTCTGGGAATCGCCGATTATCTTCACTATTTGTTCAGTGGGGAGCCGGTCATAGAGCGGAGTCTTGCCAGCACCACCCAAATTTTTAATCCCGTCTTGAACGACTGGTCAGATGCCCTGGTAGGCGAGTTGGGTCTGCCTCGCCGGCTCTTCCCTCCGGTCGTTGTCTCGGGAACTCGGATTGGAACGGTGACACCGAGTCTCGCAGCCGAGCTAGGAACATTTCCGGTTTTCGCGACATGCTCCCATGATACCGGCGCGGCGGTCGCGGCTGTACCGGCCGAAGGCGAGCATTGGGCGTTTCTCAGCTCTGGCACCTGGTCTTTACTCGGTGTGGAATTGTTGGCTCCACGTTTGGAGAGCGACTGCATGGCCGCCAATTATACCAACGAGCTTGGCCACGAAGGAACGGTCCGTTTTCTCCGCAATATTCTTGGTCTCTGGATACTTCAGGAGACACGGCGAGAGATGATCCAGCAGGGCAGTAACGTCGACTACGGCGACCTCGTTCGCGCAGCGGAAACTGCCGCTCCGCTAAGATCATTGATCGATCCCAACGCTTCGGAGTTCTTAAAACCTGGGCAAATGATCGAAAAGATTCAGTCCTTTTGCCGGCGGACCAGCCAACCGGTTCCGCAGGACGCAGCTGGCTTGGCCCGATGTATACTGGAAAGCCTGGCATTAAGCTACGCAACTCAACTGGACCAGCTGAGCAGTTTGTTGAACAAGAAACTCGAGGTTCTCCACGTGGTCGGAGGCGGTAGTCGGAACCGGTTGCTCAACCAGTTTACCGCCAACGCGTCCGGGCTACGAGTTACCGCCGGCCCGGTCGAAGCCACTGCACTGGGAAACCTGCTCATTCAGGCAATCGCTGCCGGAGAGTTGGGGTCACTGACAGACTTAAGAGCGGTGATCCGCCGCTCCTATGCGATCGATGAATTCGCGCCGCAGGAAACCGCTTCCTGGTCCGAAGGTAAGGAAAAATTCAGCAGAATTGCGACATGAATACAAAGTACGTGAATTATCTGTGGGACGATGCCGTGGCTAGCCGATTGGATGAAGTAGAACGACTCATCTATCGCTCGAATCTCCTTGGTTCTGACCAGCGCATCACCAACACCGGTGGCGGTAATACCTCTGCCAAACTGATACAGTCGGATCCGCTCACTGGAGAAAAGGTAGACGTGCTTTGGGTCAAAGGCTCAGGTGGCGATCTCCGGACTTCGAAGCGCGAGAATTTTGCCAGCCTTTACCTGAGCAAGCTCGAGCGTCTGCGGGCGAGCTACGAAGCGTCGAATGAGAAAGGGGCCAAGACTCCGTTGGAAGATTCGATGGTCGCGGCATTCCCACACTGCACATTTAATCTTAATCCTCGAGCTTCCTCGATTGATACGCCCCTGCACGCATTTGTGCCGTTCCGGCATGTTGATCATACTCACCCAAATGCGGTCATTTCTGTGGCCGCGGCCGAGCATGGCGAAGCGCTAACCAAAGAAATTTACGGTGATGAAGTTTTCTGGATTCCCTGGCAGCGCCCGGGCTTCGAACTGGGGTTGCAGCTTCAGCAATTGTGTAGGGCGCAACCGCATGCCAGAGGCGCAATTCTGGGCCAACACGGCTTGATTAATTGGGCCAATAACGACAAGGAGTGCTATGAACTTTCGCTCTCCTTGATCGAGCGGGCGGCCGAGCACATCGCGGCGAAGGACAAGGGAAATAATACATTCGGTGGGCAGAAATATCCGCAGCTGTCAGAGTCAGAGAGAGAGCAATTCCTGGCTGCATTGTTGCCTTGGCTGCGGGGGCAAATAAGCCAACAAAAGCGATTAATCGGCACCATACAAACCGACGAGCAGGTTCTTCGCTTTATCAATAGCCGGGACGCCGAGCGCCTGGCTTCTCTGGGTACATCGTGCCCGGACCATTTCCTGCGCACAAAAATCAAGCCGCTTTATGTAAACTGGGACAGCAGTTTGCGCGATCTCGAGGCGTTGCGTTCGCTGCTCAGCGAGGGTCTCGAGCGTTATCGTTCAGATTACCGAGCTTACTACGAGAGTTGTAAACGCTCGGACTCTCCGGCCGTTCGGGATCCGAATCCGACCGTGATCTTGATCCCGGGGCTGGGCATGATCGCCTGGGGCAAAGATAAGAGTGAATCGCGAGTAACCGCCGAGTTTTACAATTGCGCGATTGAAGTCATGCGCGGGGCAGAGGCGATCGGTCGATACATTGCTCTGCCGCAACAAGAGGCGTTTGATATTGAATACTGGCAGCTCGAGGAAGCCAAGCTGCGTCGGATGCCTCGGGAAAACGAGCTTGCGCGTAAAATCGTGCTGATCATCGGGGCCGGCAGCGGGATCGGCAAAGAGTTAGCGTTTCGGGTAGCCGGAGCGGGCGGGCATATCGTAGCTGCCGATCTGGTGGCCGACACGGCTCAGCACACAGCAAGCGAAATAACGGCTAAACTAGGGCCTGGCATTGGAGTGGCCGGTTCCGGAATTTCGGGTTGTGGGCCGGCCGTCGGGTTGGCGGCAGACATTACCAATCGGGACTCGGTTCGTAACCTTCTCCGCCAAGCGATGCTGGCATACGGTGGACTGGATGCTCTGGTTGTAACCGCTGGAATCTTTATTCCTCCCGATGCGTCCGGCCATATCCCGGATGAGAAGTTTCAGTTCACACTAAGCGTCAATGTGACTGGATCCTACGTCGTCGCGGATGAAGCGGGTAAGCTTTTGCGCGAACAGAATCTGCGTGGCTCGATCGTGCTTACCTCGAGCGCGAACGCGGTCGTCCCCAAAAAAGGAAGCGTTGCCTATGATGTGAGTAAAGCGGCGGTGAACCATCTCGTGCGAGAGCTGGCGATCGAGTTCTCGCCCCTGGTTCGCGTCAACGGGGTTGCTCCGGCCACCGTTGTACAAGGAAGTACCATGTTCCCGCGCGACCGTGTCGTCTCTTCCTTAACAAAATATCAGGTTCCGTTTTCGGAGGAAGAATCGACCGAGGCACTAGTGGATAAACTATCCCGCTTTTATGCTGATCGAAGCCTGCTCAAAGATCCAATTACACCGGCTGATCAAGCGGAGGCCTATTTTCTGTTGTTGTCCGATCGCCTGAGCAGGACGACCGGCCAGGTGATTGCCGTAGACGGCGGACTGCCAGAAGCATTTTTACGGTGAAGATGCTCTCTTCTTCACGGAGAACACATGGCGGATGGCGACGCGCGCCGATATGATGTGGGTAGGATACATGCCGGGCGGAACTCTGTCCCGGAGGGCCCCAAGGAAAGTAGCCCAGCACTTTAGTGCTGGGTTAGCGTTATGTAACGCGACACGTCCCGGTAGGGACGATCGATCACCGTTAGCAATCGACAAATCGAATTGGTGCCAAAAGACAAGCGCGTCAATCGTCCCTATCGGGACGGACCCGTCTTTGCGCCATTTCCCAGTACTAAAGTGCTGGGCTACTTTCATTCTATCCCTCCGGGATCGTCGCCTTTCACCGATTCAACCCTTCGGCAGCTCTTTGCGTTCCTTTGCGGCTACTCTGACCTGTGGTGATTCGTTCTATGCAAGACATTGATTCTCAGAAAATATTAGATGCCCTCGATCATTTTCAGATCGAGACAGCCAGCTGGGCGTTCGCCGACACTGGCACTCGGTTTGGCAAGTTTCTCCAGGATGCGGCGGCGATCAGCCTCGAGGATAAACTGGCGGATGCGGCTCAGGTTCATCGATACACCGGTTGCTGTCCGAGCTGTGCCGTTCATGTGCTATGGGATTTTCGAGCCGGCGAAGATCCGCTCGCGATCGTCGAACGCGCGGAGAAGCTTGGGATTCGCTTGGGGGCGGTTAACCCGAATCTCTTTCAAGGTCAGATTTACAAGTATGGTTCAGTTTGTAATCGCGACGATGTCGCTCGCTCCGCCGCGAAGCAGCACCTGCTTGATAGCGTCGCGATCGCAAAAAAAATACGCAGCCAATATCTTTCGCTCTGGTTTGCAGACGGTTCTAACTACCCGGGACAAGCCAATATCCGGTGGCGGAAACGCGCGATGACTCAATGTCTTACCGAGATTGCGAGCGCTCTCAATCCCGACCAGGTCATGTTGATCGAATATAAGCCATTCGAACCGGCTTTCTATCATACTGATCTGGCCGATTGGGGTATGGCTTACGTCGTGGCAAAAGAGGTCGGTCCACAGGGCAAAGTGTTGGTGGATACCGGCCACCACTACATCACTCAGAATATCGAGCAGATCGTTGCCTGGTTGTTGGATGAGGGGTTGCTCGGCGGCTTCCACTTCAATGACCGCCGTTACGCTGACGACGACCTGACACTCGGCTCAATCGATCCTTATCAGGTCTTTCGGATTTTTCACGAGATCCTTTTCTTCGAATGGGAATCCGGAACCATGCCCGAACTGGCATACATGATCGACCAATCGCATATCGATAAGCCGAAAATCGAAGCGATGATTCAGACAGTCTCGGTAGCGCAGGAACTCTACGCGAAAGCTGCATTGGTCGATCACGCCGAGTTAA
>DASTDH010000307.1:0-22252 GCA_035710445.1 Chthoniobacterales bacterium
TTTCTTGAGGTATGGAGACGCCAGCTGAAAGACCTCGTTCAGTAGCGCACCTCCGTTCTGGCCGCCCAAAAAATGGTTCAAGACCTGATTCGGAGCTTGCGGATTGGTTTGATGCGTCCCGGTCGCAAGTAACTGCATGATCACTGGGATGACCAGTGGCAAGGCGGTCAAAATTAATTGGCTATTGAGCCCGGTTATTTGCGAAATTTGGTTAATGATGCCGTTAAAGCGATCGGCGCCGAACAGGTTTTGCAAGTCCTGGACGCTCACTCCAGGCTGAGACAGGGTTGTCACAGTTTGCTGAGCCGCCCCCGCACCCTCAATCTGTTTTTGCTCATTCAGTGCATCCTGCAAGTGAGGTCCAAGCACGTTCAGAATTGGTTGTATCTGTTGTTCGTTCCCTTGAAGCCCGGGGATCAGACCGGCCAGGCTCGCCAGGCTTTGCAGATCCTGATTGCTTCCGGAATGCTGAGGACTTTGGATGGCGCTGATGATTGAATCGAAAAAGCTCATGGCAACCGCATCGTTCTAGGTGATTCACCGGGGGACCGCAAGCAGTTGTTCCCGAAGTTGGATTTCTCGTTGCCAATCGGTATTGAACACACTGTGCCGAAGCGATTAAATGTTTGCCGTCGGCGTCCGTCTATATATAGGGGATACTTTATTCCTCTTGTTGCCCAGAAATATGCCGGTTCCAGTACAAAGATTGGTCAGGTTCTTCCTCTTGAGCATCGCTCTGCTCAATTCCACCACTCTTCGCGCTCTCGCACAGTCGGCCCCGGCGACCAATCCGTTTGAATCAGAGATTGAAGCGCTGCAGGCCAAACTGACTGACCCGCCACCTCGACCGATCGTCTTCTACGGCAGCTCATCGATTCGGCTCTGGAATACGCTCTCGCAAGATCTTCCTGATTATGTCGTTTTGAACTGTGGGTTTGGCGGTTCCAGGTTGACCGACTGCCTCTACTACGCTCCGAGGGTAGTCACCCCTCTCAAGCCGTCCGCCGTGGTCATTTACGCGGGAGACAACGACCTGGCCACGGGAGCGGCTCCGGAACAGGTCTTCAGTTCTTTCCGGCAACTTTTCTTCGCGCTGCGAACTTCGTCCCCGGAATTACCTATCGCATTCGTTTCCGTCAAACCATGCCCGGCCCGATTCAAATACATTCAGAACATCGAGCGCTTCAACCAACTGGTAGACAACTTTCTCGACACCCAATCGAACGCCGATTATATCGACATCTTTTCCGATCTGCTTGGTCCCGACCATCAACCGATCGGATCACTTTTTCGGAGCGACCAGATCCATTTAAGCCAGGCCGGCTACCAGATCTTCAAACGCGATATTTCTGAATATCTCCGCGACGAATTCCCCAAGAAGTTCACAGCCCAATAGCGTTGGTAGAACACGGCAACCTGTACACCCCCTTGCAGATAAATTAGAATCGCTCCGATGTTCGACCGCGACAGCACGGCATGGTGAAGGGCTATTGCGTAACTACACCAATCGAATAATCAGCGTTTTTTGGCTTCTTTTGAAATTGGCCCAAAGCCTCTTCGGCATCGGAAATATCCCGCAAAATCGCGGAACGCGGTACATATTGTCCGCTATCACGCAAAGGGTACATGATCTGCAGACCCCGCTCGATATATTGACGTCCCGATTCGATTTCCCCATCCCGACACAACACCGTTCCTAGCCTCGCCAACGAATCTCCGTAGGACTCTTTCTCGAATGGGTAATCCCGCGTCTTTATATTTTCCTCCAAATCCGACAAAGCGATCGAATACATCCTTTCCGCCTCCTTCCACCTCGAGCCGCCAACTGCAAGTTCGGCTTGTAGAATAAAAGAGAGAGCTCTGCGGAAACGGTTATTGGATTGATCTGGATCTTTAGCCCTCAATTTCTCGGTTAGCGGCACTAAGAATTCTTCGTTAACCTTTCTCGCTTCCTCAAAGTCTCCGGTCATACAGCAGCAGTGAGAAAGTCCAAAGATGACGTATTCGAGATTGTAATTAATGAAGAAGCCTTGGTTCTTTTGTTCGGAGGGTCGGCCGACAATGCTGACCGCCTCCCTCATCAGTTTTTTTGCCTCCTCGTATTCATTTCGACTCGCCAATACGAGCCCGTAGTTACCCAGCGTGTTGATCAAGAGAGCCAAGAGGCTCGCGTTGTTAGGATCGCCAGCATACAATCTTCGAAGTTTTGCGAGAGATTCTTCTGGAAATGCGATCTGCGGATCCGCAAGTGCCAAAGGACCTGCCCAATAAGCAATAGCCGCTTCCGAGCGATTTTGAAGATCATTGTCGCCCGGAGCTTGAGCCGCGGCCTTGTGTCTGAGTTCCAAGGATTTTCTGATCGACTCTCCAAAGTCGTCCATCCGACCAGAATCAAAATAAAATGCGCCCAATCTTTCGAGACTGTGCGCATAAGATTCCAGCGCTTCACGATCGAATGGCCGAGCTTGATAAGCGCGTTCGCCATGTTCAACTCCCTCTTTCAATAGGCGCAATCCATCACCCGGTTTGGCGAACGCACGCAACTGCGCTCTCAGAACAAGACCTCGACTGGTGAGAACCTCCCACTTTGTTCGAGAGTCCACTCGCAGGCTATCGATTCTTTCGATCTCACGCAATTGATTGAGCGTTCGCTCTACGATTTGCAGTGCCAACTCGATTCTACCGTCGTTGCTATAAATTTGAGCTTTCTGCAGCCAGGCTTCCGCCAAAATAAGCTGATCATCGGGATCAGAGACCGGACGAACTTGCAATTTTCTTGCTTGAAAGGCGGCGGTGTCAGCTCGGCGGATGGCCTTGTCGATATCACCCAACTCTTCGAGGGCCCGGGCGAGAATCAATTGGGTTTGCACTTCGGCTCGTAATTGAACCGAGTTGAGCGCTGGGTCGACGTCGGTGCGACTGGTCGCGTCAATCTGGTCGAAGACCGCGGCTACTTGGTTGAGCAGCTCAAGCCGTCGTTCGATCGGTGCGGACATACTCTCCAGAGAAGAAGCCAGATCGTTCATCATGCTGCGTGCGGAAGAAGCGGCGAGCTCTCGCTGTTGCAGCGCATAGTCGCGTTCTTTCCGGGCGGTGCGATCCGACGCCAGGATGAATCCAATCGCAATGAGCGCGACCACGACTGCAGCCGCACTGGCGAGGGCCGCAGTTGGATGTCTCCGGAGCAACGTTCGAGTTCGATACCACCAGCTCTGCCGTCGAGCCAGAACCGGCCGCCGCTTCACGAAGTTCTGGACGTCGTCGATGAGATATTCAACGCTCTTGTAGCGATCGGCGGGCGCTTTCTGTAACGCCTTTAAAACAATCGACTGGAGATCACCTCCCAAGGAGTGACGGATTCGATCATGATGCCGAGTTTTTTCGGGATGGTCGCGCGGCCTTATCGGCTCCTCTTCACAGATCCGTCGCAACACGTCGATCACCGGGCTGGTTTCGCCATCCCTGGCCGCGTCAAACGGGTGCGCACCGGTGACCAGCTCATACAGGATAATTCCGAGAACGAAAATATCGGATGCAGTCGTTATCGACCCGCCACGAATCTGTTCGGGACTGGAGTAACGGGGAGTACAGGGTCCGAGACCTTGCGTCTGGTCAATCGATTCTTCGTCATCAGTCAAAAGCTTGGCGATACCGAAATCGAGCAGGCGGGGCGTTCCGTCAGGAGTAACCAGGATATTCGAAGGCTTCAGGTCGCGATGGACTACCAGATTTCGATGAGCATAGGCCACGGCCGAGCAGACCTGGCAGAACAGTCGCAACTTTTCCCCCAGCTCAAGCCCCCGGTTCCGGCAGTAGTCGCCGATCGGTTCGCCTTGGACATAGTCCAGGACAAGATAAGGAAGGCCGTTCTCGAGGGTTCCGCCTTCCAGGAATCGGGCGATAAACGGATGGTTCAATTGCGCCAGTATTCGCCGTTCCCGCCGAAATCGCCTGGTGAAGAGGCGGGCGTCCATCCTTGCCCGGATGACTTTAACGGCGGCCAGCTGTCTCACTGATTGAGCCTCATCGCCGACGATCCTCTCAGCGAGGTAAAGTGTGCCCATCCCGCCGGAACCAATCTCCTGCAGAACATTCCAGCAACCAATGCGGTCCCCTGGTCGAACCCGATCGTCTTCCGGGTCAATCTCGGATTGATCGTTCAAGAGCCAGGCTGGGGACTCAAGAAACTGATCACTGGGATCATCGTGCTCCAGGAGGGACGCTACCTCGCGGCCCAATGCCGGATTCTGACGACACTTTTCTCTCAGCCATGATGCACGGATTGCCGGATCGATTTCGATTGCTTCAGCAAACAGCGCCCGGATGCTGGACCAGTTTCCGGGTTGCTCTCCTGCCGGGTTGGTACGTTGTGGACTCATATATCTCTGGCCGCTATCCAAAAGAAATACTTAAGCGTCACCCAGGCCACGATTAGCCAGGCTCCAATTTTGTGACTGCCGTTTTCCTATCCCTACAGACAAGTTGGCTCGATTTCGGGACAGTATAGGGAATGCGTTTCGCTCGCTTCAAGCCCGCAAATCTGGCACGACACCGCGACCGGTGAGGACTTTGCCGGCGAGAATATTTTCTTTACGGGTCATTGCTTGTCCCAGCGGTCTTCGTGTGATAGAAAAATCGATGCCGTCACCTTCGATCGCTTTAATCGGAGATTACGATTCCGGTGTCACCGCGCATCGAGCTATTCCCCTCGCCATTGAACTCGCCTCGCGCGAATTACTGGGACCACCGCTCGTTACCTGGCTACCAACTGAGTCGCTTGTCTCGGCTTCAGATGAAACGTTGGCTCAATACGTCGGATTCTGGAGTGTTCCCGGTAGCCCTTACCAGAGTATGGATGGCGCGCTGCGCGCCATCCGCTTTGCTCGTGAACGGAAAGTCCCTTTCCTGGGCACCTGCGCCGGCTTTCAACATGCTTTGATCGAGTATGCCCGTTCGGTCCTCAAGCTGAGCGAAGCCGATCACCAAGAATCGAATCCAACGGCCCAGCTTCCCTTGATTGCACCGCTAGCGTGCGCGCTGGTCGAAGTGGAAGATCGAATCTTTTTGCGAGAAGGATCGCGGGCCGCTCATATCTATGGCCGGACCGCAATCGATGAACCGTATCACTGCCGATTTGGGCTCAACCGAGAAGATGCCACCAGATTTGAGAACGGCCCTTTACGCGTATCGGGCGTCGATGCGCAAGGGGATGCTCGGGTGGTGGAACTCGAGGGCCATCCCTTTTTTTTCGGTACTCAGTTTCAGCCGGAGAGAGCTGCATTGAACGACCGCAATCATCCTTTGGTTGCAGCATTTGTTGCTGCTGCGGTCAGAACCGCTAGCACGGAACACTTCGGATCAGAACTCCAAGAAATCGGAACGGAAAACGAGCTCCGAACGGATTCGGCAAAGGGGGAAATGGCGACAAGGGCCTGACGAATGCGAGAAGTGTCGGAAGCAAAAGACGGTTTTCCACGCGCGACTTTCGGTCTCGCATTTGGCGAGTTAGCGCAAATCGGCCGTGACCAACTCGAGCGTCGCCCGTCTTCAGGTTTCGTACAACGCCAGGATGGAAATGCAAAACGCACGTAATCACGGGGATCGAGTCTGCTTGACAAACCTTCCCCCCCAAGAGAGTCAAGACAATTCGAATCTGGCATGAGATTTGCCCTGAACACCCCATAACTGATGAAACGTCTGGTCGAACTCGATGTATTACGCGGCTTTTTGCTGCTCATGATGGTTGTCAACCACGCTCCCTCGCCGTTGCGCCGGATTACCGATCAACCATTTGGTTTTTTTTCGACCGCAGAGGGATTTGTATTCGTTTCCGCCTTTCTAGCCGGACTACTCTTCCAAAAGCGGGCCGAGACCAAGGGATTCGCGGCCGCACGCTCGGCGACATTTTTGCGCGCTTTCCGGATTTATCAGGCGCACTTGGTCACCGTTTTCTTTATTTTCCTTGTTGGCGGGATTTTTCTGTCCGAGCTGCCTGGTGTCCAAAACGTTCTTTCTCAATTTTTTGCGAATCCAACCGCCGCAATTGCCGGCTCGGTCGCGCTACTGTTCCAGCCGCCCTTGCTGGACATTCTCCCGATGTACATCGTGTTTTCCCTTCTCACTCCCCTCGCTTTTTGGGCCGGGAACAAGTGGGGATGGAAGAAGGTGTTCCTGGCTAGTACCACTGTTTGGTTGGTTTCCCAGTTCCGGATCCAAGATTATCTGATGAAAGGAACGCAGGACGTATCCTTTATTCACTTCGGTCCGTTTGACCTCTTTTCCTGGCAACTGCTCTGGATCGGAGGGCTCATCTTCGGTCGTTCGGTACATGAGCGGAAACCGGTCTTGGAAATACCGCGAGCTGCGGAACTCGCGCTGCTGGTTGTTGCCATCGGCTTTCTGGTTTGGCGTTGGATCTGCATCTACGTTGATGTCGACCCAGGGCGAGCCTCCTGGTTCCTCGACAAATGGCATCTTGGTCCTTTGCGGATGCTGAACTTCTTTGCGGTAGCTTGGTTTGCCGGCAAGCTTCTGCCGCACCTGCGTAAGTGGACTCTGGCATTGCGTCCGATTTGTGCAGTGGGCGAGAATATGCTTCCGATTTTTTCCACGCAGATATGTGTATCGATTCTTATCGGGGGCTTGATCAGCGTGCGCCACCACGCGATTGACGATTACGCGACCGTTCTGGTCCTGCTTCAGATCGGCAGCGTTTTTTTGGCTGCATGGGTCTTGGATCGCTGGCGCCCAACAAGCTCGGTCATCCCGAGCCCGGAGCCGGCCTAGGAACGTCGTCAGCGGGGGTAGCCTGACGGTCCGGCTTTAGCCGATCGGAGAGAGACTAACACGGTGTCCGCCTCTCGATAGGTCTTATACGTCTTATGGGTCTTATAGGTCGTACATGTCCTATCTTGCTGGTCGCTCCTCACATCTCTCCGATCACCAACCTCACGGCCAAGGCGAGCCTCTCCGCTGCAGCCGGGGGGAAGCGAGCAAACGAAAGAGGGAGCGTTCAGGCTACGGCACTCTCAAGCTAGCGCTTTCAGCAGATTTTACTGGTCACTACGACAATGCCTCCGTAGGTTTGCCCCTTTACTCATGTCTTGGAAACGAGCTCAGATCCATGCCGAATCGATGTTGCTGAATCTCGGCTTGGGCAAAGGGATAAAAGGCCGAAAAGATTTGCGCGACAAACGCGTGGTTTTCGTCGACGACGGCACAAACGAATACCGGACGATGTGCTTCACGATTGCAGCTAAGATCGTGCGGAGACGCGGCGCGGAAGTGGACACTGTAAAGCCGGAGCCGGGCGAAGTACCCCACGCTAAGGTGCTTGATTTAGGCAAACCTGCGGGGCCAAAACCCGGTCGATCACCGGGAGCGTTGCGGCGCTCGCTACGCGAATAGCGAGTCTGAATCGAGGCAAATCCTCAGAGATTTGCGATCGATTCAGGTTTAAGCCAGTAAATGTTCTGGCCGGATCGGCACCTGTCGTACTCGCTTGCCAGTCGCGTGGTAAACCGCATTAGCAGCTGCAGCCGGCGTTCCGGTGATTCCAATTTCCCCGATTCCGCGAGCGCCGATCGAATTGAATTCGAAATCGGGATGATCGAGAAACTCGACTTCGATGGCGGGAATGTCGGCGTTGGTCGGCACCAAATACTCGGCAAAATTTCGATTCGCGATCCAGCCGCTTCGAGCGTCGTAACGGGTCTCTTCCAGAAGCGCCATTCCCATGCCAAACACGATGCCGCCAATGATTTGGCTGCGCGCAGTCTTCTCGCTTACGACAGTTCCAATATCCATGACACTCGAAAAGCGACTCACCCGAACCTCGCCGGTCAAATCATGAACCTTCACCTCACAGAATTGCGCACCAAAAGAGTCGAATGCGTACCTCTTCTCGTCCTCTTCGCTGACCACAGCCGAGCCGCTCGCTTCGATCGCGCTTCGGTCCAACGCCGCAAGCAGCCGGTCGAAAGACAGCGATTTGCCGTTGCCGTGAATTTGGCCGCCCGCATAGGAGAGTTCCTCCGGCTTAGCACCATGGAAAGGAGACTTCTGCTCCTTCACCGCTACGTTGATTAACTTGCTTTTGATTGAGTCGGCGGCAGCAACAACCGCTGGTCCGACGCTGGCCGTGGACTGAGAACCTCCGGCACCGGGCGCAGGTGGTAAACCGGAATCACCAAGAACCGCACGAACTCGCTCGTAAGGAATTCCGAGTGATTGCGCGGCAACAATCGCCAGCACGGTATACATGCCCGTCCCGAGATCATGCGTCGCACTGGAAACCGTCACCAGTCCATCTGCCTGTAATCGTATTTTCGCTGAGGCATTGCTGCGATGCGCCGGATAAAGGGCGGTCGCCATCCCCTGTCCGATCCACCAGTCGCCATCCTTTGTCACTCCCGGTTTTGGATTGCGCTGAGCCCAGCCGAACTTTTCCGCTCCTCGCTGATAGCATTCCAGCAGATGCTTGGAGGACCATCGTACGTTCCGGCCCGGATAGATGTCCGCATGGTTCCTTACGCGCAACTGGATCGGGTCGATGCTCAGCGCTGCCGCCAACTCGTCCATGGCCGATTCCAAGGCGTACATTCCCGGGGCAACTCCCGGAGCTCGCGTGAAAGTACCGGGCGCTTCATCGAGCGGCACCAAATGATGGCTGACCAGGATGTTTGGCGACTGATAGAGATAGCGCGAAGTCCGGTGAGCTGCCGCCTCAACGAATTCCCGGACCGATGAAGTTGAAGAGATTACTTCATGCTTCAGCGCCCGAAGCGCTCCATCCCGGGTCGACCCAAGCTCGATCTTTTGAATCACCGTCGGACGATGTCCGACCGCGGTGTACATCTGTTCCCGCGCGAGAACTGTCTTTACGGGCCGATCCAAAACCCTGGCCGCTGCTGCGGTAAGTGGCGAGTGCATCCACATCGCCCCCTTGCAGCCAAACGCACCACCCACAAAAGGACAGATGACACGCACTTGATCTTCGTCCACGCCAAGGACGGCCGCCAGGTTTCGCCTTTGGCCGCCGACCGATTGGGTGGAATCGTAGATGGTTAGACGATCTTGATCCCAAACCGCCACCGTCGCGTGCGGCTCCATCGGATTATGATGCTCGACCGGGGTAGTGTACTCGGCGGCGATTGACACCTCCGCGCGGCTCAAGGCATCGTCGACCGAAGTTAATCCCGGTTCCAGGATGCTCACCGTGGCAGGCATTCCCCTGACACTTTGCGGCTGATAAGCCTTTGCCATTCCCGAAGCCAAAGTGACGGTCGGCGGTCTCGGTTCATAGATAACTTTGACCAGAGCTGCAGCATCGCGCGCTTGCTCGAAGCTTTCAGCCACCACTAATCCAATGATCTGACCGAAGTAGTGTACCTGCATGTCCTGGAGCAAGGCGATCACATCACCGCTATTGGCCCCCTCATCAAAGCCGAGCGGACGGTAGAGTTTCAGGGGATCGAGGGGAGTGAAAATTCGAATCACCCCAGCGCTCTCTTGCGCAGCACTCAGGTCAAAGGCGCGGATTTGCCCGCGCGCGATACTGCTCTGGATAAGATAGCCAAAAGCCAGGTTAGGCACATCGTGATCGCCTGCGTACAAGGCCTGACCGGTGACCTTGAGCTTGGCATCGAAACGGTCACGATTGAGTCCTCGAAATCCAGTGTCCATGTAGCAGCTCCTCGCTACCCGAGCAATTGCTCGGGCCGAATCGGCAACTGCCGAATTCGCTTACCAGTTGCATGAAAGACCGCATTAGCAATTGCCGCCGGAGTTCCGGTAATACCGATCTCGCCGATCCCGCGAGCGCCAATCGGGTTGAACTGCAGATCTGGCCGATTGATGAATTCCACGTCAATAGCGGGAACATCTGCGTTTGTCGGCACCAAATACTCAGCAATGTTCCGATTGGCGATCCAACCGGTTCGAGCATCGTATTGAGTTCCCTCCAGGAGCGCCATGCCGATGCCAAACACAATTCCTCCCATGATCTGATTACGGGCGGTCTTTTCGCTCACTATCGTTCCAACGTCCATGACGCTGAAGAAACGGCTCACTCGTACCTCGGCCGTGAGCGCGTGCACCTTGACTTCGCAAAACTGTGCACCAAAAGAGCTGAACGCATACTTGCGCACTTCGTCGCCCTGAACAGAGGAACCGGTTGCTTCAATGGCGCTTCGGCCAAGTCCACCGAGCAATTGCTCGAAGGAGACGGATTTGCCATTACCGTGGATTTCGCCGCTCACGTAAGTGAGCTCCTCCGGCTTGGCACCATAGAAAGGTGATTTTTGATCTTTCAGCGCAACTTCGATCAGCTTCTTTTTAGCCAACTCGGCCGCGGCTACGACCGCTGGGCCGACACTGGCGGTGGATTGTGAACCTCCGGCTACTGGTGCCGGAGGTAAGGCCGAATCACCAAGCACAGCGCGAATCCGTTCATACGGCAGCTCCAATGACTGCGCGCCCACAATCGCCAGGACCGTATACATGCCTGTTCCCAGATCATGCGTCGCACTCGATACGGTTACGTACCCGTCCGCCTGAAGTCTAACTTTGGCCGAGGCGCTGGCCCGATGCGCGGGGTAAAGTGCAGTCGCCATTCCCTGGCCTATCCACCAGTCACCCTCTTTGGTCATTCCTGGCTTCGAGTTACGTTTCGCCCAACCGAATCTATCCGCACCCCTCTGATAGCACTCCAATAAATGTTTGGACGAAAACGGAAGATTCTTTCCCGGATAGATTTCCGCATGGTTTTTTATCCGCAATTCGATCGGATCAATCCCGAGCTTCGCCGCCAGCTCATCCATCGCCGACTCCAGAGCATACATTCCAGGAGCCTCGCCCGGCGCTCGCATGAAAGTGCCGGGCGCAATGTCCAGTGGAACCAGATGATGGCTCACAAAGATGTTGGGCGACTTATACAGATAACGGGATGTGCGATGCGCCGCTGCCTCGACGAACTCTTTGGTGGTAGCAGTTGACGAAAATACTTCATGTTTGACGGCACGCAGCATCCCATCGCGAGTCGCTCCCAACTCGATTCTCTGCAACAGCGCACGACGATGGCCGGTTGCCGTGTACATCTGCTCTCGGGTGAGAATCGTTTTCACGGGCCGGTTCAAGACTCGCGCCGCGGCCGCGGTAAGGGGTGAGTGCATCCACATCGAGCCCTTGCAGCCGAAGCCGCCGCCAACAAATGGACACACCACCCGCACATGGTCGTCATCGACGCCGAGCACGGCCGCTAAGTTTCGCTGTTGTCCGCCGACCCACTGCGTTGCGTCATAGGACGTCAGCCGATCATCCTCCCAAAAGGCAACCGTGGCGTGAGGTTCCATCGGATTGTGATGCTCAACCGGGTTTGTGTACTCCTGGGCGATTGATACTTCAGTTTGTCGAAGAACATCGTCAATGGACGAAGCCCCCGGCTCCAAGGTGCTCCAAGTCGCGGGCTGTTGGTCTACCGTCGGCGGCTGATAGGCCTTGCTCATCCCAGATTCCAGCGTAACCGCAGCCGCCCCTTTTGGTTCATAGATCACTTTGACGAGCGCAGCCGCATCCCGCGCCTGTTCAAAGCTTTCGGCTACGACCAATCCAATCGTCTGACCGAAATAGTGTACCTGGGTATCCTGAAGTAGAGGAATCACATCGCCGCTGATAACCCCCTCCTCCCGACCGAGAGGACGGTAAAGCCGGAGCGAGTTGAACGGAGAAAAAATCCCGACTACACCAGGACTTTCTTGAGCAGCACTCAGGTCAAAGGCCCGGATTTGCCCACGGCTAATGCTACTTTGAATGAGAAAACCAAAAGCTAGATTCGCGAGGTCGTGATCTCCGGAATACTTGGCGCGACCCGTGACCTTTAGTTTTGCGTCGAATCGATCCCGATTCAGTCCTTGAAATCCGGCATTCATGCTACACCTCCCACTTCACAAAGAACGCGGATAAGGGTTCTCTTGAGCAACGCCACTTTAAAGCTGTTCTGACTCAGCGTCCTGGCACCCTCGGTCGCCCGCTCCGCAGCCGCCGCAAACAACTCTCGATTGGCTGTCTTTCCTTTGAGTGCTTCCGCGACCACCGGAAGTGACCACGGTTTTGTTCCAACTCCTCCCACCGCGATTCGTGCATCCCGAACAGTCGAACCGTCAAGATCAAGAACCGCCGCAGCCGAAGTTAGAGCAAATTCGTAAGATTCGCGGTCTCTCACCTTCAAATAACCGGACCGTCTGGCCGACTCTTTGCGTGGGACAAAGACTTCTGTGATGATCTCTCCAGGGCGAATATCATGTTCTCGGTCCGGCGTACTCCCTGGCAACAAATAAAAGTCTTCCAGCTTTACTTCGCGAACTCCTTGCGGCCCCTGCAGCTTTAGAACCGACTCGAGCGCAACCAAGGCGACAGCCAGATCACTCGGGTGAGTTGCGCAGCAGGAATCGCTTACTCCGAAAATTGCGTGCATCCGGTTTTCGCCCTCCAGAGCGGGACACCCGCTGCCAGGCACTCGCTTATTGCAGGGAGAGACGGTGTCTCGGAAGTAAGCGCACCGCGTTCGTTGCATCAGATTTCCTCCGATCGTCGCCATATTACGGATCTGGGCGGAGGCGCTTTTCAACAACGCTTGAGAAATGACGGGATACTCCTTTACGACATGAGGATCTTCCGCAACGTCAGCCATTTTCTCGAGAGCTCCGATGCGAAGTCCGTCGCCATCAAGCGTTACACCGCGAAAAGCCAATGGCCCCAGGTCGATGAGTCTGGTCGGAGCAACCACATCCAATTTCATCAGGTCGATCAGGTTAGTTCCACCGGCGATAAATGCCGTGTCCGTACCGCTGGCAAAAGCATCTTTGGGAGCAGCGGCGGCCTTAAATTGAAACGCTCGCATTAGCTCACCGCTCCTTTCATTTGGGTGGCAGCTTGCTTGATTGCCTGAACAATGTTGGGGTAAGCCCCGCAGCGGCAAAGGTTGCCGGACATGAACTCTCTGATCTCGCTATCCGAACTTGCGTGGCCCTCATGAATGCAACCAACCGCAGACATGATTTGGCCGGGCGTGCAGTACCCACACTGGAACCCGTCACAAGTCACAAAAGCCGCTTGCACCGGGTGCAGTTCATCTCCGCGGGCCAGTCCCTCAATCGTGGTGATTTCTTTGCCTCGCGCCATTACCGCCAAGGTCAAACAGGAAAGAACCCGCTTTCCGTCAACCAATACGGTGCAAGCACCGCACGCACCGTGGTCGCACCCTTTCTTGGTGCCACTCAGGTTGAGACGATCTCGCACTGCGTCCAGCAACGTCACACGCGAATCGATCTTTAAAGACCTTTCCTGGCGATTCACCTTAAGAGCGATATCAAGCAACGATTCGGAGCGTTCCGGATCGGGGATCTCAGGTCTCGATTTCTCTTTTGCCGGTTCGGCGCGCGTTGCCGGTATGGCGACAGTCAGACTGGCGGATAACGCCGCCAACTGGCTCAAAAAGTGTCGACGCGACGAGCGGTCCGGTGATGTTTCGCCCTTCGTTTGATCATCTCTGCAATGCATAAAACCTCCTGTTTTCGACCCGGGGCGCGTGCCACCTTTCCTTCATCCAGCGTCTCGGTCGGCATTTCAGCTTTGCTATTTCAGCTTTGCTATCAGAGACGATAACCAAAAAATTGAAACCTGCATCGTGATTTCAATTCGATTAATTCATCCCATAAATTAAATTCGTTTGTTGGACGAATCCGCTCGGGCTATCCGTTCTTCTATGAGCACTACTTCCCGGGTCGGGGTCATTGGTCTCGGCATTATTGGAGCGCGCGTAGCTAAGAATTTGCGCAAAGCCGGATTTGACGTCTACGTCTGGAACCGTACGCCTAAGGAAGAACCGCAGTTCGTTCAGTCTCCCCAAGTCTTGGCGGAAACCTGTCAAGTTCTCCAGATCTTCGTGGCTAACGATGCTGCGATCTTGGAAACCATTGCAAAACTGCGCCCAGCTTTGACACCGCAACATCTCTTGATCGCTCACTCCACAATCTCCCCGGACACGATCAAGCAAATGAAAGCGGAGCTCGCCCCGACCGGAGCGCACCTGATCGACGCGCCTTTTACCGGCAGTAAAGGAGCCGCGGAAAAGGGACAGCTCGTTTATTATGTAGCCGCCGACCCGATCGATTTGGAACGAGCCAAACCGATTCTAGAGGCAACCAGCCGGCACATCGTCTACTTGGATCACCTTGGCGACGCGAGCCTGATAAAGATCGCAACCAATCTGATTACGGCTAGTATCGTCCAAAGCCTATCTGAAGCGATCGCGATCACCGAGAAGGCGGGAGTAAATCCGGAGAAATTGGTCGAGGCTATCGAATATAATGCCTGTCGTTCCGGGGTCAGCGATTTGAAGATTCAAGCGATTCTGAATCGGGACTTTGATCCGAATTTTTCATTGACCAACATGTTGAAGGATTCGCGGCTGGCATTGAAATTGGCGGAGAAATTGAAAGTCGACCTCCCGGTCACCAAGACCGTAAGCCAGCTCCTGACGCGAGCCGATGAGAAGGGTTGGGGATGGCAGGATTTCGCGGTGGTCTCAGAGCTGGTGCGCGCAGAAAATGCGGAACGCGGATTGCGGATTGCGGAATGAGTCCGCGAATTGCATTCCGTGTTCCGGTGTTGCGTATTCCGCATTCCGGAATCCGCGTTTTATTTGAAAACGTATGCCTGCAACGTGACCAGAACTCCGACTAACGATGCCAGCGCGATACTATGGAAAAAAACGAAACGGAGAATATCGCTTTCGTGACCGTACCAACGAGTCGCCGTTGACGCCACAACGATGCTCTGGGCATCGATCATCTTACCCATCACTCCACCGCTGCTGTTTGCCGCCGCCATCAACACGGGGTCCAACCCGATCTGTTGCGCTGTTATCTTCTGCAATCCGCCAAATAACACGTTGGACGCAGTATCAGAGCCAGTAAGAGCAACGCCTAACCATCCCAGCAAAGTGCCAAAGAAAGGGTAGACAACGCCAGTCTGGGCAAATGCGAGACCTAACGCTGCGTCGGTACCGGAGTATCGCGTCACGTAACCTAAGGCCAGCATGCATGCGATCGTGAGGAGTGAGAATCGTACCAGCTTTAGCGTTCGCCAATAGACTCGCAGTAGGTTGTTGAAAGAAAAGCCCATCACGATCCCACCGACAATCGCCGCCAAAAAGATTCCCGTTCCGGTGGCCGAGAGAATATTGAACAAATAAACCGCGGCTTCCGGGCTCGGCTTTGCCACCACCGGAGGCACCTTCTGCACCAGTTTGTCGAGACCCGGAACCGGAAGCTTTGGACCAAACAGCCCATCCAGGAACGCTTTGAATTGGGGGACACCCCACAAAAAGACAAAAACGCACAATATGATCCACGGGACCCAAGCCTTAATCGCGTCTCCCCGGCTTGGATGCACCGGTTCCTCATCGGGCTGGGCTTGAGCCATTCTTGCTTCGACTTCTGGAGCAGCGATCGCGCTTTTACCAGGGCGCTCGGTCGTGAGCCAGAGCTCTTTCGGATGCCATATTTTGAGGAACAAGGCGAGCGCAGCCATCGAAACGACGGCGGAAACAATGTCAACTAACCAGGGTCCATGGAAATTGGAAATCAGGTACTGGGGTACCGCAAAAAAGACTCCCGCAATCAAGACTGCCGGCCAAATGCCAAGTACTCCGCGAAAACCGGCGAATGCACAGATCAGCCAGAACGGAACGATTAGCGAAAACCAGGGGAGTTGTTGACCGATTTTGGCCGAGAGCTGGAACAGATCGAGGCCGGTAACGCCGGCAAGCGCAATCACCGGAGTACCAAGCGCGCCATAAGCGACGGGCGCCGTGTTGGCGATCAACGAAAGGCCGGATGCCGCCAGCGGTCGAAAGCCAAGACCGATCAGAATCGCTCCGGTTACCGCCACCGGCGTACCGAATCCGGCCGCGCCTTCAAAAAACGCACCGAATGAGAAAGCGATCAAAAGAAGCTGCAGCCGACGGTCGCGGGTCACTGCTCCGATACTGCTTTTGAGGATTTCGAAATAGCCTTTTTCCACCGTTAACTGGTAAAGGAAAATGACGTTCAGGATAATCCATCCTATCGGCATCAGGCCATAAGCTGCTCCAAAGACGGCTGACCGGCCGGCCATTTGGGCTGGCATACCAAAAACGAAGATCGCAACCAGCAACGAAGCAATCAGACCAAGCAAGGCTGCGATGTGAGCCTTCGTCCGCAGAAATGCGATCGCGCCGAGCAAGACAGCAACCGGGATAGCCGCGACTAACGCGGAAAGCAATGTGCTGTGAAACGGATTATAGACTTGTGAGAACATGTTTGGGGGGATTGCTACTCTTCCAGGGAGTTGAAGCAATCCATACCGAAAATTGACACGGCAGGCAGCTAAAAATTCCCGAATGATGGGTTATTCTAGCGGCGAAGCCGTGACTCAGGAAAGCCTAGGGCGCAGCCTTAGGAAACGTAAATGAGCAGCGTTCTAGCGCTGAAAGCGCGCGACAAGACCTGACCCACATGATGCTTCTCCGGCCGGATTGAAACGCGCTTTCAGCGCGATGCTCATTTTTTGGGGCTGAATTCCTAGGGCTGCGCCCTAGGCTTGCCGGCGTCACGGCATTGCCGCTATAAACCTCTGCGGACTACAGGGAAACGCCGCGAATGGATGCATCGAGCAACTCGACAAAGTGACGAACCGGCAGCTTTCGTCCGGCGCGGGCCAAAGCCGACTGCAGCTGCAGCAGGCAGCCGGGGTTGGCGGACACAACCATATCCACGTCTAGAGCGGCGATGTGGTCCGCTTTTCGGTCACCAAGTTCCGCCGCAGCTTCCGGTTGCACCAGGTTGTAGATCCCCGCAGAGCCGCAGCAGATCGCGGCTTCGGGAATCTCTAGCAACTCCAATTGCGGGATACGACCCAGCACGGTCCGCGGCTGCGAACGGATACCCTGCGCATGCTGCAAGTGACAGGCGTCGTGGTAGGCGACGCGCAATCGTAACGCCTGGTGGGTAGCACGCGGCTCGAGCTCGGCCAGGAACTCGGACACGTCGCGGCACTTTGCCGCAAACGCTTTCGCGCGCGCTGCGTACTCCGGATCATCGCGAAGGAGGTGCCCATACTCTTTCACATTCGAACCGCAACCGGCAGCATTGATGATCACCGTATCCACCCGAGCTTTTTCGAACGCGTCAATCGTTTGACGCGCCAGCTGCACAGCCTGCTCTTCTTCTCCAGCATGCACCAGCAAAGCCCCGCAACAGGGTTGCGCCTTCGGAGCCACTACCTCGCATCCCTCCGCGGCGAGCACCCGCGCCGTAGCTGCATTGACCTGCGAAAAGAGCACACGCTGCACACACCCAAGCAGTAATCCCACGCGTCTTCTCCGTTCTCCCTTCGCCGGAATCAACTCCGGAATTGCTTCCTCGGCCGGCACCTGCGGAAGCAGCGCCTCCATCGCCTGAAACCGCTTTGGAAGCAATTTAGGAATGCCCGCTCGCCGCACCAACAACTGGAGTCCGGACTTCTGATACCATCGCAACGGCAGCAACAGCGCACGTAGCCGGTCCGGGCGCGGAAAGATGCTGAACAAAAACCGGCGAAATCTCGTTTCCCCGGCCGGCCGGCGGTAGCGGCGTTCGATTTGCGCCCGGGTCGCTTCGATCAGCTTCCCATACTCCACGCCGGAAGGACATGCGGTCACGCAGGCCATACAGCCAAGGCAGGCATCGAAATGGCCGACCCACGTCTCGTTGATGTTTGCGGCGCCATCCGCGACCATTTTCATCAGGTAGATCCGCCCACGAGGTGAGTCCATCTCTTCGTTCCACAGGACATAAGTGGGACACACCGGGAGGCAAAAGCCACAGTGCACGCATTTGTCGATCAGATCGCCCGATGGCGGGTGGTGTGCATCATATCCGCCAGCCCTTACCAGTGTAGCGTCTTCCATATTGTGACGGTGCTCCGTTGAACCTAAGCTCCGAAAATAAATAGTTAAATCCCTCCGATGAATCGGCCGGGATTCAGTGTGCCTCGGGGGTCAAACTGCTGCTTCACATTCCGCATCAACGGAAATGCGCTGCCTACGCCGCCCCACGCCTCGATCGCCGGCAACGCCGCAGGACGATGGAGCACGACCAGCGAACCTCCCATCTGTTCGAGCTCGGGCCGGAGCGCCTGCAGAACTTGGTGGATGGCAGATGCACTTGACGCTTCCAAGCGCAGCAGCCCCAGCCCTGTACCCTGTACAACGGCGCTCCAACGAACGCCGAAGGAATCGCTGAGGTGACGAACCAGGCCGCATGTCTCTGCGATGGAGGCCGAAAGAACGCTGAATTTTGCGATCGCCGCCTCCGGCGAAGACCACAGCTCCTGCCGGGCCTGCCAGACCGCATCGCTGGTCGCGATCTCAGTAGCTGGAGCCGCCAGTTTCCGCAACAGCTCTGTCTGCGCCGCTATTCCCGCCTCAGTGCCTTCTAAACGAACGTCCACAGCGGGCGCCGTCCCCTCGGAAAATCGTGCCTGCAAACCGGTATACGCCAGCTTGGAGTCCTGCACCGCCAGTATGACGCGGTTGGCATCGGTCAGGTCGCGTGTCTCGAATGTGAACGACCGCAGATTGTGCGGCAGAGGATGCAGGCGGAAGACGGCGCGAGTGATGACCCCGAGCGTGCCCATTGCTCCGGTGGCCAGTTTTGGCAGATCGTACCCGGCTACGTTTTTCACGACTTTGCCGCCGCTCGAGGCCAGCGTGCCGTCGGGGAGCGCGATCGTCATACCGATAATCAGGTCGCGCAGCCCGCCATACCGAATACGGAGCGTTCCACTGTCATTCGTTGAAAGGATTCCACCAATGGTGGCCCGCTCCGGCCACAGCGGATCGACGGCGATGCGCTGGCCATGTTGCGACAGCATTTCTTGCAATTGCTGGAACGTGCAGCCGGCCTCTACACTGACAGTCAGGTCGGCCCAGGCGTGTTCGATGATGTGGTTAAGTCGTGCCGTCGAGAGCACCACATCAGCGCGTGTAGGCGGATTGCCCCAGCCGGTCTTCGTGCCGCCGCCGCGCGGCACAACGCTAAGACCCGCGGCGTCCGCGCACCGTAGCGCCGAAGCCAGTTCTTTTTCGTTGTCTGGCTCGAAGATCGTGTCCGGCTGCACTCCGGCGACGCGGTCGCTCGCATCAGCGGAGCGAAGACGGGCCGCCCCGGCAATATCCCGAAGATCGTCCCACCACGCCGCGCCCCCCTTGTTCGCGCTTGCAGCTGTCGGTGGCGCCGCCATCTCAAAAACGTTCCGCAATTCCAGCGAGCTCCGACGGATGAGGTCGATACTCTCCTGGCTTCTCACCGCACAGCCGCGGCGTCGGAAAAACCTTGGTCGGATTTGAAAGCTGCTCTGGGTCAAATGCACAGCGCAGGCGGTGCATTGTTTCCAGGTCAGGCTCCGCATACATCTTTGACATCATCATTTTTTTCTCTTCACCGACGCCATGTTCACCGGTGATGGAGCCACCGGCTTCGATACATAGCTCAAGGATTCGGTTGGCCAGGACCTCCGCAGCATGCTCCTGCCCTTCGATTCGCCGATCATAGAGCACCAACGGATGAAGGTTGCCGTCCCCGGCATGAAACACGTTGGCTACTCTGATTCCCGCTTCCGCACTGAGTCGCTCGATTTCGGTCATGACGCGTGGTAGCGCAGTGCGCGGGATCACGCCGTCCTGAACGATGTAATTGGGCGAAATGCGGCCCACTGCAGCAAACGCCGCTTTGCGTCCTTTCCAAACCACCGCGCGCTCCGCCTCCGTCTGCGCCACCCGAATTTCGCCGGCACCGCACTTCCGACAAATTTCGTCTACCTGACGCATCAACACTTCGACTTCCGCCGTGGGTCCGTCCAGTTCCACCAGCAGCAGTGCGCCACAGTCGGGATAGTTGGCGTGAACTGCCGCTTCAGCGGCTTGGATGGCAAGATTATCCATCATTTCAATCGCCGCCGGCAGCATGCCGGCAGCAATAATCCCACTCACCGCGGCGCCGGCATCACTGGTGGAATTAAACGCCGCGAGCAACGTCTGGATGCATTCGGGCCGCTTTACGACGCGGAGAGTTATCTTAGTGGCAATCCCCAATGTGCCCTCTGAGCCCACAAATACACCGGACAGATCGTACCCCGGCGAATCGAGGGTTTTGCTGCCCAGATGCGCCAGCGAACCGTCCGGCAGCACTACCTCGAGGCCCAGCACATGCGTCGTGGTAAATCCGTATTTCAAACAATGCGCACCGCCAGAGTTCTCTGCCACGTTTCCGCCGATGCTGCAGATAGATTGCGACGAGGGATCGGGTGCGTAGAAAAAACCTTGCGGCGAAACCCGCCCAGTCACCTCCAGGTTGATCACACCCGGCTCAACCACCACGAGCGCGTTGGCCAAGTCTACTTCAAGAATCCGATTCATGCGCGCCAAGCTGATCACCACCCCGTCTTTCACCGGCAGCGCGCCCCCGCTTAATCCGGTACCCGAGCCCCGCGCCACGAACGGAACCCGCTCTCGATGGCATATGCGCACGATCCCCTGGACCTGCTCGGTGGAGCGGGGCAGCAGCACAGCCTGAGGCAGGACACGGAAATTCGTCAGCCCGTCACACTCGTAGGTCTTCAATTCTTCCTGCGAAGTGATCAGGCCGCGATCTCCCACAATAGCGCGGAATTCCTGGAGGATGCGGGCGTCCACAGGGTCATTCTCGCCTTAGGCTCGAATGAATAGCAAATGGCAAATAGCAAATAGCAGATAAAACCAGAGTTGCGCATGAGGACCAAAGGCAGTGCCTCGCTGCACAGATCTCAAACCGGGCGATATCACCCTCATTCTTGCCACGGGCTCGAATGAGATAACAAATTGGTAGCGGCGACTGTCCAACCGGAAGTTGGACGCGTGACCTGTCTATGGATTTTGAACGAGAGAAATTGAGCGAGGCGCACCAAAATGCGCAGTCGCCATCGCGTGGTTCGCGCGTGCCGCAACGGATGGACGAACGCGGCGCGCCAATCGCAGCGACACGAACGCGACTGCGCTCTATGGTTTCGGCCCATACCTCCGCTTCTCGCCTCCAGCCTGGGACGCAACAGGCTTCGAGGGAAAGTCGCCGCTACCAGAAATTGCGAACCAGTTCTCCGTTTACCGACGCTCTTGGCGTTACCGGCGATCACGGCGATGTCGGCTGTCCGGGACGGACACGCCCTACCTCATCGGGATGTCTCTGGTAGCGGCGACTGTCCGATTACACCAGTAACCTCTTAACGACCGAAAATTTCTGACGGAGCCGCTCGGGTGAAGCCGCCAGATGTCGCAGTCGCCACCCTTTTCAAACAACCAAGCGGTTTCGCCTGCAAAAAGAAAAGAGACGGGGACAAAGCGGTTCCCGTCTCTTGTCCGCTTTAGCTTGAGATTATGCGGACTGCTTGTACGAGATCGGAATCCTGAACACTCCACTCACCGTGGGTTTGAACTTCCACTGGTAGTCCACCCAGCGCGACGCGGAGTCTGTCAGGATGGATGAATGTCCAGCAACCGTGGTTTCTACGATCTTACCGTTTTCAACGCGGACAGTAACCAATACGTCACCGCTGATATGTAGGTTCAGGGCAACGCGAGGATATTCCGGTGTCGGATGTCTGAGAGTAACATCGTTTGCCGGGATTCCGACAACCACCATGGGATGCAACCCGGTCGCCGGCAATAACGCAGGCATAAACCCGAGTGTAGCGATCGTGATGATCGCAAGGAGACTTCGATGAATCTGATTCTTCAGCATGGATTTACCTTTCTGGCGGCAGCAGGCGTACTTAACTGCCTTCACGAGTTACAAAGGAAACCCAGGCGCCGAGTTTCAGAGCAGATGAAAAACTAACGAGAAATCAGTCATCTTCGAACTTGTCCCGAAAGCGCCTTCTTGTCCGTCGTATACTTGAATTCATATGAAAAGGACATACCTAGGAGGCTGCCATTGTGGTGCGGTACGTTTCGAAGCGGATATCGACCTGAACGAAGGGACCTTCAAATGCAACTGCGAGATGTGCGCCAAGACGAGGATGTGGGGAACCATCGTGAAACCTGATAGTTTCCGGCTGCAGATGGGTGAGTCCGAGCTCATTGACTATCAGCCCGACATGATCCACCACGTGTTTTGCCGACATTGTGGCGTTCGTTCAT
>DASTDH010000308.1:0-10105 GCA_035710445.1 Chthoniobacterales bacterium
ACACCGAACATGTCTCTTGAAAAGGGCTTGGGTTTACCCTTGGCGACAAGGCCTCGGGGATTCACGTAAGTGCCTTTCCCCTGTTGGCGGCGGATATAGCCTTCGTTAACGAGCTTGGCGAGAGCTAGTCGCACCGTGGTCCGACTGACACCATAGAATTTCTGGAGTTGATCTTCGGTCGGAATCGGCTCGCCCGGACTATATTCTCCGCGCACGATTTTATCGCGGATAGCCTCTCCCAGTTGATAGACGAGCGGGATATTTCCGTTTCGATCCAAAGGTTGCATCGTTATGTTGTTATAACGATATAATGTTAGGCTGTCAAGAGGACTAGATGTCCTACAGGACCGCATAGGCAAATTGGGGTTCTCTACTGGTTGCAGCAACGACTGTCTAACAGGCCAAGGAGTTGATGCGGCTAATCAAAACACTGCCCCATTTCTTCTTTGAACAGTCGCGCGAATTGCGGCGGGCTCAGACAGCCAGCCTTCGCTAACGCATCAACCGACAATAGAGTGCTCATGCGGACAGCCGGACAACCACGCAACACGATCGACTAATAGGTTTCATCGGCGATCGGCGAAACTCCAGGCATCCAGCCGATCGTCTTTAACCCCGCTGGGTGCTTTACGTTCTTGCGCATGTGTGGCAACGACCTCATCATAATATCTGAGACGACACCTTACCGAAACAGATTGGTCTTGGCTAGATCAACGATCTCGTCACCACGGCCATTCAAGACCGCTTTCGCCATGTAAAGGCTGAAGCCGACCGCCTGTTTCAACTCTATGGTTGGAGGCATCGAAAGCTCCTGCCGGCTGGTAACGACGTCGATCAAAGCTGGTCCTTTGTGCTCGAAAGCCTTCTTCAAATCTGCAGATAGAGTTTCGGGGGACTCAACCCGCACGCCGAAAAGTCCTGCCGCCTGAGCGATGTCGGCAAAGTTTGGATTCTGGAGATCCGTCCCGAAATCCAAAATTCCCGCCGCCTTCATCTCGAGTTCAACGAAGGCCAGTGAACTATTGTTAAATACGACAATTTTGACCGGCAGATTCAGCTGTTTCAGTGAGAGCAAATCGCCCAGTAACATGGCCAATCCGCCATCACCGGAAAAGCTAACTACCTGGCGATCCGGAAATGTAGCCTGGGCACCGATCGCTTGTGGTAGTGCGTTGGCCATTGAGCCGTGGTTGAACGATCCGAGGAGCCGCCGCTTGCCGTTCATCTTCAAATACCGTGCCGCCCAAATGGTTGGAGTGCCGACGTCACAAGTAAAAACGGCATCATCAGCCGCAAGCTCATCGACGATTTTGGCAACGTACTGCGGATGAATCGGCTTCTTCCCGGGAACACCGGTGGCGAGATCGTCCAGACCTTTCCGAGCCTTCCCATAGTGTTCCAGACACTGGTCGAGGTGACGCCGATTCTGCTTGGGCGTGAGTTGCGGCGTCAGCGCCTGTAGCGTGGCCTTCACGTCGCCCACCAGTCCAATATCGACCTTGGTGCGTCGGCCAATCTGCTCCGGCCGGCTATCGATCTGGATGATCGTGGCATGCTCCGGAAAGAATTGTTGATACGGAAAATCGGTCCCCAGCATTAAGAGCGTATCGCAATTCATCATCGCGTAATAGCCTGAAGAAAACCCGAGCAGACCGGTCATACCGACATCAAACGGATTGTCGTATTCAATGTGTTCCTTGCCACGCATCGCATGAACGATCGGGGCCTTCAGTTGATCGGCCACGTTGACTAATTGAGCATGTGCGCCGGCGCATCCGGCTCCGCCCAGAATGGTGACCTTCTCCGCGGAATCGAGTGTGCTCACCAGGTTAGCGAGGTCGCTGTCCGACGGACGAAGCAGTGGTTGGCTTGGCTTGAATCTCAGTCTGGGATGCTGGGCGGTTGCTTCTTTGAGCGCGATATCGCCGGGCAACACCACAACCGTTACACCTTGGCGCGAGATCGCTGTCTGGATCGCGATCTCGAGCGTACGCGGCATCTGGCTAGGCTGCGACACCAGCTCACAATAATGACTGCAATCAAGAAAGAGTCGTTCCGGATGAGTTTCTTGAAAGTAATTACTGCCGATCTCGTTGCTCGGGATGTGCGCAGCGATCGCCAAAACCGGGACGCGGCTTCGATGACAGTCGTACAAGCCGTTGATCAGATGCATATTGCCCGGGCCGCAGCTCCCGGCGCAAACGGCTAAGGAGCCGGTGAGATGTGCTTCCGCACCGGCGGCGAAGGCGGCGACTTCCTCATGGCGCATGTGCACCCAAGTGAGATCCTTGCTGGTGCGAATCGTGTCGGTAACACCATTGAGAGAATCGCCGGCTACACCGAAGATCCGCTTTACGCCGGCTAACACCAGCGTCTCGATCAATAACTGAGCTATCGTTTTATTCGCCATAACCTGTTACGCTTTTCTGTCGCTTACTTGCTGCGACCGAGCCGCTTCATGGCCGCTTTCAAGGCTTCGATGCTCCTTTCTAACCCGATCTGCTCTTCTTTATCGAGCTCGATCTCGAACTCATCCAGAACGCCGCTCCGACCTACTCTGCGCGGCAGCGAAACGGTTACTTCATATTTCTCGCTGTAGGCAGAAACTGGAATCACCACTCGCTCGTCGCGCAAGATAATTTCGACCGCTCTGGCAATGACGGTGCCGATAGCAAAGTCGCTCGCTCCTTTACCTTTGATCACATTGATATTGCCTTGCCTTACATACTCTTCCACCGAGTTCCGGAGAGCATGTTCGTCCACTCTTCTTCCGGCCATATAAGATCCGAGCGGCACGCCGCCAATCGTCACCTTGGACCACAAAAGCACTGAAGTAATCCCGTGCTCCCCAAGGACAATGGCCGTGACCGATTCGGGTGCGACTTCTAAGTGCTCTGCTAACGCCGTCTTGAACCGAAGGCTATCCAGGAACGTACCGGTACCGAGAACAGCTTTGCCGGGAGCCAAGCGTCGAGTCAGCTCGACCATCGGATCCAGCGGATTGGTAGCAACCAGCAGGACGGCATCGGGAGCTGCAGCAATGGCCTTCGGAACAACCTCCCGAAAAATCGGATCATTGGTATCCAGTAACCTGAGACGCCCCTCTTTGTCCCCTGGCTTGTCGGCGCCGCCTGCTTTTTCGTTGATGCCTGGTGCCAATACAATCAGATCGGCGCCGGCCAGATCCGGGTAATTTCCTGATCGAATTCTTGGGCCCGACACCAAAGCGCTGGTCTGGCTAAGATCCAAGGCCTGGGACACCGCTAATTGGTGATTCGCGTCAATGAGGACCATCTCACGACACGAAGCCCGCAACGCCATGTTTAGTGCCGCATCTCCACCGACATGACCTACTCCAACGACTCCAACCTTCGTATGACCATTCTTTTGCACATTTATTCTCCGGACTAGGCAATCTTACTTTGGCCGAACAGGTGTTCCGCCAGGATGCGCCTCACACCCCTATTTGAAGATTAGCATCTGGCCTTTGTCATCACCATGAGCGGAATTAGTGTTTTATGGTTACCCGAAGGGGGTACTTTTTCTTTACCTCAGGTGGAAAAGGTGTGGCACCTGATCGACAACGCCGGCTGACGCGTTTGCGATTAACGTAGCGAGACGACCCCGGCTCGCACAAAACCGAAACGACAGCTGAGCTAGGAGCAAGAGACATTTGAATTGGAAGTAGCCCGGTATCCGCCGCGGGGAGGTGAAGATTTTCAAAAAATTGCGTCCCGTAGGGACGATCGAAGCGCTCCGTTCCGGATCTTGCATGCGGCTTCACCGAGCCTTAGCAGAGCAGATCACAACCCCACTACAGTTCACGTAGACGTCTGGTGTGCGACAGTGCGTAAGACGGATCGAAAAAGAATCGGGTCGTTGGTCGGCGCGATACCGTCGCTCATGCCGAGCGGATCGTAATTGATGTTATAACTTCCCGCCTCCGTCTGCGGCATTGACACTTCTTTGTTTGGCTTTGCGTTCGTTGTTCGGAATCGGCGGTCGCGAAGCGACTAGCCCTACCCCGGTGCAGCGAACGTCCGCGAACGGCAACGAACCTCGACGAACGACCGCGGCGTTGGTGTTCATTGGCGGTCGTTGTTGTTCACTGTTGTTCGGTGGCGACATACGGTTTCACCATCTTGGCCGGATCAACGACCCGATCGAATTGGTCTTCGCTCACGAAGCCGAGCTTGAGGGCCGCAGCCTTCAACGTGAGATCGTTGTCCATCGCATAGTGAGCGATCTTTGAAGCCTTGTCGTAGCCAATGACCGGCGCGAGTGCCGTCACCAGCATCAACGAACGATCCACGTATTCCTTGATTTTTTTCAAATTCGGCTTGGTGCCCTCGACCAGAAACTTGGTGAAGTTGGCACATCCGTCGCTCATAATCGTGATGGAGTGGGTGATATTGAAAATGATCAGCGGCTTGTACACGTTCATCTCGAGGTATCCACCGCTGCCTCCGAGCCCCACCGCCACATCGTTGGCCATCACCTGCACGGCGATCATCGTGAGCGCCTCGGCTTGCGTTGGGTTCACCTTCCCGGGCATGATGGAGGAGCCTGGTTCGTTCTCCGGGATCAGGAGTTCGGCAAATCCAGCTCGGGGACCGCAAGACATCAGCCGGATATCGTTACCGATCTTGTAAAGTGAGACGGCCAGCGTCCGCAACGTGCCAGAGAGTTGCACCAGAGCGTCGTGGGCCCCCTGCACCGTGAACTTGTTGGGTGCAGTAACGAAAGGCAAATCTGCGAGTTTGGCGATCTCGGCTGCAGCCGCCTCGGCAAAGCCTGGCGCCGAGTTGATGCCGGTGCCCACTGCGGTACCGCCGAGCGCCAGTCGATAGACCCCCTGTAGCGCGTCTTCGATTCGCTCCAGATTGTCGGCCAGCATGCCCGCGTAGCCCGACCATTCCTGCCCCAGCGTGAGAGGTGTCGCATCCTGCATGTGAGTGCGACCGATCTTGATAACGTCTTTCCACTCCTGAACCTTCGCCGCGATCGCGTCGTGCAGCGTTTTAACCGCTGGAATCAACCGTCGTTTTACGTTAACCGCGGCTGCGATATACATGGCGGAGGGAAACGAGTCGTTGGAAGACTGAGCCATGTTGACGTGATCGTTGGGATGAACCGGTGTCTTGCTGGCGAGCGGTGTCCCGGCCAGCTGGCAACAGCGGTTGGAGATCACCTCGTTGACGTTCATGTTGAACTGGGTGCCGCTGCCAGTCATCCACACGTGTAGCGGAAACATATCGTGATGTTGACCGGCAAGTATCTCATCACAGACCGCAACGATCAGTCTGTGGCGCTCGTCGTCGAGGCGCTTACCGGCTTGGTTCGCGTTGGCCGCCGCTTTCTTTAGAATGGCGTAGGCAGTAATCATCTCCCGTGGAATGAGGTCTTTGCCAATGCTGAAGTGCTCAAGTGAACGTTGGGTCTGGGCACCCCATAGTTTGTCAGCGGCAACCTTGACCTCGCCAAGGCTGTCGGTTTCAGTACGGTATTCTGGCATAATTAGCAGCTAAGTTAACGTTTGGGGATCGGTTGAATGACTTGGCCAATGTTTTTAAGAAACACGTTCGTTCTTATCTGGATGTCGAATCTGAACTTTTGACCATATAGCATCACTCGAACGGCGAAAAGCGCTTGTCACCAGATTCCCCACCAGTACGGCCAATATCGGGGCGGGACCGACAATCGCGTTAAGCACCGGGAGGCCCGAGTAAGCCATACTCAGGAATCCGCCGATTAGGTCCGATCGGTCCTATATGCCCTATGCACCGCGGCACATCACCAAATGCAACGACTCCTACTAACTCTCCGTCGCCACTAGTCGTTTTCCCAGGCTCTCAAGCAAGCCGGTGGCAAATGCCATTCCACGACGGCAATCTGGACTGTTAAACTTCTGTAGGAGAGCAAACAGCCCGGGAGCCTCGGTTTTCGTAGACGAAGCCTGGGCGAGACCTTCCGGAACGGCAACGGCGATGCGATTCACCAGCTCAGGCTCGATATCTCCTGCCATCTTGGCCAACAATGCATCAGCATGCTCTGGTGGTGCCTCATCCAAACGGCGCCGCAATTCTTCATGCGCGGGTAGGCGCGTTGTTTCAAGCCTGATCACCTTTCATAGGTGACGCCGGCAAACAAGGGCATAAGAGAAGCGATTTCGTCCATGATGGCAGAAGGATGTTGGTACTTCCAACCTGCACCTAATCGATTTGCTAACTCTTGAATGATTTGCCAGTCAGGCTTGGTTCCTTCCAGAGGCTCCAGCACGCGATAGAGTCGCTGAATTCGCCTCTCTGTGTTGGTAAAGGTACCTTCTTTTTCAAGACTGGGTGAGGCTGGCAAAACCACGTCGGCGAACCGCCAGGTATCAGTAAAGAAAATATCCTGCATGACAAAAACCTACAATTTCTCGAACGCACTGCCGACCAGATTAGGCTTGGAATCCACCAGGCCCACCGGTCATCGACTTGGTTGCCGCCGCTCGCCAACCGAAACAATGGGATTTTCAGCGGCTTCCTTGCCAACACTTCAGAGCTCACGACCGGAGGTCATCGGTCGAGGGTCGTCTTTGCGCAATCCTTACCCAAACTAAATTCGATGCGCACTCAATCTCAGTGCTTCTGTCGCGCCGAGCTCGCTTTAGAACAGCTCGACCCTCCCAGCTCGAATCAAACACGCCGAAATGCGGAAACTCGCCAAAAGTTCTTCCACCGGTCCCTCCGAAGACGACGCAACTCGGAGCGACGGAGGACCTCGCCGATTAAAAGAGGATAATCTGAAAGCGTCTTGGTTCTCATTGTTGTTGATTCGTTTCTTTCGTGGTCTTTTTCGATTTGCTATGAACCATTGGGCTTACCGAGGGCGAGGGGCTCGCAGTAGGCACTGGAGTTGTACCGGACTCATCCAACATTGAACTCATTCCGGTTGTTGCGGTCGGAATTAGACCGGAGTTTTCCGGGGTTTCGATCACTCCATAGGGGTCGGTGATCGGGCGCTTGCTGAGAAATCTCGTATAAGTCCATAGGTCGGTGGTAATTCCTCCCAAACGAACCTGGGTCAAACCGTTGGGAGGATCGTCCTGGACGATCTGGACGATCATGCCTGGAATAAGATAGTAAGCCCGGAGGTCGTCGACCATTTCTAGTTCGACCGAGTCGGTGCGATGATTGGCGATTCGTTGGACATCGTCCTTGGCCGGACAGGCATATGGGCCATCGACGGTGATCCAGCGATACCCTTGGGCTACCAAATCACTATAGTTGGCGGCCACAGCGCTGACGGCTAAACCGACGCTGATGGCTGCAAGAGCGAGCATCCTTAATTTCATAAATTCTCCTAGCGCCTAGCGCGACAGGAATGGGAATCCATCTTTGAATCACCTTACTTTGAGAGATCGCTTGCTGCTATTGGCCGGACGAGCGTTTTATTCCTACTCAAAAGGGGTGATGCCTCTTTCCACCGGAAGAGTGAAGCACAGCTGAACCGGTTCATCGTTCGCACGGGCACACTCGCGACGATACCGCATATTCATCGTGGAACGAGAACTTGCACGCAAACCGGTACGACGCCGAGAATAGAAAAGAACATACGCTGAGCTCCTCTTCATTTCTCGGCGTATACAAAACCGCTGTGCTGACTGAAGTCATACCATGAGATCGAAGATAGTGCGGTTCAGTCCAGCCGCGAAGCGCTGCCCAGTGCGCGCAATCGAAAGGTAAAGCCAGATGGATTGTCGGCATCACGGTGAGCACACGGGCAAATTCCCTTCCGGCGATAAACGCGGAAGGATCGTTTCTCGCGGCATCTGCCGCTAGCCGGAACGAGATCACTTTGGGAGAAAACGCGACCGACGGGATCGGTTCGAGGTATGGCCAGGTCAGAACCTCGTCGATCAGACGGTTCAGGTATTTCGGATGACCATGTCCGTTGCGCTGAACGTGCAGCGGGCCGCGCATCGTTCTTGGTTTGGGACCTTTCCTCTCGGGAAGCTCTTCCGGGGCAACCAGCGCGGCGATTACACTCTCCGTCCTTAACGACATTCGCCCCGACTTTCTTCGATCTGGGCTCGGGTCGAAGGATGTTCCTCCCTGAATCGAGCCAATGTTCTTTCCCATTATTGCTCCTTTAATCGTATCCTTCGACCCGGCCTCCCCCCAAACCGTTGCCCTCAGTCCCATAAGTACCGAGAACCTTTCCTGAAGCTCACTAACCGAAACTGACATCTCTAGCGCGGCGGCGCCATTGTCAGAACGAGTATTTCGCTCTTACCCGAACGGGTTGTTGTTCCATCAGCTGGAAGATAGCGGAACAAACAGGGCGCGAATCTACCTACACCGGCGCCATCACCCGACTGGGTCATCAACAAGGGCTCTTAGGAACCATAGAGAGAGCGGTGGTCATAAGTATCTTGTGTGAGGGCAACGAATTATGAAAAAGCAGAGAACAAACCGTGCGCAGGGAGTCTGAAGGCCGAAGATGGTTACGGAATAGGTAAGCTGTGTTTCGCTACGATCATGGGCCTGTTGGCCTTTGTCGCTGCGGTGTTTACAACCACCCTGCCTCTACCTCTCGGATGGCGATATCTATGGCTGGCTGTCTGCGTCGCCAGCTTCTTACTGGCTATGACCCGTGTGGTGCTTTTTTCTCAACGTCCGGCGGAACGACAAAGTACGGCAACACTGACTGGAAGTAATGTCCCTTGATCCCGGCCATTTACGGTCGTTTCGGGCTCGCCAGACTAAATGGCGTTGCACCTTTCGACTGAAGGATGAATAAGAAAAACAATGAAATACCGATCATTAGGAAAATCTGGAATTGAGGCTTCGGTTGTCGGTTTTGGGGCCTGGGCCATCGGAGGATGGATGTGGGGCGGGACAAAGAGGAACGACCCGGAAGGGGCGATTCGCGCGGCGGTTGATCACGGAATTAATCTCATTGATACCGCTCCAATGTACGGTTATGGCAGATCCGAAGAGCTAGTGGGCGATGCTCTGAAGGGCTTGCGCGACAAGGTCGTGCTCGCAACCAAATGCGGTATGGTCTGGTACAAAAAGGAAGGCGACAAATTTTTTGACGCTAACGATACCGGTCGAGCAGAAAACGAAGAGGACAAAAAGTACGAAGTTTATATCAACCTCCGCCCGGCAATGATCCGGTATGAGGTCGAAAAAAGTCTGCGCCGGCTCAAAACGGACCGGATCGATCTCTATCAAACCCATTGGCAAGACTCGACGACAAAGACCGAAGACGTAATGGCAGAGCTGATGAGCCTGAAACAGGAGGGCAAAATTCGCGCGATCGGTTGTTCCAACGCGACAATCGATCATATGAAACGTTACCAGGCGGTCGGGCAACTGGACTCCGACCAAGAGCAGTACTCAATGCTTCAACGCCAACACGAAGCCGACAACCTTCCATTTTGTCGGGAAAACAATGTCGCGTTTCTCGCCTACTCGCCGATGGCTCTCGGCATTCTCAGCGGCAAGATCGGTCCTGATCACGAGTTCGGCGAAGGAGATGTCCGGCGGAGCAACGCCTGGTATCAGAAGGAAGGCAGACCCAAAGTGGATGCACTTCTGGATGTGATTCGGTCGGTTGCAGAAGACAAGGGAGTCACCGTCGCGCAAACGGTCATCGCTTGGACTCTGGAACAGCCCGGCTGCTCGCATGCCTTGGTCGGTGCGCGTGATCCGGATCAGGCAATCGCGAACGCGAAAGCTGGTGAAATCGAGCTAACCGAGGAAGAAATTCGGGTCATTCGCAAAGTGGTCGACCAGACCAGGCTGTAAATCACTCAAAGCGTGAGGCGGTCGTTCCGCATTTTCCATAGCGGCCGAACGCCAAACGCCAAACCCGCGGCGACGCTACGCCGTTCTCTCCGCGCGGCGCCTAATCAACTTCACGGCTGGATCAACCTGCATCGACCCCAGGGCGATCGATCGGGCGTCTGGAAAAGCCATTGAAGCCAAGTCGGTCAATGTTTGGCCCGGCGGCAATTCTACGAACAAGCGGACCCCTCGCTCGTAGGCAGCGGTCGTCGCTTCATGCCAACGACCAGCATGCGCAATATTTGTGGCTAAGTCTTCTCGAATCC
>DASTDH010000309.1:0-4731 GCA_035710445.1 Chthoniobacterales bacterium
CTCGCGCCGCCTCTTCACCCTTTGCGCGTGTCGCAAGCAGTTCCAGCAGCATGGCGTCGCGTTCGCGGTTGAGTTCGTCAACCGAGCGGTTGGCTGCCTCTTTTTGCACGCCGTCGATGATCGTTTGCTTAACCTGGGGACTGAATTCGGTGATCGTCCCGAGGTCTTTCCACCATGTGGACAATGGTCCGGTGAACTGGTCCATGAAATGCTGAATTCCGCCTGGACCGCCACCGAGATGGAACAGAAGATTTGGACCCATCAAGCCCCAACGCAGTCCAGGTCCCCAGCACACGGCAACATCCGAATCGGCGACATCCAATACGCCTTGCTCGATGAGATAGACCACCTCACGGTACAGCGCTGCCTGTAAGCGGTTGGCAACGTGACCAACGACCTCTTTGCGGACATGAATTGGTTTCTTGCCAATCGATTCGTAAAAAGTGAGCGCACGTTGGACGGTTTCCGGCGACGTTTTCTCGCCCGCCACTACTTCAACGAGCGGCACCACGTGAGGAGGATTGAAGGGATGGCCGATGACGCACCGTTCGGGATGCTTGCAGGCAGACTGCATCACGCTCATGGTTAGTCCGGATGAACTCGACGCGATGATTGAATCCGGCGGAGTCGCCGCGTCCATATCCGCGAAGAGCTTGATTTTGAAATCCTTCCGTTCGGGTCCGTTCTCCTGGACCAAGTCGGCATTTGCGAGTGCCTGCTTCAAGTCGGTTGTAAACTTCAGATGATCGCGCGATGCGTTGGGTGAAAGCCCGATCACCGTAAGGTCCTTCCACGCAGCGTCAATGTATTTTCGCAAGTTCGCTTCTGCATTCGGCCCTGGGTCGGTAGCCACAACATTGAGCCCGCGCGCGAGATACAGCGCGGCCCAGCTTGCGCCAATAACCCCCGTACCAACGATTGCTACGTTACGAATCTCCTTGTTCTTTGCCACGCGATCCTCCTTAGAATGTTTCAACTTTCGACTAAAATCGTTCGTGTGACTCAGACTGTCTACCTGCCCGCAAATGCCGGTTTGCTGGCTGCGTCCGCTGCGGGCTTCGCAACCTCCGCTCCACGGTGATCCACAATCAGCCGGTCACCTCTCTGCCCGGTTGCATAAGTCCAAACCCATTGCAGAAAAACGGTCAAACGGAGGCTCGATGTGGCCAGGAATTGGAGATGCACGGCCGCCCACGTAAGCCAAGCGCTAAACCCGCTTATTTGGACTTTGCCGCTTTGCAGCACGGCGAAACCCTTGCCGACCACGGCCATGGTGCCCTTGTCAAAGTAGCGGAAGGGCCGAGGAGCGGGTTTGCCAACGATGCGCTTGTGAATCAGCTTTCCTGCATAACGCCCTTGCTGCATCGCCACCTGAGCGACCCCGGAAAGCGGCTTGCCGTCTTGATCGAGGGATGCGGTATCGCCGACGACAAAAATCTCGGGATGTCCGGGAACAGTGAGATCTTTCTGAATGCGTACGCGGCCCGCCCGATCCGTCTCGGCGTTCAGCCACTTGCCCGCGGGTGAGGGCGCGACGCCCGCGGTCCAGATTACGGTTTTGCTCGCAATACGCTCGCCCGCGACCACGATGCCATCTGCATCAATCTGGTCAACGCTGTGTCCGAGCCGGACCTCGACGCCCAACCTCTCGAGCCGCTGCTTCGCAGCTTTGGAAAGGCTCTCTGAGAACGGCCCCAAGACACGGGGAGCCATATCGATGAGCACAATTCTGGCAGAGGCTGGATTGATCCTTCGGAAGTCAGATTTCAGCGTGCTCCGTACGAAAATCGCCAGAGCGCCAGCCATTTCCACACCGGTGGGACCAGCACCAACCAGGACGAAAGTCAGCAGGTCTCGATGGCGGCTCGGATCCTCCTCGGCTTCTGCCAGTTCGAATGCCTGCAATATCCTGTTTCGCGCAGCTTCGCCGTCCGCAAGACTCTTCAAACCCGGCGCGTATTCGGCAAATTCGTTATGGCCAAAATAGCTATGGCTAGCTCCGGTCGCCAGAATTAAATAGTCATAAGCAATCGGTACATTCTGTCGGTCGGCGTCATTAACGATCACACACTTCTTGTCTTTATCTACTCCCGACACTTCCCCGAGGATCACCGTGGTGTTCTTGTGATTCCGAAGAATGCTGCGGATCGGAGTTGCAATCTGGCTGGGCGTAAGTACCGACGTCGCCACCTGGTAAAGCAGCGGCTGAAACAGGTGGTGATTCGTCCGGTCGATCAAGAACACCTTCGCGGGTGTCTTTTTGAGCGCTTTGGCGGCGGCCAATCCTGCAAAGCCCCCGCCGACGATGATGACCCTGGGCTGCGACATGCTTACCTCGATTGACTTCGTCTAGCTGCTCGGACCTTTCGCTTCACAAATGCTCCGATCACGCCGCCGTAGCCGGTTGTTTGGTTCGGGTAAAGTTCGGCGGCCGTTTCTCGAAAAATGCCGTAATCGCTTCCTTTGTGTCGGCAGAGCGAAGTCGCGTTGAGAACTCCTCGTTCTCCAATTTCGCTGCTTTCTCGAGCTCAGACCGGACGGGTTCCCTCATAAGCCTCTTGCAGGCCTGCAGCGCACCGGCGGGCTTCTCTGCCAGTTTCTGCGCCGTCTCTGTTGCGGTTGAAAATAGCGTTTGGTCCGGCACAACACGAGTAACAAGCCCGAGCTCCGCTGCGCGCTTCGCGTCAAAAGCCTGTCCTAACTGAATCAACTCGGCTGCCCGGAGATACCCAATGCGCGCGGGAATCGAATAGCTGGTTCCGAATTCCGGCACCAAGGCCAAATTGATGAACGGCATCTGAAACTTCGCGCTTTCGCCAGCGTAGACAAAGTCGCAGTGCGTCAACATGGTGGTTCCGCCGCCGATGGCGGCGCCCTGCACGGCCACGACAATAGGCTTGTCGAAACTGATGAACGCATTGATCAAACGGGATTGCGGGCTGTCGCCCGGCCCCATGGGATTCTTTAGAAAGTCCTCCAGGTCGTTGCCCGCGCAGAAGGCATCTCCTGCGCCGTGCCAGAGCACCACACGCACGCCCTCATCTTTTGCTGCCGTATTGAGGAGATCCGCCATCGCGATGTACATGGCGGACGTCATCGCATTCTTCTTCGTCGGTCGATTGAACTGAATCCGCAGAATACTTCCCGATCGCTCGCTAACGATATCGGTCATTGTGTCCCTCCAATACCTGCTGATACCTGCGCCATATTGCTCTTGGATTTTCTTCAGTCCGCCGCGGCTGAATTCCCTTGCATCGGTGGAATGGTGCCGCTCGCACGAAGACCATCGATTTCCTTAGTCGTGAAACCAAGCTCTCGCAGCACCTCGTCGTTATGCTCGCCGATTCTCGGCGCGCGCCTGGCAGCTACTTTCGTAACTCCGTGCACTTGAATTGGGCTGCTGATGGTCGAGGTCAATTTCTCGCCGGCTCCATCGAGCGGAACAACGATGTCATTGGCTCGCAATTGCGGATCATTAATGACTTCCTGCGGCTCCCGCACAGCGCCGAAGGGGACGTGAACGCCGTTGAAGACCTCATACCAGTGCGACATTGGCTGCGAACCAAAAATATCATCGAGCATTTTCGTTAGTTGCGGCCGGTTCTGCGTCAGTTTGGCGGGATCCGAGAATCGCGGATCCGTCAGGATATCCTCGCGGCCCATTGCTTTCAGAACTGCAGGTACCTTATCCGGGGTAGCCACCAGAACGAACCAGGTGCCGTCCGAGGAGCGATAGGTGTTCAACGCCGCATTTGCCGGATGTGTTCGATCGTGCAGCCCATAGAAACTCGCGCCACATAGAGCGGCCTGGATAAAGACGCTGGCCGACCAGACACCTGCCGCGAGGAGCGAAGTGGTGACGTAAGATCCTTTACCGGTACGTTCGCGGCGATAAAGCGCGGTCGCAATCGCGGCATAAATGCAGACCGCAGTTGCATTGTCGCCGCTACCTGCCACCGGCCAGGTCGGCGGCTCTCCAGCATCGCGCGTCATGAATAACAATCCGCTTCGTGCCCAGAAGGCCGTGAGATCGAACCCCGGAAGAGCAGCGTCCGGGCCTTGCTCGCCGAAGCCGGTGAGATCGGCATAGATCAGGCGGGGATTCCAACGGGCGACATCGTCATATTCGAGCTTCAATTTCTTGCGCGCGGGATGTGGCGTGTTGACGATGAAGACGTCGGCCCACTTGACTAACCGCTCGAGAACTTCCTGGGCGCTCGCTGCTTTCAGATTGAGCGCGACGCCACGCTTGTTTCTATTCGCCAACTGAAAGGGATAAGGCTCTGTCGAATCCGGCTGGGGCGGGATCTTCTGCCCCTTTCTCCACAGCTCTCCCTCAGGCGGCTCGACCTTGATGACCTCCGCGCCGAAGTCGGACAGTATTGTTGCCGCGCCGGGGCCGGCAATGAAGCTTGCAAAGTCCACGACTTTCAGTCCTGAGAATATATTTTCGTCCGCCATGACTTTCCCTTCTTTCCGTTCCCAATCAGGATTCAGCGTTTGTGCGCTAGCGTCCCTGGAACTTCGGGGCACGCTTTGCAAGAAAGGCCGAGGTCCCTTCCTTCTTGTCTTCCGTCCCCGCGCAAATCGCGAACAGCGAAGCTTCAAGAAGCAGGCCCTCGGCGAGGCTCGCATCCAGCCCCTTGTTTACCGCCTCTATGGAGTACTTCACGCCGACTGGCGCGTTGGCGATAAACTGGTTGAGTATCGCTTCCGCTCTCGAGAGCAGAC
>DASTDH010000310.1:0-2594 GCA_035710445.1 Chthoniobacterales bacterium
GCGCCCGGATAAGTTATGTCGTCCCGTCAGCTCCGCGGAGGTGAAGGGTCATAACGTTGCGTGCTCCGGCAAAATGAAGCGCGCAGGGTGGAAAGCCTTGGCGCAAGCGTTTTTGCGGTATAGGATGAGCGGTGACAGTTGGAGGGTGCAATGGCTCGGAAGAGCAGATTGACGCGGGTCGCCGTAGGAATTGGTACCGCGCTTGGTAAGGCTGATCGTAAGGCCCACAAAATGGCCCAAGCCGGGTTAATAGCCAAGCAGGAGTTGGACGAGATTACCAAGCAGGCCGACGCCCTAAAGCGGCAAATACAGAAAACCACCAAGCGGCTAAAGCGTGCGCTGCTATAAAAAGTAGTGACCCAGGCCGCAGCCACACTCCAACATCGCAAGGCGCGAATACCGCCAAGCGCGGCGGCGCGTTAATTTCAGACGGAACAGGCGTCGAACGTTATCGCCCTGCGCGATCTATACCCAACTACCAGACGTACTCTGCCCCAACCAACAGGCGTCACTAGTAGTACGTAAGTAGTAGTACGTAAGTAGTAGTACGTAAGTAGTTGTACGAATTGATGGAGGGCGCTTGGGATAAGTATCGTCCGTACGCCATTAATGGCTCGGGACGCGAACGGGTTGCTACGCGCCGGACTTTAACTAGCCGAGGCACGGCCCACCGCGTCCCCTCTTGCCCCACTCCGGATTAGGCAGGTTCGATGGCAGTACCAACCGAGGATTTTCGAGCCCGCGACGGGAAGCATACATTGCGTATATTGTTCGTGTCGTATCTTCGTCTCCTGGCCGCAAGACAGCGCCAGGCGAACCCGTTGATGCCGTAGAAATCGGGGAGTGAGATAAAAAGAATTGGAAGAGGCTCACACCGTACAGCCCTTCGGACAGTTGAGATGATGGGACGAAATTCTTGAAGCTGACTGGAATCGGAGCCGCTGTAGCTGTCACGACTCCGCTACTGGCAGTTGTTTCGGTCTTGGTGGGGCGCATTTGTTCTTGTGGCTCCGGCGACCGCGTGCTTATCCATGACTACCGCGATCACTTTGCAGAATGCGGCTCGATGGAAGCGGTGAATCGATTTTTGTAATATGGCGGGTGGGCGCAGACTGATTTGCCATCCGCGCCGCTCTTGAAGAATCGCTGGGAAAATGGGCTGGAAACGGCGGAACATAGCGTCCGGTGTGCTTGCTGTCCTCGTAATTTTGGCTGTTTATGGCATCGAGGGTCGGGACCTATTCGGGTTCGTTTATGTGTTCTCTGCGTGGGCGGGTGACCCCTAAAGTGTCACAAAAACTTTGGGCACATCCTCCGCTGAGGCGATAGGTTCGCGCCCCTAGCTCGTTTCGCTAACTCCTTCGCCTTCAGCGGTTGCCGCGACGCGAATTACTGGTTTAAAAAGAAAAATTCAACGCCAATTTCAAAGGCACATTTCATCAGTGTCGGTTGTTGTTCTCCTGTGACCACGATGATGACCGTTGATGTGTTGATGCGAGAAGTGCGGACCTGACGGGCGAGTTCGAGGTCATCCTGCGGCGGCATGCGCATGTCCAGAAAGACAGCGTGGAAACTCTTCTTTGGTGAGCCGCTTGGAAGCTTGGGCGCTGCTGGTCAATGAGATAGCTCCAAAAGCCAGAAGAGCGCAAGATATCGGAGATGAGTTCTGACGAAGGTGCATGATCGTCAATAACAAGGACTTCTGCAGGCACCTATGATTCCTCCAGGAAACGAGAAGCATCGCAGGTTCGACGGACTCTAACAGGTCTAGGGATTCAGCTTTAACTTAGTGTTTTCGAACCAGCGGTCCAACGCGGTTCGAAGCAGCTGAAAGTCGATTGGTTTCGACAGGCACGCTCTGCAACCCGCCTTCAGTATCCGCTCCTGCTCCGCTACTAGAGCGTGTGCCGTGACGGCAATCACGGGAACCTCGCGTGTCGCTGGGTTCTGGCGCATCCATGAGACCAGGTCGAGGCCGTCATCTTTACCGAGATTGATATCGAGTAAGACGGCATCGGGAATCCGCTTCTCGAAAGTCTCGTAACTCGTCTGCAGATCCATCGCGGACCAAACTTCGTAGCCTTCCATATCGAGCCAGTCTCGAAGCAGTTCGCGGTTGAGCTGATTGTCTTCGACGATGAGGACGCAATGTTTCAAGCGTCCTCCAAAGACAAAGGCGTCACTACGCGCTCTAATTGCTTGATCAATGGTTCCCGCCAGGAATTCTGCTTCCGGAAGAGCGATTCGGCATGCGCGTGGATGTACTTTTCCTCCTCTTTGGTTAAATCTTTGCTCGTCAGCACGAAGACGGACAGCTCGGCTGTGCGAGGGTTAGAACGCCATTCCGCGAGTAATTCAAGACCGCTGATCCTGGGCAGCATTAAGTCAAGAATGACAATTTCCGGCAGGGACTGAGCTACTCTGGCACGAGCCTGCTCGCCATCCTCCGCGGTACTCACCGCGTAGCCGTACCCACTGAGCAGCTCGACAATCATCTCTCGAGTGGAAAGATCGTCTTCCACCACCAAGATCGTCCTTGCCGGCGCCGCTCCTCCTCGAGACCTCAGGCAGCGCTCCACGGCAGCGAGCAACGT
>DASTDH010000311.1:0-2413 GCA_035710445.1 Chthoniobacterales bacterium
ATCCGCTCCACCCGCGCGTATTCTTCCCAACATTTGATGAGGTTAGCAACATTTGTTGTTTGCTCCCAGGATGTCATTGTGACAGGCTTGCTAGTAGGGGTGAACCGCTGGTTGATCCCGCCGGAATGGTGACGAAACGCAAATCTCGATCCCGTAGGAGTGCTCCCCGGGTCTCTTCGGAGGAGCAACGTGAACACCTGATGGTGCAAGCGGCGAAGCTCTATTACGATCTTGATCGCACCCAGAGCGAGATTGCAAAGCAGCTGGGTCTCACCCGTTGGCAAGTGGGCCGATTATTGCATGAGGCGCGTGAACTCGATGTCGTTCGGATCGATATTTTGCCGAGATCGCCCCGACGACCGGATCTGGAGAGTGCTCTGCAGCGCAGGTTTGGATTGCGGGAAGCGGTGGTGGTACCGGTGACAGTAGAGAACGACGGCTTCATTCTGGATGCAGTCGCCCAAGCGGGCGCTCGTTACCTGGCGTCCTTGAATCCTCAGCCGAAGACCCTTGGCATGTCGTGGGGAAGAACCATGGCAGCGATGGTTCGATGGATGCCGCACCATTGGAATCATGGACTGCATGTGGTCGTCCTGAACGGAGGAATCGGCCGCACCAGCTCTCCGAATCAGCCGGTCGATATCGCGGTCAGGATGGCGGCTTCGGCGGATGGATTCGCCACTATCATGCCGGTTCCCGCTATTTTGGGGCTTCGCAGCACCAAAGAGGCACTCGAACGCGATCCGACGATTTCTGGTGTTCTCGAGGCCGCACAAAGGACACCCATTGCCTGCTTTACCGTGGGAGCGTTGTCGCAGCAGTCGGTCCATGTCGAATCGGGACATTTGACAACGACCGAAGTGGCTCAGCTTCGGCGCAAGGGAGCGGTCGGAGATATCTTGGGACGCTTTATTGATCGAGAGGGAAGAATTGCTGATGAGGCGATTAATGCTCGAACGATCGGGCTCGATCCCAAAGAATTGCGGGACAAAGAATGTTCGATTTGTGTTGCCGGCGGCAAATCAAAGCATGCGGCCGTGCGGGCCGGGTTGATCGCACGATATTACAACGTGCTGGTGACCGATGAACAAACAGCTACCTTTCTTTTGAGAAAATGAACGGAGGATAACTTGGTGATGGACAAGTTCTTAGCCCAAGGAATATCAGCGAAATCTTTTGCTACCATACCGGCGCCCGAGCATGTGGCCCGCGCGCCGGCTCGTAACCAAGGCACGCCGCTGGATCTCGATTGGGTAAACGACGTGCGGGTGAACCTGAGCGCGGTGGAGCGTCGCGTGGCCAGCCTGGCTGGACGTCGTACCGTGAAAAAGCAATGGCAAGCCGCGTGGCTATTAAAAGCGGTAAGTTGTATCGACTTGACTACTCTGGCCGGGGACGACACTGCGGGCAAGGTACGCCGGCTGTGTGCCAAAGCTCGGCAACCGGTTCGGCCTGATTTGCTGGACGCCCTTGGTGTGACCGATCTCGGTCTAACCGTCGGAGCGGTTTGTGTTTATCCGACGATGGTGCCGGTAGCGTTTGGGGCGCTTCGTAATTCCGGCATTCCCGTTGCGTCGGTTGCCACAGGATTTCCTAGTGGCCTCAGCCCAATGCATCTCCGGTTAGAAGAAATTCGTTATGCGGTTGGCGAGGGCGCGGCCGAGATCGACATCGTTATTACCCGTGAGCATGTGCTCGCTGGCCACTGGCAGGCTTTGTACGATGAGGTAGTTCAATTTCGAAAGACCTGCGGCGAGGCCCATTTGAAAGCCATTCTGGCGACGGGTGAGCTGGGGACACTGCGAAATATTTATCGTGCCAGTCTGGTAGCGATGATGGCGGGCGCCGATTTTATCAAGACTTCAACGGGTAAGGAGGCTGAAAATGCAACTCTGCCAGTTAGTCTAACGATGGTCAGAGCGATACGTGCCTATCAAGAACGAGCGGAATACAAGGTTGGCTTCAAGCCGGCCGGTGGAATTCGAACTGCCAAAGATGCACTCAACTGGTTGATTCTAATGAAAGAGGAATTGGGTCGGGATTGGGTTGAACCCAACCTATTCCGTTTTGGTGCCTCGACTCTGCTTACCGACATCGAGCGGCAGCTTGAGCATTTCGTTACCGGACGATATTCAGCGGCGTACCGGCACCCGAAGGGATGAACGTGAGAAACGCCGAGAGCGCCATGATCGCCGGTAAGGCCGTGATCGCCGACAACGCTGGAAAAGTTAGGAAGATTGAGACTATCCCGGAGGGATCGACGAAAATAGCCCAGCACTTTAGTGCTGGGTCTGCGTTTTTGAGCGCGGTTCGTCCCGGCAGGGACGATGGATCATTTTCAATTACCCGGAAGGCACTCAGCGACCACATCTGATCGTTTCTATCGTCCCTACGGGACGGACGGATTGGTACG
>DASTDH010000312.1:0-4750 GCA_035710445.1 Chthoniobacterales bacterium
CGGGCGAAGTGGTCAGCACGCGAGACGGCGCGGCCCCATTGAAGACCATGTCGTACTTCTCGTACGGGTCCATGGTCAGGTTGTACAGGGCGCCAATTGAGCCCAGCTCGGCATTCACGCCAAGCCAGGAGTCCTTCGCCGTGTAGAGGTATTTCCACGCTATGTGCACCCAGGGTTCCTTTGGATCCCCTCCGATGTCGACTCGTGCTGCCTCGAAGTTCTCACCATCGATATAAATCCACGAGTCACGCGCCGAGTGCTGTGCCTGCCCCAGGATGTACCCGCTGTTGTCGATGCTGTCGAAGTAGATCCCCTTGCCGTCGTTGCCGACCCAGTCGTGGGGCGGCGGCCTCAGGCCGACCATCGCGGCAAGCGTCGCCCAGCAATCGATGTGGGACATCATTTCGTGGTACTGCACGCCAGCCGGGATGTGATTCGGCCACCACATGATCCCTGGAACGCGCCAGCCTCCCTCGAACGCGGATCCCTTTTCGCCGCGAAACGGTATGGTTCCGGCATCGGGATAGGCATCCAGCCAGGCGCCGTTGTCGGCCGTCACGATAACGATCGTATCGGGCGCCTCCGCACGGATGACGTCCATGATGCGACCAATGTCGGCATCCAATTCCATGAGGGAATCCGAGTAGTCGCCGAGGTGCGACCTCCCTCTGAATTCCGGCGTCGCATTGGTCGGGTTGTGCATCTTGATGAAGTTGATGTCCATGAAGAACGGCTTATCGCTCTTCGCGTGATCCTTGATGTAGGCGACCGCCGAGTCGGTCTGCCGAACGTCAAACATCGCCAGGGAGTCGTAGGTGATTGTGCCAACCATCCTGGCAGGCTTGCCGGCGACCCCTTCCCACTCACCCAGGTTTACGACGTCGTCGAACATCTTCACATATTGCTCGTTGTATGACGGGAACCACGGATGAAACCACTTTGAGGTATCGTTGTAGGAATAGACGCCGGCATAGTAGGCGGCGAAATGTTTCATATCGTCGAAGCCGTGCTCGGTCGGGTAGGCATCGGGCTTGTCGCCGAGATGCCACTTGCCCGAGAAGTATGTTGTGTAGCCGTTCTTCTGGAAGAATTCGGCGATCGTCGGCGTCTCCTTCCGAAGGCGGTTCTCGTCGCCCGGGGCAACCACGATTGAAAGCGCTGAGCGGATTGGAATACGCCCGGTCATGAATGAGGCGCGGCCGGCGGTGCAGCTCGCCTGGCCGTACCAGCAGGTGAAGACGGCTCCTTCCTTGGCCATGCGATCGACGTTCGGTGTCGGATGGCCGAGGCCCGCGCCTCCTCCCGAATAGGCGCCGAAATCTAACCAACCGGTGTCGTCGGTCATAAGCATGACGATGTTGGGTTTCTTGTCTGCCGCCTGGACTGGGTAGGATGCGCATACAATGGCAGCCGACGCGATCACGGCGGATACGACGGACGGACCGTGATCGAATAGCTTGCGTTTATATTTCATTGGTTTTGGTTTGTTGATTTTGGGGGTAGCGTCTGTCAGAAGATGTACATTTTGTGTGAGAAGGTTGGCTTCCAAATACTCAGCGCCAACCGGTGAAGGTGGTTTCGCCGGAGAGAGTGGGCCGTTCTTCTTCACCGACTTGGACCAAAGCCGGCGTTATCGGCGAGGAGGGGACCTACCTCCGGCTAGCAAATAGAAGACCAAGCTCGCGGCAAAAGTGACAAAGAGCGTAGCGTAGGGCGCCAGAACTGCCTGAAGAGTCCCATAAATCGCCGCTGCTTGCTCCATAAACGCTAACGGGAGCGTATCAACCTGAATCGCACATTCCTATGGTACCTTAGTCCAATAGGCTCATTAAACAGGAGCTCGACTTCGCGCTGTGATACCGGCCACGGGCTAACTGGTTATGGATTAACCGCGCCAAGTCCCACTTTTCCTGATTTACTGATTCCGTGGAGAAACTCGCTCAAGGATTATGATCAGTTCTTGATTGGACTAAGGTGCAATTACATGTCGGAGTAGGGTTAGTAAACTTTTAGCAGTCAATTGATTCCGACAAGGCTGAGATCTAGCAGCAAAGGGCGCGGTTCAACGCGCTGCTTTTAATAACTCCTTCTCCCGGACCTCTTTCATCATCCGGGAAATAGTCGAGCGATCCACGTTGAAGAGCTCGGCAATCTCGGCCTGACTCTTCTCACCAACCCGAATCATCTTGATCGCTTCCTCTTGCTGAGTCCTCGAAAGCTTGTAACGACCGCCACCGATCCGGCCGTTAGCTCTGGCACTTTCCTTATGCAGAGTCGGCATGAAAGTATGAAAGTCGGAACAGTTCAATGTTGTCAATGACTGTTCATAAGTGTCTATTCCCCAGAGAGAAACGTCTTTGATCCTACGGGGAGACGGTCATACCGAAGCCATCCTATACTACGTTGCCCACCCGGCGGCAATTGCGAACGAAAGCCGGCGATCGGAGTGAAGATCGCTCGTCCCTTTTCCGTGCGAACTGTCCAGCCCGGCAGCGCATCGTAGGCGACAAGCGAAGCGTAGTTCCACCTCACGGTCACTATGACGTTCCCCTGGTCATCCGCTTCTCCTACATTGGAAATCGCGAGATCAACCGGATTCTCACCGATCTTTACTACCTCGAGTTTGTGCACCGGTATGCGTCCCGCTGTTACTGCGGAGAGCGTAGTCCATCGCCAATTCCGCACATCAGTGGCAATCGGTAGGCGATACCAAAGCAGTCCTAACAATTCCGGAGGGCGTACTGTCTGCCATTCCTTTACCAACTTGGCCAGGTCATCTGCGTCGGTGGCAAATTCCAGAACATTGGTTCCGGGCGGCCAAGCCGGATTCACGCTATCCATGGCAACACCTAGGAGTTTCCCCGTCGAATCATACCCGGCGAGACAGCGGTAGGTAGGCAATGCCACGGAAAAGGGAAGTTTCAGTTCGGCCGCGCGGTTGACCCATCTGCGCGCCAACGCAACATCGCACAGGGTTGTACGTCCGGTTTCCTGGGCGGTCGGAACGGAGTGTACCTGGAGCACATAACTGTCCGCTTCGTGCACCAAAGCGGGGAATTCCGGTTGGTCCAGCCAGGCGGGAAGCGCGGTGATTACAAAACGCACCGGCCGAATAATCGGCCGTAGCGTCTGGAGCCATAGACGATACCCGCTTAGCTTCTTCTCGGCGCAATCGAAATCGAGCTGGAACTCGCACAGCCGGACCCCATGTCTGCTGGCTGCAGCGAGCAAGGATTTCGCCGTCTCGGCAATATGCTGCACAGGTACATCGTCTTTTCCGAAGGGACCAGAAAACGGCGCGACCCGCAGCGCAATTGCGACCGGCTTGATGCAATTTTTCAGCGTCTCCCAATCAACGCTTGCGCTGATCGTCTGCGACGTTTGGCCAGACCAAACAATTTCCGCACCCAGAATCACCACTCCGTCCAAGCGGGTCTCTGCCTGAGTTAGTGCATCAATTACAGATGAATTCCATGCCCTTTGCCAAAGATACCCCCGCTGGGTCAACGGTCCGGATATCGTCGGCATCGCCCGATGGCACCCGATAGAAAAAGAGGTGACCAGAGCCAGGAAGGTCTTGGCCGTTTGCCAGTAACGCTTTGGGCGGGCGGTGCTCATCCGTTTTGCATACCCTTTGTCGAGGTTCAAGCCATCCGTATTGGTCTGAGCTTCACAATCGACGCTCGGCTCTTTACCAATTCTCGGCGATAGGGCCAATCTCGAATCTGCCGGCACTTTGCAATTGCAGTATGGATCGAAAAAACGCAATTGATTGAATCACAAAATGCGAACTCCTCGGTTGCAACGGTCCGCCAGTTGGCTGCTCGCTCTGTTAGCATTGACCCAAGTCGCAGAGTGCATTCAGCTTACCGATGCGCAGGCAAAGAATGTGGGAATGCGTCTGTGGCAAAACGAATCCGGCGGTAGTATCGCCGGTCTTACTGCGTGGAACGCCGGGGAAGATTTCGCTTCGTTAGGAATCGGCCATTTTATTTGGTACCCGGAAGGAAAACGTGGTCCGTTTGAAGAGAGTTTTCCTCTATTGGTAGTTTTTCTACAATCCTCAGGGGCATCGATTCCAAGTTGGTTAAGCGCTGCCCGCGGATGCCCCTGGAGTACGCGCGCAGAATTTCTCGCTGCGACCAAGAGCCCGAAGATGGAGGAGTTGCGTGCGCTTCTGGTAAGAACAATCGGTTTACAGGCTCGGTTTGCTGCCAATCGTCTCGACAAAGCGCTATCGAAAATGCTTGCGGCTAGCCCGGCAGAGAAACGCGCCTTGGTGCAACGCCATTTTGCGAGAGTAGCGGCGCTTCCCAGCGGGGCGTACGCCTTGGTCGATTATGTCAATTTCAAGGGAGAGGGAACGTTAGAGACCGAGCGCTATAAGGGTGAAGGCTGGGGGCTACTGCAGGTGTTGGAGACGATGGGAGAGGGCCCCGCGCTTCAGGAATTCAGTCGGGCAGCGGACAAAGTTCTTACCCGACGCGTTCAGAACTCGCCGCCTGAGCGGGGAGAACAACGCTGGTTGGCGGGTTGGCGTAACCGCGTGCGGAGCTATTCCGGCTAATCGTGTAGGAGCGAATCGGTGACACGGTGATGGGGCGATGGGCGGCACGGCGAAGGAGGGAGGCGCGAAGCGCAGAAGAGATTTTAGCCTGGGCTGCCAAGCCCAGGAACTCGTCCCCCAAAGCGTCCAGCGCTGTGAGCGCGAGTGGATCAGGAGGACGGACAATAGTTGTATCTTTGAGGC
>DASTDH010000313.1:0-4257 GCA_035710445.1 Chthoniobacterales bacterium
GTCACACCAACGACACAAACGATGAGGCAAACTACAATGATTAGGTAGGGGTAGCGAATGGCAAATCTGGACATAGCCGACTGACAATTCTTTTCGATTGGCTTTTCTTGGCCTAATCGCGCTTTCGGGTGCCAATTCCGAAACGGGCCTTTGCCGTCGCTGGAACCAGGCTCAAGCTATCGTAATTCATGGAGCCGGTGCGGAACGGTTTGCCTATCCATTGCCATTGTCCGCTTCATTTGACCGGGAGACGTCGACGAACTTCGCTCTTGCGTGATCTCCTAAACGGAATCCACTTCGATCACCGATTACCACCAGGTCGCCCGCTTCCAATCCAGAATTGATTGCTACTTCCGCGGCCGTCCTTAAACCGACAGTAACGTGGCGCTCCTCCAATTCATTTTGTTTGTTCAGTACAATGACGGTTGGATTGTCAGCTCCGGAAAGGGCCTCCACAGGAATTGCAAGTACTCGCTCACGTTTGAGTGGAAGTTTCACCGATGCATACATCCCGGCGTGCAATTTTCTGTCTACGTTTGGTACGTCGACCTCCGCGATCATCGTACGGGTCGAACGGTCAACCTGCCAGGCGGAACGAGCTATCTTCCCGGCGAAAACCAAGCCTAAAGCTGGCACCGTAACCTCTACTGTGTTACCATCCTGGATCAGCGGCGTCTGCTGCTCAGGAATCGGGAACCGCAGACGCAAAAGGTCATCCTCGGCAAGCTCTACCAACGGTTTCGCTTGTGTGTCGGAAGCGGTGCCGGCTTGTACCAGCGACCCTAAATCCGCGTAGCGGTTGGTAATTACTCCATTAAACGGCACGGTGATCTTGGAATAGGCGAGTAAGGAGTTGATTCGTCCGACCTCGGCACGACGCTCTGCCACGCGCTCTCGAGCGACTCCCAGTGAACCACGTGCCGACTCATCTTTGGCGGCGGCATTATCCAGTTGCTGCTGCGCTACCAGGTTAGCATGTTGTTTGGCCACCTGGCCAAGCCGTTGGTATTCAAGATCGCCGTCTCGGTAGTCAGCTTCTGCCTTGATTACTGCTTGCTCACTTTCCCGCAACGCCGCCTCCGCCTTATTCAAATCGTCTTTGAGTTCCGGTATCTCAAGCGTCGCCAGGAGTTCGCCTTGGTTAACATGATCACCGATGTCGACGTTAATCGCACTTACGTAACCGGCTACTTTTGCGTGAAGCATAATTTCTTGATACGGGCAAAATTCTGCCTGTAGTGTAATAAAGTCGGAAAGCGTTTTCGGTTGCGCTGTGACAACCGCGACAGTGGGCTGATAGGCGATTTTGGTGTGCTCAGGCGCGCTAACCTTCGGAACGCTGGCCCAGATGATCGTGCCTGCCATGGTCAGGCCAAAAAGCACAGATATCTTTATTGGCCAGCGACGCTTGCCAGTCCTCAATCGGTGAAGCCAAGGCAAGGTGATATTCGAACTATATTGATCAGAAGCATTCATCGGCAATCATTTGATCGACTATTTAACATAGGTTAGCGGCAGAATTACCCGGACCCGGCATCCGCCAGTCTGCAGATTCTCTACCGTCACATCTCCGCCGTGCGCAGTGCAGACCGACTGGACGATAGAAAGACCCAGTCCGGTGCCGTCCGGCGACTGCGCTCTGGTGCGGGTTCCTCGAAAAAAACGATCAAACACAAAGGGCAGTTCGGATTCCGGAATTCCAGTCCCGTTGTCGGAAACCGAAAGGCAAGCATGCCTATCTCTTGCCACGACTTTAAGGTCCACGGCACCACCGGCTGGTGTATACTTAATCGCATTATCGAGCAAATTGACGATCACCTGCTTTAATCGCGCTCTATCGCCTTGAATCGCTATTGGCTCGGCCAAGCCACACGACAACGATACCTGCTTCTCGCTCGCGACCGGCACAAACTGTTCCGCTGTATGGGAAGCGAGTTCTGCCAGATCGAACTTAACATTCTCCGTTTGCGCGTTTCCAGAATCAAGCCGGCTTAGGGTAAGCAGGCTCTGGACAATTTTGACTAAGTGTTCAGTCTCTTCCAACAAACTGGTAAGGCTGCTGCGCACCGGAGCCGGCACTGTAGGATCAGCAACCAATCTTTCCAGTTCCCCGCTGATGATCGTTAAAGGCGTACGCAGCTCGTGAGAGGCGTCAGCGGTAAAACGGCTGCTAGCCCTAAACGAGTGTTCTAATCGGGAGATAATCTGATTCAGAGTATTAGACAATTTTGAAATTTCATCTCGGCTATCGATCGCAGCCAAGCGTTGATCGAGATGTTTCAATGTAATTGACTCTGCGCTAAGCGTGATCTCCTTCACTGGAGCCAGGGCTCCTTTGATTGCTAAGAAGCTTCCAGCCGTAGCGATCCCGAGCATGACTGGCAGACCAATCGACAGGGTTGACAAAAACCTGCCGAGCACCTTCTTCATCGAGACCCGAGAGGCTCCCGCTTCGACCAGGTAACGGTGTTGACCGCTGACAACAGAGATCGCTGCTATCACCAGAACGCCATCTCCGTTCGGGCTTTCGATCACCAGCTTTCCGTCTGGGGGGGTGTTCGATAGCGGTGGAATTCCGTCCGGATTGAAGCTATGATCATTCGGTAATCCAGACGTATAGATCACATACCCGTTGTCACGAGTAACCCGGATGAACCGGTCATTATGTTCCGGTGCATAGCGGGCTTTTATTTCGGTTCTCACAAATTCGTCGCCACTCTGTTCGATGTTGCTGACCAGCCCATCCGCTACTTGTCTTGCGCGGTGGCTCACCAACTGTCGCAGATCCCAAAGGAGGTAATCCGAAAGGCTAAAATAGGAATAGGCCCCAAAAGCCAGACCGACCAGAAGCAGAAGCCCCGCATACAAAACCGTTAGTCTGAATCCGATGGAGCGAGTATTCATGTGGAATCTTCATTGCCGCCGATGATAATCGCAAAGCGTGCGACAGTATTCACTTCAGGATATGCCCTGCGCTTACACCCTCGATAGTCCGCTTGATCGACCGATTGATTCTCCAACCCAATTCATCCAGTCTGGTACCTTCCGCCTCGCGCCAGTAACGGCGTGGCATGCGTGTCGTGCCTCCCTTGCTCTGTCATTGTGTTGGTGCTTACACTCTGCTGGGTCGTGGAGCAATTAGCCCCATATTAAGATTTCCTAAAAGAAGCCTTTGGCCAATTCCAGGATTGTTGAGTGGCTGGCATGGCTCTCGCTTCTTGGGTCAGATTAGTCGCCGTACTCGTCGCTGATCATATATCCCATGTTCCTAACAGTATGGATCAGTTTTGTTTTGAATGGATCGTCGAGTTTGGCCCGCAGCTGCCTGATGTAAACGTCAACGATATTGGTCAATCCCTCAAAGCTCTGATCCCAAACATGCTCAACGATCATCGTGCGGGACAAGACGCGGCCAGCATTTACGGCCATGTACTCCAGCAATGAGTACTCCTTGGAAGTGAGCCGGATTAATAGACCGTTTCGCTTTACCTGGTGGCTGAGCCGATTGATTTCCAATCCGTCCAGCGTAACCACATTGGACTGTTCACCATTTCCGCGTCGCAACAGGGCTCGGATTCGGACCAGCAGTTCGGCAAAGGCAAATGGCTTTGTGAGATAGTCATCCGCTCCGGCATCGAAGTTGAGGACCTTGTCATCGACGGCATCGCGCGCGGTGAGGACGATAATTGGGACAGCCAAATCGTGGCGCCTTAATCGCGAGATAAGCTGAGTACCGGTAAGTCCAGGGAGCATCAGGTCCACAATCAGGAGATCGTACCGGGTAGCTAGGGCCATCTTGAGCCCGATTTGCCCGTCGTTCGCCACATCTACGGCAAATCTTTCGGCTTTGAGCCCTAAGGTTAAGAATCGAATTACTTTTTCTTCATCTTCGGCGAGTAGAAGCCTCATAAGTTAGAATCCCCGTTTACTCAGCATGAACAACGCTCCTCACCTCAACCCCTAGAGTCAGGTTTGGGGAGGAACTTAGGGCCAGCCTGGGGAGGAAAATTTCGAGTCGTCTTCGGGCAGAGAACCGGACCAGAGTCCGTAAGCAAAACGCCTTTATTATTGTCATCAATGCCACATCCTCGATTGAATGGAGACTAAGCAGAAATTGCCCAACACATCCGTGTGCACTCTGTATTGTCCTTCGCGCAAGCGCGAACGGATTGCAACCCGAATGGTCCTGCTCCGAGGAGACGCGTTTCAATTCCGGCCCAGGATAGGACCCTATCCCCAGTATTCAACTCACCGCGC
>DASTDH010000314.1:0-3363 GCA_035710445.1 Chthoniobacterales bacterium
AAGTGTGGCAGACCCCCGTACGGCACGACCAGCGCACCGGCACGTCACAGGCTTCCGCGAAATCGAGAAGGCTCGAAAACTTTGTGTTCCAGCACACATTGAGGCCGCTGCGCACAAACGAAACTCGTGGACCCGAACCCAAAGGCCCCTCCGGCGGGTGCGGAGCTGCCTGCGACCGATCGACGACACCGGGCGTTATCGGTTTACCTGGGCCGAAAATCTCCGTGTGCACCCGGTCGTCTGAAACGCCCCAGGCCACCAGTCCCTCTCTCAAATCCCGCAGGAACCCAGCAGGCCCGCACAGGTAGAAATCGGCGTCGCACCGCACACCGAGTTTTTCGAGCGCTTCGACTGTGATACGTCCTGAAGCATCGAAATCCACGCCCGGACGATCTCGTGAACCCGGGCGACTGTATGCAATGAAGCTTTTGCCACAGGTTAGTGCTTTGATCAGGTTGCGTGACTCCTCCGCAAACGGATGGTCCTCATCGTTACGAGCTCCGAACACCCACCAGACTTCGCGGGGCGAAATTTCGGCTGCTAGCGAATGCAGCATCGCCAGCACCGGCGTTGCTCCAACACCCGCGCTGAGTAACACCACTTGCTTCTCGCCCGGTTGCAGCGTGAAATTCCCCCTCGGCGCCGCCACATCGAGCAAATCACCCACCCTAACTTGATTGTGCAAGTAGGTACTGGCGGCGCCGTTCACCTCCAGCTTGATACTCACCCGGTAGTGGTCCGCATTGGGTAAATCCGAAAGCGAGTAGTTGCGCAACAGAACAGGAACGTTGGGCTTCGGTTGTATGCGCAAGATAACGAACTGGCCGGGCAGAGCAGCAACGAGTGGGCGACCATCCGCAGGAATCAGCGTCAGCGAGACCACGCTGGCGCTTTCCCGCTCAATACGTGACACTCTTAGCGGTCGGAATCCCGGCCATGCAGGCGGCGGACCGCTCGGCGGTGCGAGCCCTGGGTTTCCTGGCTCTGGGCTTTCGCTCGTCTTGTTTTGCAGGATCACCTGAAACGAACCCCGCCATCCCTCGCTCAATGCCGGAATGCGTAGCGCGCGCTCTAATTGCTCGGGGGTATGCTCGGGCAGATAAAGCAACGCGTCCATCTCGGCGACGCTCATCTGCTCCGGGCCGTCTGCGACCTTTACAATTTCGTCGCCAGCTCCAACTTCCCCCTCTTCCAGTACACGAAAGTAAAAACCTGGTCGGTGATGCGCCACCATCAGGGCTGCCATTTGCGGTTCGTCCATGCGAATACCGACGCGGTAACAGGTGACCCGCGGCTGCGATACCTCGAATAAAGCAGTGCCGATCCGATAGCGGTCACCGATACACACTTCAACGTCAGGCAAGCCATCGACGGTGAAGTTTTCGCCAAATTGTCCGTACGAAAAATTAGTGCGGCCGAGTTCGCGCTCCCAGTATCGGTAGGAATCCAGCTGGTAAACCATGACGGCACGGTTCACACCTCCGTGGCCGCCCAAGTCTCCTTGGCCATCACCATCGATATTAAGTTTTCGGACGATGACGCGCCCCGGCACTGGACTCTTCCAGATGCCCGTGTGGACGGTTTTGCCGCGCCAGTTGATATCGCGTGGCAAACCGATGTTAACGGACACAAGCCGTGTTGCCATTTCTCCTCCTGGCGCTTTGCCAGCGTACCACAAACCGTTTGGAGCACCCGCAAAAACTTTCTCGAATGCTGCGCTACCGGGTATGTCATCGGCGTAAGCAATTTTTCATTGTTTGAGCCGCAGACCTTTCGGGACGAAGACGCGGTCCAGTCCGTCGAAGAAGAACTGCACCAGCAATGCGAGCAAGGCAGCGGGAATCGCGCCCTGCAAAATCGTCTTGTAGTCATTCAGATTGAGCCCGCTGATAATTGGTTCTCCCAATCCGCCGACTCCGATGAGTGCGGCCAGCGTAGCGGTGCCAACGTTAATGATCGCGCTGGTTTTTACCCCGGCCAAAATCGTGCGTGAGGCGAGTGGCAAGAAAACTTTCCAAAGTTGTGCCCGTGGCTCTAGTCCCAGCGCTGCAGCGGATTCCCGGACCGCCGTCGGGATGTCCTGCAGACCGGTGGCGGTATTCCGAACGATCGGCAGTAGGCTATACAAAAAAAGAGCGAAGACCGCCGTTACCGGACTGATTCCGAAAAAAGGAAGTGGCACAAGCAACGCAAGTAGCGCGAGAGAAGGGATAGTTTGAATCATACCGGTAGTGACGAGAATGAAATTGCTGACCGGTCCAGGGCGACTGGCCCGAATGCCAAGCGGTATACCGACAATAATCCCCAAGAACAGGGAAGCTCCCACAAGTTCCAGGTGTCTGACCGTCCAGCGCCCGATGCTTCCGATGAGGTCCATAGAGGGTGGCCTTTCTACTCCAAAGTAAGCGCTGGCAGCCAGGGCATAATTTTTGGTCCGTTCCGCTTCCGCGTTCAAGTGCGTCATGCGCTTCTCGTCGAGTGTTCCCGCTAATTCTTCCAAGGCGGCCACCGCGCCGGGATCCATTTCGAGCCGATAAAGAAAGATCGCCTGATACTGCGGGAAAAAATGCAGATCGTCATCGAGCACGATGAGATCGTTTTCTGCAATTCTTGCGTCAGTCGAATAGGCGTCCTTGAGATCGATCGAACCGTTAGCTAGCGCGGCGTAACCGAGGGCGTGATCGATCCCAAGCACGTTACGCATCTGCAAACCGTACCGGGCGCTGAGCGGCGCCCATCCATCCTTGCGGTCGAGAAACTCGTGGGTCAAACCAACGATCAGTTCGGGATGGTTTCGTAGATCGCTGATCGTGTGGAGAGCTAGTTTGGCTGCGCGATCCCGCCGCATAACCAATGCATAGGTGTTGTTGAATCCGAGCTCTTTCGTCATACCGACACCACGTTCCCGGAGCAGCGCCGCCATTTCGTCACTGCTCAGTGCCTGCTTCGTTTTCAGAATTTCTTCGTCGATTGTGCCGGTATACTCGGGATAGAGGGTAATGTCGCGCCTCTGTAACGCTTCCCAAAGAATGATGGTACCGCCCATGCCTTGTCTGAGATCGACCGGAAAGCCGGCGTTCTGCAAAGTCGTCTTGGCGATCTCGCCCAGAACATAGGACTCAGTAAATTTCTTGGAGCCAACTACAATTCGCTGCGCCGAGGCCACCAGGCAGAGGGTGAAAACCGTCAAAAGCACAACGGTCGTTTTCATAACCCTTCAATCGAACGTTGGGCACGGAGAAATTGGCGGACAAACTCTGCCGCCGGTCTGATCCGAAGGTCATCGAGTGTCCCGGATTGGACGATTCGGCCTTCATTCAGCAACACGATGCAATCGGCAAAAAAGGCGGCCTCAGCCATGTC
>DASTDH010000315.1:0-26678 GCA_035710445.1 Chthoniobacterales bacterium
CCGATAGATCGATGCCGCCGGACAAGATCACAAACGACTCTCCGACCGCTGCCACTCCAACAAACGCCATATCGTTTAACAGGTTCACAATGACCCGTGGGGTGCCGAAGTTGGGGTAAAGCCAAGAACCGGTCCCAAAAACGGCCAGCAGCACCACCGCCGTAGCCAATAGCGGAATGTACTTAGGGTTTAGGCGAATCATGTCGTATCGCGGTAAGAAGGCCGTGCGGTAATCGGGCACTCAACGGTTTGAGGATTCTCCCTAGCGGCCGCACAAAATGTGCGAGGCGCGCCCGAAACAATTCACTTTGAAATAGACAAACCGCAATAATAACGAGCGCTTTCGGTACCGGTGAGATATCGGAGCTGACATTTCTGGCGTAGAGCGTTGTGGTCAGTGTTTGGATAAACAATCCACCGACCACTGCCCCAATCAGGTAGAAACGACCTCCCTGTAGTGAGGTCCCGCCTACCACAACCGCTAGAATTGCGTCCAACTCCAAATATAGACCGATATTGTTGGCGTCTGCGCTCTTAATATTTGAGCACGCTACCAGTCCGGCGAGTCCGGCGCATAACCCCGAAAATGTATAGACCAAAAACTTCACTTGTTTGGCGTTAATACCGGAATAGCGACTAGCTTCATCGTTGTCGCCCACCGACTCGATGAAGAGTCCGAGCGCAGTTCGCCGCACAAAGAAGAGAGCGATTATCAACATCGCTATGACAAGCGTCAGAGTGAACGGTAAGGCGAATAGATGCCCATTCCCGAGATAAACCATCGTCGGATCGAGAAAGTTGATGATTTGTCCTTCGGTGATCAGCTGAGCAACGCCGCGCCCGGCCACCATTAATACCAGCGTCGCAACGATCGGTTGAATCCCGAAGCCGGCGACCAGCAAGCCATTCCACGCTCCGGCCAGAACCGAAATGACCAGCGCGATTGCGATCGCTATGCCGGCCGGCTGATGCTCTGTCACCAGTAGCCGCGACGACACGGCCGCAGCGATGGCCATGACAGCGCCCACCGAAAGATCAACTCCGCCGGTTGCGATTACCAAGACCATCCCGAGCGACAAGAGCATCACCTTGGCTCCCTGGTTCAGTACATCGATGCGAGATCCGTAGAAATGGCCGTCCAGTAGTTGAATGTGAAAGAAGCCGGGAGTGAAAAACTGGTTGAAAAGCAGGAGCAACGCGAGCGCCCCGACCGTCCAAAAGATTTTCTGGCGGCGTAATAGAAAGAGAATTGCGCCGAAGATGATCCAAAATAGCAGATCAGAAAACCAATCAATCATGCAGCCGGCAGCTCCAAATTGTGAGTCGCGATGGACTGCATGATAGCTTCCTCCGAAATCTCTCCCTCTGTCAATTCGCCAATCTTTTGGCGATCGCGCAGCACCACTACTCGTTGGCTTTGCCGGACGATTTCTTCCAGTTCAGAACTGATGAAGAGCACCGCCAATCCGTCCTGCCGTAGTGACTGAATCAATTTCTCGATCTCGGCTTTTGCTCCTACGTCGATTCCGCGCGTAGGTTCGTCGAGGATGAATAGCTTTGGCTCGGTGGCCAGCCATCTCGCGAGCAGCACCTTTTGCTGATTCCCGCCACTGAGATTGCGGACGATCTGTTCCCGGGATGGAGTCTTGATATCAAGTGACTGAATAAAGCGGTCAGCCAGCTTCTCTTGCTCGGCCAACGGTAGACGACGCCAGCTCCCCCGACTGGCTTGTAGTGCCAGCACAATATTTTCGCGAACCGTGAGATTGGGAATAATTCCGGCCACCTTCCGGTCTTCCGGTGTGAGCGCCATTCGATACCGGATCGCGGCTCGCGGCGAATTGAACCGTACCGCTCGACCTTTTATCAGGATTGCGCCCTGATCCGGCCGATCAACGCCAAAAAGCAATCTCGCAGTTTCCGTACGACCCGACCCGAGGAGGCCGGCCAGCCCCACGACCTCCCCGGGACGAACGTCCAAATCCAGCGGCTGTATGGCCCCTTTTCTTCCCAGCGCTCGCGCTTCAAGAATCGGCGAGTCCGAACGGATCGTTGCAGAACTTGCCCGCTTTTGCTCAAGTGCTTCCACTTGCTGAACCGCCTTGCCGATCATGTGAGAGACCAGTTTGATCCGAGGAAGCTCTTTAGTAGCGAAGCAACCAACCCGGCACCCGTTGCGCAAAACCGTGATTAAATCGGAGATCTCATAGACCTGATCGAGAAAGTGAGTGATGAAAATGATGCCAAGACCGTCCTCCCGAAGTTTGCGAAGCTTCTTGAACAGTTCTTCCACCTCTGTCTTATCAAGGCTTGAGGTCGGTTCGTCCAAAATCAATAGTTTCGCCGAAATATCGAGAGCCCGGGCAATGGCTACCATCTGTTGAATCGCAATCGAGTAGGAAGAGAGCTGGCGATTGACGTCAATGGAAAGCTCGAGCCGCGCTAGCGCAGCTCTCGCCCGTTTGGTAATCGCTTGCCAGCGGATTGCGCCTAGCCGAGTCGGTTGCCGGCCCAAACAAATATTCTCCGCTACGGATAAATGCGGGATCAGATTTACCTCCTGGTAGACCGTGCTGATTCCAAGCGCCTCCGCTTCACGAGGTGATTTTGGCGCAATGAGTTGTCCGTCCAGCCGGGTTTCGCCGGCGTCTCGCGGAAAAACGCCGGTTAGCACCTTGATGAGCGTGCTCTTGCCGGCGCCGTTTTCACCCATCAGCGCGTGAATCTCACCGGTCTGCACCCTCAGATCGACTGAATCCAAGGCTTTGACACCCGGAAACCCCTTGCTGAGACCGATAATCTCTAAAAGTGGACTCACTGTGACCCCAAAAATTCGGGCGCTCTGCCATTCGGTTCGAGCGCCCGCCTTAGGACAAAGCTTGGACGATGTTTAGTATTGTCTCTTTGGTAGCTCTGCTGCTGCTTGCGATTGCTCGTAAACGCCCTCTTGGGTAACCACTCGATGTGGTACTTCCTGTTTGTTCGCTACCTTCTCAATCAAATCAAAGAGTTGCGGTCCGAGGAGCGGGTTGCACTCAACGGTAACATTTAATTTACCGTCTTTCATTGCTTCAAAAGCTCCGCGGACTCCGTCGATGGAAACGATCTTGATATCCTGACCGGGTTTGATACCGGCTTCTTCCATTGCCTGGATTGCCCCCAGGGCCATATCGTCATTGTGAGCATATAAGACCGTGATCTCCTTGGCGTTAGGTGCTTTTAAGAAAGCTTCCATAACCTCTTTGCCTTTGGCGCGCGTGAAATCGCCACTTTGCGAGGTGACGATTTTAATGTCCGGATATTTCGCGATGACTTCTCTAAATCCCTTCGCCCGATCGATGGCCGGAGCGGATCCGACAGTTCCTACCAGCTCGGCCACCCCCGCCTTGCCTCCAGTAAGCTTCACCACTGCGTTGGCCGCTCGCCGTCCCTCTTCGATGAAATCCGAACCGATGAAGCATTTGTACAAAGAATCATCCGAGACCTTGACCGCCCGATCAGACAGTACAATCGGAATTCCAGCCTTTTTCGCCTCCTGTAAAACCGGCTCGAAACCGGTCTCGACCACGGGTGAAAAAGCGATTACGTCGACGCCTTGGGCGATGAACGATCGGATAGCCTTGATTTGATTCTCTTCCTTCTGTTGAGCATCGGAAAAGCGCAGATCGATTCCGCGTTTTGCGGCTTCCGATTTGATCGATTCGGTGTTAGCTGTTCGCCAGCCGCTTTCGGCACCGACCTGGGCGAATCCGACGACTAGCTTCTTGTCTGCGGCTAGTCCGAGCGAACTGGCGAGACCGAAGATTGCGGCGACTGTCAGCACTCTCATGCCCGCAGTCGATGGGTAACCTGGATGTTGTTTCATGATGGGGGAATATTTAGGTGAGGTGTGATCGTTCACGGAACGAGCACGCTTTCTTATAAAGTCAAAATCCGTGCGAAAGATCAATGCTTTCTTCGTCAACCTAAAGATTTCGGTCCGCCACCCATGCGTCTCATATAACGCGTTCATTACGATATATTTAACCAATGTGTGCTCGCCTTCGCAGCAGCAGCAGAATTGACTGGGCGCCTGCCTGTTTTTTCGTTATTTCTTTTTTCGGCAAAATGACGCCTTTGCTGGCCCAATTCTATCCGCAGCCATGATTCGCCGCTCTTTGCTGTGGGTTCCGATCAGTATGTTTACCGTCGTTTCCGGGCTGGCCGACTCTTCGCCGCCGCCCGAAGAGCGCGTGACGATGGCTCGGCAACGGGTTTTACCGATTTTGGTTCAGCGGTTCGCTGCAGTCGGTCTTTCCTACCCGACGGGGTCGATTTTCTTTTGCGCTCTCAAATTAGAGCGAGAGGTCGAACTGTGGGCGCGAAACGAGGATCAGGAGACTTATCGACTCGTCCACATCTACCCGATACTCGGCGCTTCTGGGCGGCTCGGACCCAAGCGGCACGAAGGGGATCAACAGGTGCCTGAGGGGTTCTATGAGATCGACCGGTTTAACCCGAAAAGTGAATTTCATCTCTCCCTGCGAATCAACTATCCAAATGCGGCCGACCGCAAAAAATCCGATCCGGTCGCTCCCGGTTCAGACATCTATCTACACGGTGGCGACCGATCAGCCGGATGTTTGGCCATGGGTGATGATGCCATCGAGGAGATTTATATCGCCGCCCAGGATGCAGCCCAACCGGTGCCAATCGCCATTTTTCCCGCTCGCATATCGGATCCGAGCTGGCCGAATTGGGTCAACTCTGATCCGGATCAGACAGATTTCTGGAGTACACTGAAACCGGGCTATTGCTTCTTTTCTGAGCAGCATCGGCTGCCAATAGTCAAGGTCGACGAGGGCGGAAACTATCTGTGCGACTGAATCCAAGGGTCGGCTCGGTGCGATGTGCAACCAGCCTGTCTAAGCCGTTTGCGCCTTGCGGTGAATGGAAATTGGACGAAACCAACCCTGGCCAGGCGATTTTCCCGAAAAACAACGGGCTTTGGCTTGGCAGTCTACATACAAAGCTTTTAGTCTCAATCCATGTTGCCAACGGATGCAAAAAGTAGCTCCCTGTCTTCCTCCTCAGGCGACTCGAAACTGGGTACTCGGGCGGATGCGCCTCGTAACGCCGCACTGGAGCTGGTTTTCGAAGGTGTCAGCTACCCGTGCAAGGATGGCACGATCATCGGCACGAGTTCCAGTTTCGTAACGGCTGCATTTGCCAAGGTTGACGGACTTGAACCGCGCCACCTGCTCTTGGGCGTGGAGAACGGTTACTGGTTTGCTCTGACCCCCAAAAGCGTAGTTCGTCCGTTTCTATTGGAGGGCAAGCCGCTGGTTCGCGGGCAACGCGTCATCCTCGACAAAGCTCGATATCACGTCGAATTCGACGATGTCAGGTTCGGCCTGCGATTATCCCCGCGCCGGTAGATACGCGCGTTCGCGCGGATTCGGGCAAGCGCGCCGGTTTTGCCGGCAGACACGCAGGAGCGTGTCCCGATCACGTTTCTAGGGAATCACCGACCAAATTTCTACCGCGCGATTCTGATCCGGCCGGGTGTTCTCAAGGACGTCCGTTCCACCCATCGCAACCGTATGGATCACATTAGTCACGCCAGCTTGTTTCATCAGACGAGAGACGTTCTCGGCTCGCGCATTTGACAAAGCTTGGTTGCCTTGCGGATTACCGCTCTTGTCGGCATAGCCGGCCACCACAAAAACCAAAGTCGGATCGCTCATCTTCTCCTTCATCTTGGAATCGCTAAAGATGCTGACAATCTGATCAGCCTGGGGCTTCGGGATCATACTGCTGCCGATCGGAAAATAGATCACTGGTGAAAGGCGTTCCATGGACTTGGCGCTTTGGATCTTGTCCTCCAGTTTCGCCTTTTCCTGGTCCGACTTTCCGGGCATTGCTCGGAGCCGAATCAATACTTGCTTACGGGTCGCCTCAATGTCGGAACTGGAAAGCTGTTTGGGATTGGTGTCGACCGATCCGCCGGCCGATGCGGAAGGTCCGGCGCTAGGAGGAGGCGGCGAACCGCTGGGTGTAGGGGTGGCAGAAGCGCTTTGTTCAGTCGATGCAGTGGCCGATGCGGTCGCGGTGGCGGTCGCGGTGGCCGAAACGGTCGCCGTGGCAGTGGGCGATACTTTGCCATCGCTGCTGTTGCCAATGCCCAACAAGGCTTGGACAATGAAGTAACCTGCTGCAATCATCCCGATGAGGAGTATCGGGAGGAGAATTAACAGCCAGCGCTTGCCCCCGCCACCTCCGGGTCCCTTGATTACCGCGAGCGGTTGTCCGCATTCTGGACAGATCGGAGCACCTTCAAACCGAATCTGGTCGCCTGTGTAGGCGAGAGTGCAACCAGCTCGGTTTGTGCATTTACCATACTGGACGGCCATACCCGGGGATTATCAGCCAAGAGCCGGACCAAAAAGCAATGCAACACTGTAAATTTGTTCATATTTTGAGGCTAAGACCACAAAATTCACTTTGTTTCTTTAGATAAAACCGGCAAGTGGGGTGTTCAGATTCGATTCCCGGCTTCTTTCCGGGATAGTCGAAGCTGGACGATTGCCCGCGGGAGAATAGAGTTTAACGGTAAAGATTTCTTTGGACCTGCCGTGCCCTGGCACCGTGGCAGGTCAAAAGAACGATTCAATCCCCTACGATGACCGCTGAAAAGAAATCGCCGGGCGAAAAATTCCGCGATGCCTTGGCGCTCGAACGCCCGCTCCAGATCGTTGGCGCAATCAATGCATTTTCTGCGTTGTTGGCCAAGGAAGCTGGATTCCGGGCGATTTATCTATCCGGGGCCGGTGTAGCCAATGCCTCTTTCGGTCTCCCTGATATCGGTATGACGAACGCCAGCGATGTCTGCGAGGATATCCGGCGCATCAGTGCTGCAGTCGATTTACCCCTGCTCGTTGATGCGGACACGGGTTGGGGAAATGCTTTCAACATTGGCCGTAGCATCCGAGAGTTGGCCCGAGCCGGCGCCGCCGGCTGTCACCTGGAAGACCAGGTGGCAGCCAAACGGTGCGGCCATCGGCCTAATAAGGAGCTCGTATCAACCGATGAAATGATGGATCGGCTCAAAGCCGCCGTCGACAGCAGACCCGAGCAGAGTTTTGTGATAATGGCCAGAACGGACGCAATTGCCAAGGAGGGGCTGGCTTCTGCGATCGCACGTTCCCAACGATATATCGACGCCGGGGCCGATATGATCTTTGCCGAGGCGGTCACTCGCCTGGAGGATTACAGAGAATTCGTTCGCCAAGTTCCGGTTCCGGTTTTGGCCAATCTTACCGAATTTGGTCAGACGCCCCTTTTCTCGCTCCCGGAGCTAAGCCAGGCCGGCTTGGCGATGACGCTGTATCCGCTAAGCGCATTTCGTGCCATGGCCGCAGCGGCCGAGCGGGTCTATCGAACGATTCGGGAGACCGGCTCCCAGGCCGAAGTCGTTTCCTTCATGCAGACCCGCGAGCGGCTCTACCAAATCCTTGATTACCATCGCTACGAGAGAAAGCTCGACGAACTCTTCGGACCAAAATCATGAGCGAGAAACCTGTGCTCCCATCAACTACCGGCCTTCGTGGACAATCCGTCGGCTCGACCGCTGTATGCACCGTGGGTAAAGAGGGCATCGGTCTTACTTACCGCGGCTATACCATTGAGGACCTGGCCCAGAATGCTTCCTTTGAAGAAGTTGCTTACCTGTTGATCTACGGTGCTTTCCCGAACCAGGAACAGCTGGAAGCGTTTAAGCAGCGGTTGCGAGAGAAACGCGGTCTTCCCAATGCGCTCAAGACAACCCTCGAGCTGATCCCTGCGAACGCCCATCCGATGGACGTGTTGCGCACCGGATGCTCGCTCTTGGGCTCTCTTGAGCCCGAAGACTCGTTCTCCCAGCAAGATGCCGTTGCCGAAAGGTTGCTCGCGAGTTTCCCATCGATGCTTTTGTATTGGCATCATTATTCGACGCGAGGCGAAAGAGTCGACACGATGACTGACGCTGATTCGCACGCTGGCCATTTTCTGACTCTCCTGCGCGGGAAAAAACCCGACGAGACCGCGCGGCGTTGTCTGGACGTCTCCCAGGTTCTCTATGCAGAGCACGAATTCAACGCCTCCACCTTTGCCTGTCGCGTCTGTGCGGCCACTTTGTCCGATTTCTATTCTTGTATTTGCTCCGCGATCGGCACGCTGCGAGGTCCGTTACATGGCGGCGCCAATGAGGCCGCGATGGAATTGGTTCAACGATTTCGGACGCGAGAAGAAGCTCGAGCCGGGATAATACAGATGCTGGAAAAGAAACAGAAGATCATGGGATTCGGCCATGCGGTCTATAAGCATTCTGATCCTCGGAACGCGATCATTAAAGAGTGGGCTCGGCGTCTGGCCCCAGGCGCGCCAGACGGTTACTTATTCGATATTTTCGATGAAGTGGAAAGCGTGATGCGCGAACAGAAAAATCTGTTTGCTAATGCGGATTTCTTTAGTGCCAGTGCTTATCATTTCCTGGGAGTTCCAACGCCGCATTTCACCCCCCTGTTTGTAATGTCCCGCATCGCCGGCTGGACTGCTCATCTCAAGGAGCAACGGGCGAACAACAAGCTGATCAGGCCGAGTGCTGAATACATCGGACCACCGGTGCGGCCGTATGTTCCGATTGCCCAGCGCTAAATATTGAGAGTGGTGCTTGGGCCATGCAATGACAGTACGCCGGCATCCCGCTTGAAACCCCGTCGCCGTTTTTCGATATGCACCTCGATCACAAACGCCTCGATCCGGACCGTTTATTGCAAGAGGTCGCCGACTATGTGTTGAGCGATGCCTGCGAGCATCCTGATGCACTGAGAACAGCTCGGTTCTGCGTGCTCGATAGCCTTGGTTGTGCACTCCAAGCGCTTCAATATCCTGCCTGTACCAAATTGCTCGGTCCGATCGTCTCCGGTGCCGACTGCCCCGGCGGCTCGCGGGTGCCCGGTACTTCGTACCAGCTCGACCCGGTGCGAGCCGCTTTCAATATCGGAACGATGATCCGTTGGCTTGATTTCAATGACACCTTCCTTGCCGCGGAATGGGGACATCCCTCGGACAATCTAGGAGCAATATTGGCGGTTGCGGACTATCTCGGCCGAAAAGCGGTCGTAAACCGTGGCGAGCGTATCGCGTTGCGGCAGGTTTTTGCGGCGGCGGTGCAAGCACACGAGATTCAAGGTGTCCTGGCATTATCGCACAGTTTCAATCGAGTAGGACTCGACCATGTCTTGCTCGTCCGTGTTGCATCGGCGGCGGTCGCCACCCGTTTGCTTGGAGGAACTCGCGAGGAAATTATCAACGCGCTTTCCCATGCATTTCTGGATGGTGGTGCTTTGCGTACCTATCGACATGCTCCAAACACCGGGTCGCGCAAGAGCTGGGCGGCGGGCGATGCCGCATCCCGCGGGGTTTTCCACGCGTTCCAAGCCATTCGCGGTGAAATGGGTTATGCCACCGCCTTGACGGCAAAAGAGTGGGGGTTCCAGGACGTCGTTTACCGCGGACAGCCAATCGCCCTGGCTCAACCGCTCGGCTCTTACGTCATGCGAAACGTGCTCTTTAAAATCTCGTTTCCAGCAGAGTTTCATGCCCAGACAGCCGTAGAGGCCGCGATCCAACTTCACCCGATGGTTACCGGCCGCTTGGACCGGATTAGCCGGATTGTCGTCGAAACGCAGGAATCCGGAAAGCGCATCATCGATAAAACTGGTCCCCTTTTCAATCCGGCTGATCGCGATCATTGCATCCAATACATGGTTGCTGTGCCGCTCATTCGAGGGAATCTGACTGCCGAAGACTATGAAGACGAAGCGGCGAAAGATCCGCGCATTGACCAATTGCGGTCGAAGATGCAGGTCAAAGAGAGTCCCCAGTTTAGCCGCGACTACCTCGATCCGGAAAAGCGCTCGATTGGGAACTCGATTCAGGTCTTTTTCGCCGATGGAAGTTCGACCGAGAAGGTCACCGTGGAATATCCGATCGGGCATCCACGGCGTCGCGCGGAAGGCGAACCGCTGCTGCTTACGAAGTTCGAGCGGAATTTGCGGTCGCGAGTTGCACCCAAGAACGCAGATCGAATCTTAAGTATCCTCTACGATCAGACGGTTGCCGAGACTACGGCAATGGACGATTTCTTCGATTTGCTGGTGGTTTGACTGAGGTATTTTTCTTTACAACCGGTGTGAGACGTGGAGACGGCTGAATCTGATTTCGAAATTGTAGTCCCGTATTGTGCTACGGGTGGTTCCCCCGTATAGGAGTCCGGAACGAGACGATCAAATCGGATCTTACCCTGATGTTTGACGTCATGAACGACATCCCAAACCGATGGCGATCGGCTAAGGAACTAGGTTGGAAACTGGACCGGAGAGGCATTGTATTGCCGGTCTCCAATCTGATAATCGCTTCTTGTGCCATTCGGGCTGATGTTCCAGTCCTCACATTCGATAATGATTTCGGCAGAATTCCCAGGCTCAGGACGCGCCGGGCGCTCTCGTAATATTTCTCAGTCCTGTTAGGTGGCTCATCCTCAGAGAGAGAGAGAGAGAGAGAGAGAGAGAGAGAGAATGACGGCCCCCCAAAGCCGCTGGTTACCGACGAATCACCTCTTAGGCGGCAAGGACGCCCGGTGTCATTTCCCGAAGCTTTTGCACCGCCCGACCCAGGATCGCCAGCGCTTGATCAACTTCTTCCATGGTGTTCGTGCGTCCGAATGAGAATCGCAAGCTCGCTCTGGCCTGTTCGTTGGAAAGACCCATTGCCCTAAGTACGTGAGAGGGCTCCAACGATCCGGTCGTACACGCCGAACCGGCCGAACAACAGACACCTTGCTGGTCTAGGATCATCAACATCGCTTCGGAATCAATCCCTTCGATCGAAAGGTTAGTCGTGTTCGGTAGTCGTTGCTCCCGATCGCCGTTGACGGTTACGCCCGCGATTCGCTCCAGAGCTTGTCCTTCGAAAGTATCCCTCAGGTCACGCACAAACTGTTGTTCTGCCTGAATATGTGCCGCCGCCAGTTCCGCCGCCTTCCCGAGCCCGACAATAGAAGCGGTGTTTTCAGTTCCTCCTCGGCGTTTATTCTCCTGGCCGCCGCCGATGAGGAATGGGAAAAAGCGAGCGCGCCGGTTAACGTATAATGCTCCGACCCCTTTCGGTGCGTGCAACTTGTGTCCGGATAAGGACAGGAATTGAATCGCAGTCGTCCTGAGAGCGATCGGAATTTTGCCGACCGCTTGTACCGCGTCCGTGTGAAAGAGGGTTTGTTGCTTTCGACATATTTCCGCTGCTTCTTTGATCGGGAAAAGGACACCCGTCTCGTTGTTAGCCCACATCAATGAGACGATCGCCGTGTCGGGCCGGATGGCAGCCTCCAACTGTGAAAGATCGATCTGGCCTTTGCTATCCACATCCAGCCAAGTGACTTCATAACCGCGTCGAGCGAGCGACTCCGCGTGTTTGATTATCGCACTGTGCTCGACCTTGCTCGTAATGATGTGCTTACGATCCGCATCAATCGACAGAGCCGATTGTAACGCGGTATTGTCTGATTCCGTGCCGCAGCTCGTAAAAAGAACCTCGGACGGCTCGCAGCCAATAAGCGCTGCCACCTGCTCCCGAGCATGCTCGACCGCTTGCGCTACTCGCTTTCCGAACGAGTACGCGCTTGACGGATTGCCGTACTGTTCTTTCAAGAACGGTAGCATCGCGTCCAGCACGGCCGGATCGATCGAGGTCGTAGCATTGTTGTCAAAGTAAATCATCGGCTTTCAACTTCCTCCGGAAACTCTTCTTCCGGCTTAATCGGCGCCGTCCGCCTCTGCTGCGAAATTACTTCTTTCCATTTCAAATAAAAGTTACGCAGATAAATCGGGACCGGAAGGAGTGTCATTATGATCCCGACTGAATCATGTCGATAGAAAATGAAGTAGCTGAGCGCCAAGAGGCTTCCCAAAAGGCTGCATTCCCAGAATCCGACCGGGATAATGCTTTTTCCCGCCCGCTCAGAAGCGATCCATTGCAGCAGAAATCGAACACCGAAGATCAGGCTACCCGACAACCCGATCACCTTCCAAGTGTTCACCTCTATCATCAGAAAGGAAAACGTACCCAACACGGACATTTTCCGCTATCGCATTGAATTCCCGCCGTCGCAAGAGGGGCAGGGTTCCCGGTATCGTCACGCCGAAACGCCGGCACGCCGATACGCCGATACGCGCGCCGCCCCGTCTTCGCTACCGTCTCACCGGCTGAGAACTTGGGTCCTTAGGCACACGGCTCGGCCCGGTGACCGGTTGATCACCGTCACCTCTGTCCCGGTGATGTGGATCAAAAAATAGATCAAAAGCCAAAAACAAAGCTTTCGAATGTCGAGCAAACCAAAGGTTGAAGAGCGGAATCGGGATTATCGTCAACAATAGAGTTACCCCAATAGGCAAACGGACCCAGAAATCCAGAATGAGATAAATGATCGCTCCCAGAAGGGCTGCAACGCCGTAGTTAATGGCAAAAATGGACAGTAAAAAATACCCTGGCTCTCTTTCATATGGATACCCACATTTTGGACACCCATCCAGCGGCATAAACCAATCCGTCAGCGAGCGCACCCGGTACCAAGGGACAAACAGGGGGCGTTCGCCGCAGGTTGGACATTTCCAGCGCAACGCATTACCAATCATCCAAAGAAACCGACCAACAGAATAGTCAGATTCATCCGATTGACTCGCTGCCATCCGATCAGTTTACGCCAATGCCCTTTTCGGTCGATGCAAGAATGCAGCCGATGCGGCGGTCACGGTCAAAAATTCCTGGTTCCATCGTGACGGCTTTAATTAGTCTCTTTTTTGGGTCCCTACCGATGAACGTGGCGGAGAAAAACTGCTGTGCCAGATAACTGAACATCCGAAATGAAGGAAAAACGGAGAGTCTTGGTCACTGGCTTCGGAATCGTATCGCCCATCGGGGCCGGGGCCGACGAGAATCTGGCCGGTCTTCGGGCGGGGAAAGATGGCGTCAGTCCGGTGACCGCATTTGACGTTGCCAACACCCGCTGCAAGACCGCTGGTCAGGTTCAGGATGAATCGCTGAAAGATGTCTTTCCCGTCAATCGCCGGATCCGTCGTCTGCATCGAGGTTCGCGAATGGTGGCTGCTTCTTTGGTAGAAGCCATGTCGATGGCCGGCCCCGCGAGTCCGGAATTGGTTGTGTTTTCGACCTCCGCCGGCGCAATGACAAATGGAGAGCGATTCTATCGTGCGGTTTTACAGTCAAAGTCGAGACGTTCAATGGCGGAGTGGGTTGGAAACTACATGCCGCAAAAGCCGATCTTGGATGCCCTCGAGCTCATGGACCTTCGACTTCCGCTGCAAATCATTTCGAATGCTTGCTCCTCCGGAAGCAACTCGATCGGACACGCTTTCAATCTGGTTCGGGAAGGATTGAATGACTGTGTGATTTGTGGTGGATATGATCCTCTTTCCGAGCTGGTTTTTGTCGGATTTGATTCGCTGCAGGCTTCTACGCCGGAAAAAATCCGGCCGTTTGATCTGCACCGTTCCGGATTGGTTTTGGGGGAGGGCTCCGCAGTGCTGATTCTTGAATCGGAACAGTCAGCTTACCAAAGAAAGGCGATAGCTTACGCAGAGATCTCCGGGTATGGAGTTTCAACTGACACCTATCATCTAACCCAGCCGAACCCGTCCGGTATCGGTCCGCGGCTTTCTATGGAGCGCGCGCTGAAATCCGCCGGATCGGATTCAGTTGATTATGTAAACGCGCACGGAACCGCAACGTTATATAATGATGCAACCGAAGGAATCGCCATTTCTCAATTGCTACCCGGCGTGCCAATCAGCTCTACCAAGTCGATGATGGGCCACGCGCTCGGCGCCGCCGGCTCAATCGAAGCAGTTTTTTGCGTTCTGGCTTTGCGGGAGCAGTTTCTGCCGCCCAACATTCATTTTAGGGAACCTGATCCGGTCTGGAAATTCGAAGTGGTTGCTAACCGGGCGCGTCCGGCATCGGTTCGAACTGTTATCTCTAACTCTTTCGGTTTCGGTGGCACCAACGCGTCCTTGTTATTGCAAGCGGTATGAGTCTATTTATTCAAGGGGTCGGGGCTGTCTCTGCCCTTGGGCCTAACGCCGCCGCTACTTGGGCGCAGCTGGTGGCTGGAAGTGAAGCGCCTCGCAAACTTTTGCCAAACAGAGGGAGTGGCCGGGAATATTACTACGTACCGGTTCCCGAAAAATTCGTGGTTGAGGCGGGTCGTCAGCCGCGCCTGCGTCGTTCGGGAACGCTTTCTCTCATGGGTACCGTTGCCGCCTACGACGCATTGGCCGATGCCGGATTCCAGCCCGACGCACAACTTGGAGCGCGATGTGCCGTAATCTACGCGATCTGTTCGGGCGGAATGAATTACACCCGCCGATTCTATCACGAGCTTGTGACCCAGGGCGCCAATGCAGCCAGCCCTATGTTGTTTCCGGAAACGGTGTACAATGCGCCGGCCAGCCACTTGGCAGCTCTCCTGAAGCTGGATGGGCAAAGTTACACGCTGGTGGGTGATTCCGCGGTGGGATTGTCTGCCATTCATTTCGCAGCCCAGCTTCTAGCGCTTCAACGCGAACTCGAACTCTGCATCGTAGTCGGTACAGAAGAAGCGGATTGGATCCTTTCCGATGCGTTTAGCAGCTGGCGCATGGCCACTCGAGATTCGGATTTTGAAGTTTTTGGTAAGCCAAAGGGTACGATTTTTGGTGAAGGCGCGGCTTCGGTGGTGCTCGGCCGGACCCATGGGATTTCACTGGTCAGGAGCGGACCCGGCCTATCCTTTTTTTCCAGACGAGATGCGCTCACTGCGGCCCGTCAGGTCATTGCGTCAATGATTGGGGGCAAAGTTCCCGATTGCGTGGTTGCCAGCGCCAACGGCACGTTTATCGATCAGATCGAGGAGCAAGTGCTCCGCGAGCTGCTGCCTGCGACCCTGGTCTATGGTTACAAACCAGCTCTGGGAGAGGCGCTTGGCGCGAGTGCGCTCTTTCAGACAGTCTTTGCCGCTTTAGCTCTTCGCAATCAAACCCTACCCGGAACGCGGCGCGATGGGCGTCGGCTCGCCTCGGTTGCGCGAGAGAGTCGCACGATGAAGTTAGATCGGGCGTTGGTAACCGCAGTCGGGTTTAATCAACAGGTAAATTCGTTGCTTTTAGGAATAGCTGACTAATGAAGTGGATCGACTTATCATTGTTGATACTCTCGGTGGAATAGGTGATAAATAAAGTTTATGCCCGATAAGCCGGTGGCACGTTCCTCCGCAGTCGAGGATTACTTGGAGCGGATCCTGGATCTCATCAATACGAAGGGATATGCCCGAGTGGCCGATATCGCTCAAGGCTTGAAGATTTCTCAAGCTAGCGTCACAAACATGGTACAGCGGCTCGATGCTGAGGGGTTGTTGAAATACGAGAAATATCGTGGTCTGGTGCTCACAACCGCCGGAGAAACGTTGGCCCGCAATATCATGCGGCGCCACCAACTGCTAACCGATTTTCTACGAATGTTAGAGATTGAAGAAGAAGTCGTTTATCACGATGTAGAAGGAATGGAACATCACATCAGCCCGCAAACTCTCAATGCGATTGAGGCATTGATGGAGGCACTCCGCGACAATCCGGTAATTCTATCTCGCATCAAACATCAGGCACATGGTCACTGAGCATTTCGAGTTCGCTGGTTGGACCGACAATCTCCGGCTCGCCAACGATCAAGTCGAAGTAGTGATCCTCCACGCAGTCGGTCCCAGGGTTATTTCTTTTCGTCCGCTCAACGGCCGCAATGTTTTCAAAGTCGTGGCCGAGCAAACTGGAAAATCGCGAGAAGGGACTTGGCAGATTCGGGGTGGCCACCGGCTTTGGACTGCCCCGGAGGATTACGGCGACCCCGACGGCCTGACTTATGTCCTCGATAATTTCCCGGTGGATTATGAAATCAAAGGCGAGTTCCACGCGCAGGTGACCCATCTCATGCAAAAGCCGGCGCAGATCCGAAGGGATATTTCCGTGCAGCTGGCAGCGAATGGACCAAAAATTATCGTCGAACACGCGCTTACCAACCAGGGTAGTTCACCACTTTCATTTGCTCCTTGGGCGCTTTCGGTGATGACCCCGGGTGGATTTGCCGTCATCCCTCAGCCTGCGTTGGGAACTCATCCGAAGGACTTTTTGCCCAATCGGACCATCAGCCTCTGGCCATTCACCGATTTGAGTGACGATCGGATCCACTTCGGTAAACGTTTTATCCGGCTGCAACAAGCCGATCGGGGACCGATTAAGTTTGGTCTACGTCACACCGAAAAGTGGGCGGGCTATATTTTAGGTGATCACTTGTTTCTAAAGACCATCCCTTTGGTCGATGGGAAAGAGTATCCCGACCTCGGTTCAAATTTTGAAACGTTCACGAACGAAGAGTTTCTTGAGTTGGAGAGTCTCGGCCCGTACGACGAGATTTCTGCAGGTCAGACCGTAAAGCATACCGAAATCTGGGCGGTATTTTCCGATGTCCAATTACCGCCGCTTCATGATGAGGATGCATTCGCAACGGCCATCGATCCTTATCTCAAGCAGCTCTTATGATACGAAAGATCTTCGCCGCTGCGGCGCTTGCAATCCTGCTGTCGAGTTGTGTGACCGATGAGTTCCAGCAGACTAAGGCGCAAGTGGCCCAGAGCATCGCTGCCGAGCAACCGGGCGATTACTACATCGGCCGTCGCTTTTTTCGTCGCTATTATTTTTTTTGGGGCTATGTGCGAAAACCGCAGCAGCCCTGGAGCAGCGCCCAGCTGATAATGCTAAACGAACAAAAGATTTTGGCGCCTGACCGAGCGGCCAACGCTATCGGTTATGATAATAACAACGAATACCGGCTGGATGGATACTTTTCCGGTCAGACGGTGTATGAACCCGCTTCGAACGCGTTCTACCCTGAGTTTGTCCTCACTGGATACAAAGTGATCTCAACTAGACCCCTACAGATTTTTCGCGATCCAAAGGCTACCGATCCAAATCGGCTGGTGATCGACAAGCCCGAGTGAGTTGTTTATCATCCATCGATTCTCGCAGGTCTATGAAGAGCTCACCCGAGAGGGGTTAACGCGTGCCGGAAACAGAAAAATTCGAGCATTTCCAAGTTTTGCGGCGGCCCGATGGATCGCTATGGGAGTTGGGTCGGGGCGCGATGGGAGTTACCTACAAGGCTTTCGATACCAACCTCCGGTGCGATGTCGCCCTCAAGGTCATCAACCCGCAGTTTCTGAATAGCGAGACCGCTCAACAGCGGTTTTTGCGTGAAGCACGTGCCGCCGCTCAGCTTCGACATCCGAATGTTGCCTCAGTTTTTCATTTGGGAAGCGCCTCCGGCAGCTTCTTCTACGCGATGGAATACGTGGAGGGAGAAACGGTAGAGCATCGGGTCGAACAACGGGGCGCATTAGAACCTTCCCTGGCGGTGCGAATCGCGCGCCAGGTCGCCCGAGCTTTGATTGCGGCCGACAAACAAAAGCTCGTTCACAGAGATATCAAGCCGTCCAACGTCATGCTGGTTCGAGATGACGACGAGGATCATCTGTTGGTCAAAGTAATCGATTTTGGATTGGCGAAATCGCTTGTTTCCGGCCCCGATCAATCTTTGACCGTGACGATCGGCGGCTTCGTCGGCACGCCGCACTTCGCGAGTCCGGAACAACTCGAAGAACGAGACATAGATATCCGCTCCGATATTTATTCGTTGGGAGCGACCTTGTGGTTTATGCTCGCTGGGAAACCGCCGTTCCAAGGATCGATGGCGAGCGTGATCCATCAGCAGCTCGGATCACCTCTTCCGCCGGCGGTCTTGGCGACTTTCCATCCTCATCTGGCGAGCATTCTCCGGAAATGCCTGGCCAAACAACCTGCCGACCGATTTCAAACACCATTTGAAATCAAACAAGCGCTGGACGAGACCCTGACTGAACTCACCAGCCACAATCCGGCAATTCTGGCCGCCGATGTTGACCATGAGCCGTCATCTACTTCACCGAGCAGTGACCCGGAACGGTTTGCCACCGGTCAGATCCTACAAAACCGCTACGAAATCCTCGGCCAATCGTCTCTGGATGCGACAATATTCAAGGTAAAGGACCTGCGGTCGACCAGGGTTCTTGCCATAAGGCCGCTGATCGAGTCCGAACGATTCGATACTCGACAGATGGCCGATCTCAAATACGAGATTAGTCGATTAGAAAACATCCGTCATCCGAGTTTGACGGAAGTGTACGGAATCGAGCCCTCCGATCGTGGGTTTATTCTGCTCAGCGAATGGGTGCGAGGATTTTCTTTTCAGGATCTTCTGCGCGCGCGTCAACTCCTTGCCTGGGATGAAACGCTGCGCTTGGTTCGCTCTCTAGCCAAGGTGCTCGATTTTGTTGCGGATAAACATCTGCTGAAGACCGACCTCACACTGCGGCAGGTGTATGTCGACCCGGCCGATCCGCACTACAAGGCTTCTGATCTCGAACGGTTGCCGCTTACCAAATGGCCTCCGTTTTTAGTCAAGCTCGACACCTTGAGCTTGGGTACAACGCTGCCGAGCCAGTTTGCTGGGTCCGCTCAAACGATTGTTCCAGGACGCCTGCAATCGGCCGCGCGAACCGCTCCCCAACAGTTGGCTCAGATGATCTACGAGTTGCTTGGCGGAACCAATCCCCCAACTCAGACGCCCACATCCAGTTTTCGCTTTAGCCCTCTTTCCGCACTTTCGGAAGCCGGTAACAGTATCCTGCGTCCCGCATTAGTCGATCCGACCCGCTTTAGCTCAGCCAATGAATTTCTGTCCGCCCTGGAACAGGCGGAAGCTCAGGCGAAACGCGGCGCGATTTCGTTGCACGCAAGGATCCCGCCTCCGCTTCCCGACCGCCCTGCCGCAGCGCCGCCCGAATCTCCTCCGGAGCTAGAGCTCGAAGAGCAACCGAGAACCTCTCGATTGCTTCTCCGGATTGTAACCGCTGTTGTCGGAGCTTTCCTTTTGGTCGCCGTGGTCTGCGTCCTCGCGATAAGCATATTTCTGCGTAAATCCGAGCCGATCAAACCAACCGTTCGCCAAGGTTTTGTGACGATCACCTCCAAACCGGAAGGAGCAATCGTGAAGTCAAACGGGCGCGAGCTTGGCCAGACGCCGCTCATCAAGTATCAACTCCCGGTTGGTAAACAGGTGCTTGATCTTGAATTTCCCGGCTATCAGCCACGTCCGATCGAGGTCGAGATATCCAACGATTCGGTCAATAACCTCGGGCAGATCGTCTTGGTGAGAGATGTTGGACAGTTCGTTATCAAAACGAATCCGCCGGGAGTTCCGTTTCAGCTAATCGACTCCGAGAATAAGGTGACTTCCGGGATTTCACCTTTGACTGTGGAGAATATGCCCACCGGCAAATATCAGGTGAAAATTCAACGACCTGGCTGGCCGGAGGTTGATGAAGATGTTGATCTCGCGGCCAATGCTTCAGTCGCGATTCAACACACATTCCAGGGAGCCAATGTATCCCTTAAAAGTGATCCGTCAGGAGCGACAATCTACTTGGCCGGAGCGCCGATCGGCAAGACACCGATGAGCTACACCTTGCCCTTGGCACAAGTGGAGCTGACATCGAAAATAGGGTCGCTAGCCCCGGTCACTCAGCGATTTACTCCCGACCCGGACGGAAGCTCCGCTATTGAATTTAAGCACACCTACGGTCTGGTCTCGATCACCTCCGACCGTGCGGATGCCGAGGTCCTGATTGGCGGCATCAGCCTGGGTCATGCACCGATCGAAGGGATTTTACCGCCAGGCAGGCATCAGGTAGTTGTAACGGTCTCAGGATCTCCCGAACAGGCACGAACTGCGGAAATTCAAGCGAATCGCCGTCAGGTCATGCAATTCACTTTTGGCGGAGGTCTTTCCGAAGCGAATCAATCCAGCGCGGTGAACCAAATTGCACCCACGGTTCAGGACACTTCGTCGCAACCAAGCGCTTCTCCCACGGCGATCGGGAGCTCCAAGCCGACCAACACGGTCTTTCATGGAAATACTTTCCCCACAGTTCAATCAACGCCCTCTCCCAATCCGTCGGCCGTTGCCAGCCGCCCTCGCGTCTCATCGACTCCGGTGTATCGCACCAAAGAGGCATGGGAAAAGGCCAAGGAGGAGGCTTACCGCAAATTCGATTCAGATTGGGACGCCCGGAAGGATGCGATGAAGCAGGAGAAAAAGTACATCGAGTATTGGATCGATCACTCTTCCGGTTCAACTAAGGACCAATGGAAATCTAAAAAGAAAGCCCTGGAGGATAAGATGGATCGCTTGGACGATCAGAAAGATAACGCGAAGGACTCGCTTAAGAAGAAATGGGGAGATGATTGAGTTCGATCCTCCAAATAATGGCGAACTCAGCTCTCTTTTCTGACCGGAGAATGTTCGTCCGCTGCCCACGGCTCGGTCAGTCTTAGAGACCTGCTAGGGGTGGAGCAGGTTGCCGGTTGTAAAATCTCGATGCGAATCTTTCCCCGCATCAAGTCCCAGGAACACGGGACGTGCCGCCAACAGACTGCCGCCAGCTTGTCGGCAACATTGATCCCACCGCAATAAATAGCCTTAAACATCAGCCCCTGGCCCTTGAATAGAGCCGTTCGGAAAACCTCCAACTGCGGCATGGAGCGATCCGAAAGCGAAATCAGGCAGAGGCCAAGAAATGCAAAAAAGGCAACGCCGATACCGGTTTTTCGTAGCATGGGCTAGCAAGGTCCGACCGCTAACATCGACACATAGCAGAGTGTTGGCTCAGGGTCAAAAAAATTGCCGGTCCGGCCGCTCGCCAGATTGGAATTCCGACCCGGCAAAACGAATTCGAGACATGTTCGCTCTTCGGGTCACGGCCGCTGATGAACGGGCGACTGCATGGACTGCATGACCTGCTTCTATACCTGGATTCTCACCGAGGACCGTGATTGAATACGCCATGGCTTCGCCGGAGGGTTCTCAAGATAGTCATCTGATCGAGATCCTGTGTACCCTGCACGATTGCGGAGTCGATTTTGTTGTGGCCGGCGGGGTTGCCGCCGTGTTGCACGGGGTCGAAAGAATGACCCTCGACTTGGATGTCGCTGTCTCGCTTGATCCGCTTAATCTGAGGCTCTTCTTGTCCACCCTGGATCGGCTGAGATTGGTCCCACGAGCGCCGATTCCGCCCGACACCATCCTCGATGAGGCACGAGTAGAGGACCTTGTTCGAGAAAAAAATGCGTTGGTCTTCACGTTTTGGAATCCGCAGAAACCTTATCGACAGATTGACATGTTCTTAACCCGGGAGAATAGCTTTGACGATCTGGTGGTCGACGCTCATGCTTTGACGATTCGAGGCCGGACCATCCGAGTTGCTTCGCGGCGCAAGTTGATCGAAATGAAAAGTCGCGTTCGACCAATTCGTGAGAAGGATTTGAGCGATATAAAAGCCCTAACCCGAATCGACGAGAACAATTCGACACCTGATGGAGAACCACGTGCAGAGTAGTCCATTTGCAATCGATCGGACTATCTGGGCGAACCTGCGGCCAGAAGATTTCGATGGCCACACCGAATTTGCCAGCATGGACGCTGAGCAGCGCCTTACATGGCTTTCTGAGACTGCGAGATTTGTGCATGACGCACGCCAATATCGGGAAACTGGCGCCTTCCGGAGTTCCTTGGACTAAGGGATTTTCGAAACATTGCGCCTCCTTTGGTTGACCTATGGTTTGTCCAAAATGCCAAACCGAATCTGGTGCCGCGTTTTGCCCAAACTGCGGTCTGGATCTCCAGATTCATCGGCAGGTCGAAAGCCTTCAGAAAGAGATGTCCGAGTTCCGCGAGCTTTTCAGCGATCTTCGATCGCGCTCGGCCCGGAGCTCAATCGCCCCGAGCGTGCCCAAAGCCGAGCCCACTCCGCCGCCGCTTCCAGTACCGCCACCGTTACCAATTCGATCGATCGAAGCATGGCAATCAGTCCGCGCGCCGGTTGGAGGTAAGGACGCTCCCCGCTCCGCCGAAGTGACACTAGGTCAGCGATGGTTTCTCGGGATTGGCGTGTTCGTCTTATTATTGGCGATTGGCTTTTTCCTTAAGTACGCCTTCGATGAACAATGGATCCGGCCGCCAGTTCAAATTACATTCGGGATGCTGCTGGGAATCGTCCTGATTGGCGGAGGCGAGATTTGCCGTCGCCGAAACTGGACGGGGTTGGACATAAGTTTTGCTGCCCTCGGTTTGGGTACCCTCTATCTTAGCGTTTACGCCGCCAACCAGATCTATCGACTGCTGCCGGATGCGCTGACCGTATTGGTTGTGCTGATGGTTAGCGCGGTTGGGCTCCTCATTTCCTTTTTGTGGAATTCTCGAATATTGGGAGCGCTAAGTTTTCTGGCCGGCTATCTCTCCCCTCTGCTGTTTCATTCCGACGAGATAGGCAACTGGGTATTCTTTGGCTATCTCTCCGCTCTCAATATCGCTACCACGTTACTGGCCTGCGTGAAGCGCTGGTCTTCGCTCTCATGGATCGGAGCGATATTGAGCTGGATCGCATTTCAGGTCTGGTCATCCACTCACCCGACTCCCGACCAATGGTGGTTCGCGTTCTGCTTCACCCAATTGTCTTTCTTTCTCTACTCGATCTTTCCATTTCTCCGGCTTCGGTCGTCGATCGACGGTGGGCGGATCATCGGAATATTGATCGCGCTCGTGAATGGCTGGCTTTGTGTCTGGAAGTCGGCCGAGCTTTTGCAGTACGACAAAAATCCGCTCTCGATCGTTACCCTGGCATACTCGGTAGTCGGGCTGTTGCTTGCCCTGGCTTTTTGGTATCGTTCGGAGGATGCACCCTCGATGGCAGCCAGCCCGTACGGACCGGCCGTAACCTGGTTGACTGCGCAGGGGTTGATTTACCTCCTCCTGACCTGGGCGGTGATCCTTTCTAATAAATGGACCATCCTTTTCTGGGCGGCTCAGCTGATCGCTACCTACTGGATTGCGGCCAAAGCAAGGGACCGCGTGCTCTTGAATGGTACGATTATCCTCGGCCTCGTCGTGACATTTCGCTTTCTTTTCGTCGATGTCGACATTCTTGGCTCTGCTTTTGCCAACGAGCGATTCGGCGACGATCTTCTTTCTCGCTGGTTAATCGGATTGTTTGTCATCGTGTGTCTGCTCGCGGTTTGGTGGTTGGCGTCCCGCGGCTTAGTGAACGGCGTTCACTCCAGTTTGGCTCGCTGGTTTGAAGTTGTTGGGTTAATCAGCTTGTTCGGCTTCCTCAACGCCGAACTCGAACGCCTCAGCTGGGATTGGCGTTCCCCGGTCACGTTGGCCGCATTCTCTATCCTCTGGACCCTCTTTGCTGCTTCGTTGCTGATCATTGGTTTCTTATGGAAGCGAAAATTTTATAGGATCTGCGCGATCGTCCTCCTATTTGTCACCGTTGGAAAAGTACTTCTCTTCGACACCGCCGAAGTCAGTGCTCCCTATCGGATATTGTCGTGTGCAGTGCTGGGAACGATGCTAATAGCGCTGTCCGCTTTGTACTATCGGTTCGCAGCGCGTTTGCTGTCCGTTCAGCCGTCGAATTCCTCCGTTGGGAAATGATTTATCCAACTGCTGCTCGGACAATCGGCAACGCTTGTTCGATGCTCGCCAGATCTTCGATGGACAAGACCTCAACTCCTTTTCGAATCCGCGTCACCAGACCGGCAAGAACGGATCCGGGACCAAGCTCGAGAAAGAGATCGCAGCCCGCTCGATCGATCAAATATTCGATGCTTTCCGCCCATCGGACGGGACCATCCACTTGATCGCTTAATGTCGAACGGATCGCGGCCGCGTCATGCACCGGCGAGGCGGTGACATTCGCTATCACCATAAATCGCGGGATCCGGATGTCGGCCATCGCCAGCTGCGGTTGAAGCTTTTGTTTCGCGCTTTTCATCAGCCGGGAATGAAAAGCGCCCGCTACTGTCAACGGCACCGCCCGCCTGACTCCTCGCTCTTTCGCAATTGCCATTGCCTTCTCGATTTTAGAGATTTCACCGGATAAAACGATCTGTCCCGGCGCGTTCAAATTCGCCACATCGACGTCGGCCTCGGCGGCGACTTGCCGGATCAACGATTCCTCGCCGCCGACAAACGCCGCCATGGTGCCCGTTGTTTCGTTGCAGGCCTCGTCCATAAAACGGCTTCGCTCCGCCACCAGATGTAGTCCGGTCCCGAAATCGAAGGTCTCCCCGGCCGCATGGGCAGTGAACTCGCCCAAGGAAAGCCCGGCCCCAGCAACCGCGCGTATCGGGCCGGCTTCTTCCTCCAGGACTCGTAAAACCGCTAGACCGTGAACGTAAAGTGCTAGCTGGCAATTCCGTGTCCGCGTCAGTTCTTCCGTCGGACCATTAAACGCGAGCTGACCCAGCGGCCTGTTCAAGAGGCGATCTGCTTCCGCGAAGAGGTTGGCTGCAACCGCGTAATGGTTGGCTAAGTCTTTCCCCATGCCAACTTTCTGTGCACCCTGTCCTGAAAAGAGTAGCCCGATTTTTCTCGGCATAAGCCGATCATGAGGGATTCAGCTGTACGCGTCAAATTGTGCCCGGAATCGCTAATGTCCCCCGGTGCGTCCCGGGCCCGTTCCGGAACGCCGGTACGCTCCCTTTGCCTGGTGGGTTGAAATTCTCGCTTTGCTGCGTCCGAAAACCGAGAGCATTTAGTATAATATAGGGCAATGCGCGGCCGAAATCTGCCTCGTTGTGTCTCAAACCCGGATTTTTTTTCTCAATTACGATGGTTTCACGACATTTTCCCTTTGACTTCCTCGCGGGAATGAGAACTGTCGGGGCTAATGAGATCGGCCTTAACCCAATCATCCCACCCACTTCCCGTGAGGTCGCCGCTCTTGGTCGCTAGTTGTGCTCCCGATGTTTTTCACAACAAATCTGTCGCTCCTACCAAGGCTCCACCCAACACTGTCCTGCCTCGCATTCTATCGATAACAGCCTGGTTGATATGCGCTGTTTCTGCTCACGCCGCTACCTGGTACGTAAATAAATTTGCCGGTGGCGGTAATACCGGCTCGGACTGGAATAACGCGTGGACCGATTTGTCTAAGATCAATTGGTCGGGCGTATCTCCCGGTGACACCATCTATGTGGCCGGGGGATCATACGGATATTTCAACGTCGGAAAGTCCGGTACCGCGTTGGCGCCGATTACCATTCGACGAGTAAGAGCGTCTGACGCCATTGCGGTTCTTGCTGCCGGCTGGAAGTCGGCATTCGATTCTCAAGTGGTTCAGACTGTTCCGAAGGGCCATACCGGAATTTATATCAGCCAGGGAATAGGGAGTTTTCTCACCGTCGATGGGAGAGTCGACGCCGGCTGGCGTATCAATCTATCTGACGCCTCGGCTGGCGTAGAAATCGACCAGGCCGCAGCGTCCAACGTAACGTTCCGTTATATTCAGGTAAATGGTCCCGGCGTCATCAATGAGACTGGCGACGTGCGGGGGTTTGATCTGACTCCCACCACCGGAACAATGTCCAATATCACTGTATCGCATTGCGAGGTGATGAACGGTGGGGATGCGGCGATGTACTTGACCCTGGCCAACAACGTTCTGGTCGAATATAGCTCGTTCCACGGTCAAGATTCGTTGAACCCGGCGCAGTACCACACCAACGTCATCTACTGTGGGGGAATTGCCAACAGCACTTTTCGTTTCAATAAGCTTTACGATATTCAGGTCGAGGGACTCTTCTTCAATGATCCGAATGTAAGCAACGTCGCGATTTATGGAAACCTGTTCTATCAGGGCTCGGTTCCAAAGAACACGGGTAGAGCGATCCAGTTCCTCGGCACCGGCAATAGCGGGATTTTAGTCTATAACAACACCTTCGTCGATCTGCCGATCGGTGTCGAGTTGGGAAGCCCCGGTACCTATTCCGGTTGCGCATTCCGGAATAATATTGTTTACGGCTGCACGCTCACGATTGGATCCGGATGGGTTAATGATCATAATCTCATTGGGAATTCTCCCGATCCGTTCGTGAATTCCGCGGCGTTTGATTATCATTTGAGCGCCAACTCGCCCGCCATCAATAAGGGAGTAAATCTGGGCTCGCTGTTTAACGTCGATATGGACGGCGTCCTCAGGGTCGGATGGTCTATCGGAGCGTACGAATATGTTTCAGGAGCCGATCCGACACCAACTCCTACTCCGGCTGCAACTCCGACACCAACTCCGGTTTCATCGCCTACCCCGAAGTCGACTCCGTCTCCAACCCCGACGGCAACACCCTCTGTAACGCCGAAGCCGACACCGACACCAAGCGCTACGCCAACGCCAACGCCGGCGTCGACGCCCAAATTTGTGCAGGCCGCATTCAACGATCCGCAGCCGACCGCCGCTTCGGTGCCGGTTCGTTACTCAGCGGCGCAGACGGGGGGCAATCTGAACGTGGTGGTCGTCGGCTGGAACGATACGGTTGCACAAGTCACCTCCGTGAAGGATAGCGCCGGAAATGCCTATCAGTTAGCAGTCGGACCAACGAAACTAGCTGCTGCCGGCGGTT
>DASTDH010000316.1:0-2975 GCA_035710445.1 Chthoniobacterales bacterium
GCAGCGCTTTAAACACTGCGATAGCTGGCAACAGATATGCGGCTTCAGCCGCTGAGGAGAGTGCTACTGGCGTAGATCATCTTTCTGGGCGAGGCATTCTGGTAGGCGATGGGGATTCAGCAGTTGGTCACGCCGACTGGCTGCGATTTCGATGCAGTGAGCCATCCACCTGCTCTTTCATCGCTTTCACACGCAACGGAATCTCCAGAAACTCGACAATGTTCCGGCTGATTTCTTCGGGTTGTTTCAGCGCATCGTGATAAGGCACTCGAATCCTCACGTAGGGCTTACTCTCAATCCACGCATACACCTCACGCAAATGCTTCTCAAACGCCGCTGCCATTGCAGCCGCATTCGCCCCTTCCTTGAAGGTCCCTCGGCGCCGCATCATTTCGTCCTGCGAGGCCAGCACCTCGGGCAGAGGCCGCTGCATGAAAATCACTCGGTAGTCGTGACCGGAAGGAAGCGACAGAAGAAGTCGGGAGATCACCTTCACGACTCTGCCCTCTGCCTCGGTAATGCAACCGGGGTCGTTGGGCAGTGTCTTGATCCGTTCCCACTCGAGATACCCGCGCGGATTATCGGCGTCGGCCACTCGCTCGCCGTCCGACAAAGGAGTCATCCCTCCCGCAACCAGCATCTGCATCATCAGGGAAGTGCCCGACCGCGGCAGGCCAGAAACGATCGTGATCATGAAGCTTCAGACTAGCAGACGGCAATGGGCAATAAGCAACACCGGGGTGCCCCATGTCTCGCCGATTTTGCGAGACATGGGAATTCCTTATACCACCGCAGTAAGTGGATTCCCATGTCTCGCAACTGCCACGAGACCTGGGGCACCCGTAGTTTCACATCATGGATTGCCGCTCACTGCTCGAATCTTTCGGTTACAATGAGCCCATCAAGCCGAATCCGGCGGCCCAAGGGCCGCTCGAACGAGGATATGTCCTTTGGCGACTGGCGAAGTGACCACTACCGGCTCTCCCGATGTTCCACAACTCCCAAACCACAAAGTCAAGATCAAGAAGGAAGGCCAGCGTGCCTGCAACGAAAAAGATGCCAAAGGTAAGTTCTGCGGTGGGCATCTAAAGCGCTGGTTCTACATGACCGACCTGGTCGAACGCGAGTGCGGCGATGTCGAGAAAGCCTTTGGAGCCAATGCTGAAATCTACCGCTGCGAAAATTGCAAGGCGCTCTACCTGCCCACTCCCGGCGACAGCAAGATCAACGTCGCCGGCAAGGGAATGATTTCGGTTTTTGGACTGACGCTCCCGCCGAAGGAAAACAAGTAATGAGCAATGAGCGATGAGCGGTGAGTAACGAGCAACTGCTCGGTGACGCTTTGCGCATTTCTGGGGAATCGGATTTTTGAATCATTATCGAATCCAAGGGTGCGCTCTAGCTCGCGTAAGCTCGCTCATCGCTCACTGCTCTTTGCTCATCGCTAGCTCATGAACACCTCCGACCTGATCTACGACTGGAACAAGAACGTCCCTCCAGGACTGAAACCTCCCGGCCCAGTTCTGCTGAATGACGAGAGCCTGCGCGACGGACTGCAGTCGCCATCGGTTCGCGATCCGTCGATTCCAGAGAAGATCGAGATCCTTCATCTGATGGAGGCGCTTGGAATTAACTCTTTGGATCTCGGGTTACCCGGAGCCGGGCAGCGCTCCGTTGACGCAGTGACCGCTTTAGCCCACGAGATCGCCACGCACAATCTGAAGATTCAAGCCAATTGCGCCGCGCGCACACACGAAAACGACATTCGCCCGATTGCCGAAATCGTGCAGAAAACCGGGCTGCGCATCGAGGCCGCGACGTTCATTGGCTCCAGCCCCATCCGCCGCTTCACCGAAGGATGGACCGACGACTTCCTCGAGAAAACGACCGAGAAGGCCGTCAAGTACGCGGTTTCACTTGGACTCGATGTCATGTATGTCACCGAGGACACGAGCCGCTGCGATCCGCAAACCGTCAAGCGTCTTTACACAACCGCAATCGAGTGCGGTGCGCGCGCAATCTGCATCTGCGACACTGCCGGCCATGCCACTCCGATGGGCGCTCTTGCTCTGGTGCGCTTTGTGATGGAGGAAGTGGTCAAGCCCTCCGGAGAAAAAATCCGCGTCGACTGGCATGGCCACAGCGATCGTGGGCTGGCCATAGCCAATTCCATGGCCGCAATCATCGCCGGCGCGAATTCTGTTCACGGATGCGCGATCGGATTGGGCGAGCGCGTCGGCAACACGCAAATCGATCAGATGCTGGTCAATCTCAAGCTGATGGGAATTTCCCCCTGGGATGAGCAGGACCTGACCAAGCTGAAAGAATATTGCGAGACGGTGTCGCGCGCGACTGGCGTTCCAATCCCGCGTAACTACCCGGTTGTCGGCGACGATGCATTCCGCACCGCTACCGGCGTTCACGCGGCGGCGATCATCAAGGCCTATCACAAGAATGATGTCGTGCTGGCAAATACTGTCTACTCCGGCGTCCCTTCCCACGTCTTTGGCATGGACCAGATCATTGACATCGGCCCCATGAGCGGCAAGTCGAACGTCTTGTTCTGGCTGGAGCGCCACAAAATCCCCGCCTCCGACGAAATCGTCGACCGCATCTACCAGCGCGCCAAGCAAAGCGACCACACCCTGACTGAGGCCGAGATTATGGAGTGCGTTCCCGAGTCGTCCCTGCGAAAATGACGGCATGCCTGCTCTTCGACATGCGATTCTCGGTGTTGGTGGTGTCGGCGGCCTTATTGGCGGCTGCCTGGCTCGATTGGGCGACTCCGTGACGCTCGTAGTGCGGCGCGGATCACTCCCCACTTATCCCGAGCAACTCAAAGTGGAAAGTCCATTCGGAAACTTCTCCGCGCCGGCAGCGCGCAGCGCCGAAGTACCACCGGTCGACGTCCTGTGGATCGCAGTGAAAGCGACGCAATTGCAGGATTCTCTCGCTTCCATCGCCGACGCGGAGAA
>DASTDH010000317.1:0-32087 GCA_035710445.1 Chthoniobacterales bacterium
CCAAGAATTTCACCCTTTCTCAGACTCAACGATATCCCATCCACCGCTTTGACCGAAGCGATCTTTCGTCGAATGATCAGGCCCCGATAAATCGGGAAGTGAGTCTTCAGACCTCTCAACTCGAGAAACGCACTCATACCGCTTGGGCTTCCAGTCGCAAATCGACCAATTCACCGCGCAGAACCCTCTGGCAAGAAGTGGTATGACCCGGCGCCGGCTCCTCCAGATCAATTTGGCTGGTTTGACAAAACTCTCTGGCAAAGGCACAACGCGGAACAAAAGGACACCCTTTGATTTCACGTGATAAATCGGGCGGCGCACCCGGAATGGTGTAGAGAGGATCTCCCTTTCGATGCAGCGCCGGGATCGACTGCTGCAGCGAAGCATTGTAGGGATGGAGTGGCATCGCAAATAACTCCTCGGTAGGAGCCGACTCAACGATCCGGCCAGCGTACATGACATTGACGTTTTGACAGAAGGAAGCAACAACTCCCAGATCATGCGTGATGAAGATAACCGCCATACCGAGATTCTTCTGGCTTTGACGTATTAGCTCCAGAATCTGAGCCTGGACGGTAACATCAAGCGCGGTGGTCGGCTCATCCGCGATCAAAATCTCCGGGCGACTGATCAAGGCCATGGCAATCATGACCCGCTGCCGCATACCACCAGAAAATTGATGCGGATAAAGTTGGATCCTTCGGGCCGCATCCTGAATTCCGACTTCTTCCAGAGCCGAAATCGCCTTCAGCAAAGCGTTGCGATGACTGATTTTTTCGTGAACCAATAACGGTTCCATGATCTGTTCGGAGACCCGAAGATAGGGGTTGAGCGAAGTCATTGGGTCTTGGAAAATCATCGATATGCGTTTTCCGCGTATTTGCCGAAGCTGTTCCCCTGAGCAACGGAGGAGATCGATCCCATCGAAACGCGCGGCTCCCGATTCGATTCGGCCAGGGGGCTGTGGAATCAATCCAAGAATAGAATAACAGGTGACCGACTTACCGGAGCCTGACTCGCCGACAATACCTACGGTCTCGCCTGGTTGCAGCGAGAAGGAAATGCCATCCACCGCCCGAATCGTTCCGGCACGGGTGTGAAAATAGGTCCGCAGATTTTCGACCTCAAGCAATGGCATACCCAAATCTAGCGCTCATCTCTTTGCTCATTTCGTCGCTCTCGATCGCATCAATCCTTTGCCGACTTGGGATTGCAGGCGTCGCTGAGACCGTCACCAAGAAAATTCAGGGAGAACAAGGTCAGCGAGAAGAACGTTGCTGGGATCCAAAGCAACCAGGGAGATGTCTCCATGGTTGAAGCTCCTTCGGAGATTAGCACGCCCCAAGAGCTCATCGGCGGGGGTACACCCAACCCGAGGAAGCTAAGCACTGCCTCGAGCAACATGACATTCGGGACGGTCAGCGTGGCGTATATTACGATCACGGTCATCACGTTGGGGATCAGATGCCGAAACATGATCCGAGCCTCGCTCAAGCCGAGCGAAACAGCTGCCTCAACAAACTCCTGGTGCTTGAGCGAGATGATTTGCCCGCGGACAATTCGTGCCATGGTCAACCATTCCACTGCACCGATCGCAACGAACAGGAGAATAAAATTCCGGCCGAAGAAAACCATCAGTAAAATCACAATCACCGTGAACGGAAGCGCATAAAGCACATCCACGATGCGCATCATTACATTATCCACTATCCCTCCAGCAAAGCCTGCAGTGGCGCCCCAAACGACACCGATGACGACCGAAATCAGGGTGGCGACAAGGCCAACCGCCAGTGAAATACGACCTCCCACTAAAACTCTGGTTAATAGGTCTCGGCCGAGAGCATCGGTTCCGAATAGATGTTTTTGGTCGGAACTTTGATAGACGAAGGATCCTTCACTGTATTCCTCCCCTCGAGCTAACGCGGCCACGATCTGCTTGCGCTCGTCGCGCGGCTTTTCCACAAACTCATCTTCGACGTTGGTTAAGGAATAAAAGTTAACCTTTTTTTCGCCGTTCTTGAGCGTCTCGGTTCGCTGAATGATTTTGTCCAACGGTGGACTAGCCTTAAGGGTAAGATCGGTCTGTTCATAGCTATAGCCGGTCACCAGCGGCCCGATCAGACAAAGCAGCGTGATCGTAACAAAGCAGCCCAACCCAAAGAGGGCTAACTTGTTCTTTCGGAGCCGGTACCAGGCGTCCCGCCAGAGCGAACTACCGTGAACGAACTGAGTCTCGTCCTGAACAATCACCGGAGAATCAAGGGCGGTGGCCATACAAAATCATTTGCGAGTGCGCGGGTCCATCGCACTCTGGAGCAGGTCAGCCAGCAGGTTAAATACCACAATAAGCACGGCGAAGAATGCGACCGTGCCGAGAATCAGAGGGTAGTCACGATTGAAAACTGATTTGATAAATTCCTGGCCGAGCCCCGGAACATTGAAGACCTTCTCTACTACGAATGAACCACTGATCAGCCCGGCAAACTCCGGACCCAGAAACGAGACAACCGGAAGCAACCCGCCGCGCATCGCGTGTTTGAAAACAATATCGCGATCGGGAACGCCTTTGGCACGAGCCGTCCGGATAAAATCCTGGTTCAGGATTTCGAGCATCCCGCCCCTGGTAAGGCGCGCGATGTAAGCCGAGTAGAACAATCCCAGGGTAACGGCCGGCAGAATCATCGGATGCAAAGGGGCATAATCCAAGCCATACCAGCCGCTCACCGGGGCAATCTTGAGAGTTAACCCAAAATAGACCGCCAGGATCGGTCCCATGACAAAAGTGGGCACACAGATGCCCGCCATCGCCAACGCCATCGGCAGGTAGTCCCAGATCTGGTTTTTAAAGATGGCCGCCACCACTCCCGCGGTCACGCCAATAGCCAGCGCAATGAAGAAGGCAAGCGTTCCGATCTGAAGTGAAATTGGAAATGCACGTGCAATAACTTCATTAACGGAACTGGTCTGATAGGTGTAGGAAGGGCCCAGATCGAAATGTGCAACCCGGGAGATGTAATGGATGTACTGTTCCCACAGGGGCTTATCCAGCCCGTAGTATTCATTAAGCTTCTGAATTACTTCCGGAGTTGCCTGTCGTTCCGCACTGAACGGGCCGCCGGGGATAGATTTGGAAAGAAAAAAGGTAACTGTTAACACGACCCAGACGACCGGGATCAATTGTAAGAGCCGGCTGAGGATCAGTTTGATCATTGCATTGAACCAGCCAGCGAGAGCTTGGGAGTTCCATTCTCCTCGAGATCGATGAACTTATAGTTATGATCGTCTAGCGCCAAAGGGTTCCAATTTTTGACACTCGGATCCAGGTTATAAACCAGCGTATACCAATAGATAAGGATTCCCGAAGGCTCACTCAACCAGAGCTGTTCTGCTTGATGCAGAATCGAAAAACGCTTCTGCGGATCAGCGGTTTGAGCGGCCTGATCCAGCAGCTTGTCGTATTCCGGATTGCTCCAGCCGGTATTATTATTGCCATCGCCGGTTCGCCAGATACTCAAAAAGGTAACTGGATCCATAAAGTCGCCGATCCATCCGGAACGCGAGACGTCGTAGTTCAAACTATTCTGCGAGTCCAGATACACCTTCCATTCCTGGTTTTCTATTCCCGCGTGAATGTTCAACTCCTGCTTCCACATCTGCTGGATCGCCTCCGCTAGCGTCCGGTGCCACTGGCTGGTGTTAATCAGAATGTTGAATTTCGGAAATCCTTTCCCATTCGGATAGCCGGCTTCAGTCAGTAATTGTCGAGCCCGATCCGGATCATAATGGATGACATCCAACGGCTCGTAATCCCCCATCCCGGGTGGCACGTAACCGGTCGCAGGCTTTTGCTTGGCGCGCGTGATGTTTTTGACGATCGATTCCCGATCGATCGCGAGATTCAAGGCCAAGCGGATCTTAGGATTATCAAATGGCTTTCGCTTTACATTGATCCGGTAGAAGTAAGCACCTACATATGGATCGATCCGAATCAACTCCGGATGCTCCCGACGATAATAAGGAATTTTGTCGAGTGAGAGTTCTTGCGTCTTGTGCAGTTGGCCGGCTTGGAACGCTCGCTCTTGGGTATCATAGTTTTCAATCGAGTAAAAATTGATCCCGTTAAGCTTCACGTTCGCCGCGTCCCAATAGAACGGATTGCGAACCAACTCGATGACGTCATTTTCCTTCCAGGTCTTAAGCATGAATGGACCGGTGCCTACATAGTTGCCCGGGTGCGTCCACTTGGTATCGCGTTCATCGATTCTACCAAACTTCAAAATTGTATTCGGATGGACCGGAAACCAGGAGGTATGCAAAAGCGCAGAAAGGAAATACGGCGTCGGTCCGATCAGGTCGAATTGCAAGTTGCGATCATCGAGCGCCTTAACGCCAACCTGACTGAAATCAGTGATCTTCCCGGCCGCGTAGTCTCTGGCTCCCTTTAGAATAAAAAGTGCATCAATGTAGGGCGCGCCAAACGTCGCCGTCAGTATGCGTTTGTAGGAAAAGATGAAATCCTGAGCGGTAACCGAGTCTCCATTCGACCATTTGGCACTGTCGCGCAGGTGGAACGTCCAAACCGAGTAATCTTCATTGTGCTCCCAACGATCCGCCAGGCCAGGCAACTGTTTCGACTGATCGTTCGGATCATTCTCCAGCAAACCCTCCATCAGGCCCATGATGATGTGATGCTCCGGAACTCCTTGCGCGGTTTGGGGATCCAGAGTGCGCGGCTCAGTACCCTCGCAAAGAAGCAACACTTTCCGCCGGTTGGCTTCTTCCAGGGCAGGAGGAGTAGCGGCGTCGACCTTTGCCAAAGAGGAAAATAGGGAGACTCCGACCAGAATCAGATTAACGATTGAGCGAGACATCATCATTGGGCTTGGCGAGCTAACGAAAGTTTGGGAGTTCCATCCTGCTCAAGGTCGATGAATTTGTAGTTATGGTTATCTAAAACCAGTGGGTTCCAATTCTTCACGCTTGGGTCCAGCAGATAAAAGCGTGTATACCAGTAGATGACAACACCCGGCGGTTCGGCCAACAAAAGCTGTTCAGCTTGATGCAGAATCGCAAACCGTTGCTTTGGATCGCCAGTCTGCGCAGCTTGATCCAACAATCGATCGTAGGCGAGATTGCTCCAACCAGTACAATTGTTGCCGTTGCCCGTCCGCCACATATTCAGAAAAGTAACTGGGTCCATGAAATCGCCGATCCAGCCGTATCGAGCAATGTCGTAGTTCAAGGTGTTCATCGAATCCATGAAGACCTTCCATTCCTGATTCTCTATCCCGACATCAATGTTTAGCTCCTGCTTCCACATCTGCTGAATCGCTTCGGCCACAACCCGGTGCGCCTCGCTCGTGTTGATGAGAATGTTGAATTTAGGAAACCCCTTCCCGTTTGGGTATCCGGCTTCGGCTAACAATTGACGGGCACGCTCCGGGTCATAATGAATAACATCCACCGGCTCGTAATCCCCCATTCCCGGTGGTATATAGCCGGTGGCAGGCTTTTGCTTAGCGCGAAGGATGTTCTGCACAATCGATTCGCGATCCACTGCGAGATTCAACGATAAGCGCACTTTCGGATCGCTCAGCGGTTTCCGATTCACGTTGATTCGGTAGAAGTAGACCCCCTCATACGGATCGATCCGGATCAGTTCGGGATGCTCCCGGCGATAATAAGGAACCTTATCGAGCGGCGCCTGAAGGACCTTGTGCAGTTGGCGGGCGCGAAACGCCCGCTCCTGAGTAGCATAGTCTTCAATCGAGTAGAAATTGATTCCGTTGAGTTTCACGTTGGCCGCGTCCCAATAGAAAGGATTCCTGACGACTTGAATAACGTCATTCTCTCGCCAGGCTTTCAACATGAATGGTCCAGTGCCAACGTAGTTCCCTGGACGCGTCCATTTCGTATCCCGGTCATCGATTCTACCAAATTTCAAAATCGTACCTGGGTGCACCGGAAACCAGGCGGTATGTAGCAACGCAGAGAGGAAATAAGGCGTGGGCCCGATCAATTCCAATTGGAGGTCCTGGTCGTCGAGCGCCTTTACTCCTACCTGGTCAAAATCGGTGATCCTTCCTTCGGCGTAGTCTCTGGCCCCCTTGAGGATGTAAAGCGCATCAATGTATGGAGCACCCAACGTCGCAGTGAGAATACGTTTGTAAGAAAAGATAAAATCCTGGGCTCGAACCGGATCTCCGTTGGACCATTTGGCATTGTCGCGCAGGTGGAATTTCCAGACTGAGTAATCTGCATTGTGCTCCCAACGATCGGCTAGACCCGGGATCTCTTTCGCCTGGTCATCCCGATCGTTCTCCACCAGCCCCTCATCAAGCGCCATGATCACATGATGTTCCGGAGTTCCTTGTGCGGTCTGTGGGTCGAGCGTCCGGGGCTCAGTCCCTTCGCACAGCAAGAGGATTCGGTTGCGATTGGCTTCCTTCAGGGCCGGAGCGATCGCCGCATTGAGCTGCCACGGGCAAATCGACAGGGCCGCCGCGAGGGCAAGGCAAACGGTCCGGCGAGGATTCATGAAATTAATTCGCGCTAATGCCCAGCTTCTTCAGGAATGGACCGGTGGAATGCTCGCGACCGAGAAACTTCTCCACCGAGACATTAATATCGCGCGAATCTCCCACTGCATAGATCTCGTCTCGCAGTCGACGGCCTACGGTTGCATCAAGAAAACCATCGGGAGCGCTCTGGAAGACCGACGCCATGTCCGCAGCGATCGCGTCCGCCCAGGCATATCCGTAATAACCGGCGTCGTATCCATCAAACAAATGCCCAAAGGAAGCCAGCATTGCCGTCGAAGGATCCGACGGGAAGAAAACATCGTTAAGGATGGAATTAGCGAATGCGTTGAGATCCGCTTTCTGCGCCGAAGTCAGCGGCTCATGGATCAATAAATCCAGCAGGCCAAAGGAAAGCTGCCGGCGATAGGCACACGCTTTTGTCGCCAAGTCCGCCTCTTTGAGTTTGGTCAATACGTCGGCGGGAATCTTTTTCGCAGGCTCGCGGTAGTCACCCGCAAAACTATCCAGCACTTTCTTGTCCCAAGCGAAGTACTCGAGCATCTGAGAGGGCGCTTCAACAAAATCGCCGGGAACATTAAATCCGGAAAACGCAACGTAGTTAACCGTCGTCAAGATCGCGTGCATGGCGTGGCCGAACTCATGAAAAATCGTCACTACATCCTGTTGCGATGCCAAGGAGGGCCGATCGCTTGATGGAGGCGGAAAGTTGCAAATTAGATCCACTACCGGCCTCTGATATTTTCCATCCGGGAGCAATCCTCCATTGATTAGTGCGAAATTGGCGAAATGATTGTATTTGCCGGGGCGCGGGAATAGATCGAGATAGAACAGTCCCAACGGCTGCCGCGTTTGTTGGTCGAGCACGGCATAAACCTTTAAATCGCTTTGGTATCCGGGCGGTGCATCGACCGGGCGGATTTCGATTTGGAAAATATGTTCGTAGATTTTGAACATACCGTCGAGTACGCGATCGAATGGGAAGTATACGCGAAGCGCTTCCGTATCGATGTTGTACTTTTGCTTCTGGAGGAGAGCAGACGCGAAGTACCAGTCCCACAGCTTCAAGTCGGGACTAGTCGAACCGGCCACACTCGCCTTCGCCTTCTTTAATTCCGAGATTTCCGCCTGATATTTGGGCTCTAAAGCGGTCTTCAACTTCTCTTCGAAATCGAGCGCATTCTTTCCGGTCTTGGCCATCTTCACCTCCTCCTGGTAATCAGTCCAAGACCGATAGCCCAGCAGTTCTGCCAGCTGAGCTCGGATCTCGACCGCCCGGATCGCCAATGGCAGATTTTTTTCTTTGGCGCGCGTGTCGTGCGCGATGCAGAGGCGCTTACGCGTTTCCTCTTTAACGCAATTCGTCATCGCGTAGATGTATTGAGGAGGCACGTTGGCATCGACCGTGTATTCGTTCTCGGCGGTCTTGGTTTGCTTGCAAAAGTCATCGGACACCCCTTCCAGCTCGTCCCTGGTAAACTTCAACCGGGCGGTCGCATTATTGGCATTGACCAGAAAGTGCGCTTGGATGCCGGCGAGCTCTTTGCGCAAGGCCTCAACTTCTTGTTGTTTTTCATCCGGAAGGGTGAGACCGGCCCGCTTGTAGCCGCGAACGACGAACTCGACCAGACGGGCGTCTTGGCTCTCCAGGCGAGGATTGGTGTCGAGATAAGCCTTGATCGAACGATAGACGTCCTTTCGATAATCGATTCCGACCGCGAATTCATCTAGTTTTTGGACCGCATCGAGACCGGCGTTACGCATTTTGGGATCAGGATGTGCTTGCTCCAGAACCTGTACCCGATGGACCGTGCAGAGTAGTTTGGCGTTAATATCGTCAAGAGCCCGGATCGTGTTTCCGAAGGTGACGCCTTTAGGATCGAGGTGAGCAATTATCTCTAGCTGGCGGTTGGCATCGGCAATGGCAGCCTCGACGTTAGCGTCCACTTGAGCTGGCGTAGTTTCCCAGTCCGGCAGAACCAAGAGCGAGTTGAAACGTGCGGCCGCATCCTGGAGATCGCGAAGCTGAAGTTCGGCGGCCGGCGAGCATTCCCGCGCATCAGGCTGGGCCGGTTGGTCGGCCCAAGCTGGGGCAAGATTGCAGAGAGAAGGGACCAGGATTAAAGCGACCAGAGAAACTGCAAGACGACTGGGTTTCCCGGCCCGATCGAGAAAAGGCCGAAACCGTCTACAAGACAAAAGTATGATCACAAAGTTCTGGATTTCTAATGGCCTCCTACAATCGTTCACGCAGGAAGCAACCGAAATATTTTCTGTCGCCTGTGATGCCGGGTGGACTTGTATCGCCGGACGTTTCTACCTGCTTTGCTGAAATCGATCATCCGTCCAGGGATCACCATAATCACTATACCCTCGTTGCTCCCAATACCCACGGACGAGCGAACTGCGAAACTCAATCGAGCGCACGAATTTGGCACCCTTCCAAGCGTAAAGTTTGGGAACGATCATTCGGGCCGGGCCACCATGCTCGCGGGACAAAGGCTGGCCATTCAAATGAGTCGCAATCAAGACATCATCGTCCAAACAAGGCTCAAAGGGAACATTGGTGCTATAGCCATCATAACTTCGAATCAAAAGGGTACTCACGTCCGCTCTCGGCTTTAGGAGATCGACCAACGTAAAGAACGCTACGCCGCTCCATCGGCAGTCGAACTTCGACCAAGTAGTCACACAATGAAAATCGCTGACATCCTCAAAGCGCGGTAGTCGAGAAAAGTCATCCCAAGACAGTTTGATCGGTTCGTCCACCTCACCACTCAGCTCAAGCGACCACTCGGAGAGCGGTACGTCGGGTTGGATACCCAAATCGAGAACCGGGAAGCCGTTCGTCAAATGTTGCCCCGGCGGCAGTCGCTCATTTGATCGTTCAAGAACGCGAGGACCCTGTCCGGCCATCTTTTTGGCCCACCGCTCTTTGCGTTCAAGGATCGACGGATTCATCAGGAATTCGGCGAGACATTTTTTGAATTGCATCCCGCAACTCGGCTGCCCGCTCATATGCCTCTTCCGCGATGGCCTTCTCGAGATCCCGTTCCATCAATTCCACTGGAGATAAGGGGATATTCTCCCGCACCTCGTGCAGCCATTCGTTTAAAAAAGCCAATTCCGAGCTACTCTCGATCCATTCCGGTTGGTTGACCGATCGATAAAATTTCTCAATCTGCTCCTTACCCTCTTCGATTAATCGGATGGCCTTTCCAGCGTTGCCTTCCTGGATTTCGAGCGAAGCGCGGGCGCGAATATTCATCATCATTACGTACGGCCGGAACTGCTCGAAGGTCCACTTCGATTCGTCCTCCTGCGTATACTTCGAAACGAAGTTCAGGACTTCGAGATTTCTTTGGGTGTCGCGAATTACATTAGGATAGTCCCGAAGCTGAAAGAGGCTCAGATAACGGTGATAATATTGGACGCTCTCCTGTTGCAGCGCGACCAATTCCGCTTCGCTCAATTCATAGGGGCGGCCGCGGGATTCGGCACTTTCGACCCGAGCCTGATGGTACTGCAACAAAGACTCGAAACCGAATGGGCGCTGACCATCGGGTCGACCGTTCATTTCCATCTGGATAAGGCCAAGGTCGATTCGTAACTGGACCTTCTCGCGCCCGTCGATCCCCATGATTTTGCGTGCCTTCACTTGGCCGGGCTCATGCCCAAACCCATCCAGCAAACTATTTAAGTCCAGATTACTCACTGGCGAAATATCAAAACGACATCAGCCGTTGTCAAAATCCGAAGTACGTTGTCAAAGAGGTGCAAATTTAAACGTCTAGGCCAAATGCCAATTTGGCTACCGCGCATGGATTCGAACCATGAATAACGCCTCCAAAGGGCGCTGTGTTACCGTTACACCACGCGGTAAGTTAAGCAGAACTAGTTAGAACAAAACGGAGAAGACGCAAGCGGAGATTGGGGGAGGCAACGCCGGGAACGCTGTGATCGCCGATCACTAGTCACCGATCACGGCGTTCCCGGCGCTGCAGGCGTTTCCTGACCTACTTCTGAACCAGCAACGAATGTCCGGTCATTTCCGGCGGTTTTTCCAGCCCGAGCAGCTGTAGCAGAGTCGGAGCTACGTCTGCCAGAATGCCGTCTTCCAGCCGAAACTTAGAGCTATCGTTGGCGACGTAAATAAAGTGCACCAAATTGGTGGTATGCGCCGTGTTGGGCGAACCATCGGGGTTGCGCATCAATTCGCAGTTGCCATGGTCGGCAGTCACCAGCGCCTTACCATCCAGTCGAAGGGTTTCTTCCAGAACTTGGCGAACACAATCATCAATGGTTTCAACCGCCTTGATCCCGGCCTCGACGACTCCGGTATGCCCGACCATGTCCGGGTTAGCGAAATTAAGGATAACCAGGTCGTAATCCTTGAGCCGTTCAACGACTTCTTTGGTGACCTCCCGGGCACTCATCTCCGGTTGAAGATCATATGTCGCTACTTTGGGCGAAGGCACGATCACTCGGTCTTCGCCCGGATAGGCGATCTCGATTCCACCATTAAAAAAGTAGGTAACATGTGGATACTTTTCCGTCTCCGCGATACGAAGCTGCCGTTTGCCGGCATCACTAACGACCTTTCCCAGGATATTCTCCAGGGTCTGCGGTTGAAACGCCACGGGACACCGATAGGTCTTGTCGTAGACGGTCATCGTGACGTAATCGACCGCCGGCCGTTTTCCGCGATCAAACTCGGAAAACTCCGAAAACAGAAATGCTCGCGACAATTGGCGAGCCCGATCGGCGCGGAAATTGAAAAAGAAGACCACGTCTCCATCGCCAATCTGCGGTCCAGGCTGATCCGAGAATAGCATCGGCTTCAAAAACTCATCAGTTTCGCCGGTTTGATATCGTTGCCGTACGGCCTGCGAGGCTGGAATTCGCGGTCTATCGCCTTGACCCAAAACAATCGCGTCCCAGGCCAGCTTGGTACGATCCCAGCGGCGGTCGCGATCCATTGCGTAATAGCGCCCGACCACCGTCAATATTTTCGCTCCGGTAGCACGGATCGCCTCTTCGACCGCAGCGATGTAATCGGCGCCCCCGGTCGGGGAGGTGTCACGGCCATCCGTAATTGCGTGAATGAAGATCTCTTTCACGCCTGCTTCGGCCGCGGCTCTCACTAAAGCAATCAGATGATCCTGGTGACTATGGACGCCACCATCCGATACCAGTCCGATAAAATGTAATCGCGATCGAATCGCCCGAGCAAAAGCGTTCTGGACCGTTTCGTTGCGCCGAAGTTCGCCCTTGGCGATCGCCTGATTGATATGAGTGAAATCCTGATAAACAATCCTCCCGGCTCCCAGATTGAGATGCCCGACCTCAGAATTTCCCATTTGACCTTCCGGCAGCCCAACATCCATGCCGCTGGCACTGAGACGGCTCATCGGGTAGGCGGCGTAGAGGTGATCATGATAAGGCGTCCGCGCCAGCAGCGTTGCATTGCCGTCAGCCTTGGCCGACTCGCGGCCGTGTGGGTTAATCCCCCAGCCGTCGCGGATGATCAGAATGACGGGCTGCGACATATTTCAGAGCTTGGTTCTCTGGAGCGTAAGCCGAAAAACCTACCGTTTGGACCTTCCAAACCGGATCTCATCGCTTAGTTGCGCTTTTCGCTGCGGACTTTTTCCGGCGAAGGTATTCTTTTCGGCGACGCCGTTTTTCGACCTTGTTGTGTTGCTTGCCCATGTTAGTGGCCTTACGGGCAGAGATAGTTGGTGTCAACAGGTGGTTACAAGTTACAAGTTGCGAGTTGCAGGTTCTGGGAACCGGCGTGCGACGCCAGTGCGTACCCACGAATGGCTTGAACTCGGCACCGGACGAAGTGAACGCGAAAGCTTCGCAAATCGCCGAGCGCACCGAGTTTTTCGCCATGACGGGCCTCGTGAGAAACTTGCTCTTGGTTTACAAGTCACGAGTGGGGGGGTGCAAATCCGCAGGCATTGAACCTGTAATCCGTAACCTGCAACTTGTAACCCCTACTTGTAACCGTAACCAGCTTACGCTTCCACAGCCACTTCCGCCGTTGCCATTCTTTCTCTCGCTTTGAGTTCCTGATGGAACTGCTCCGGGCTTGGCGCCGGACCATTGACGTGCGTTCTTCCCCAATAGGAAGAGAACGTCTCCCCGTCGAGACGGTTGTGAACGAAATCTTCCAGCAACTCTCGCACTTTGGCTGGAATGTCGGATTGGTGAATCGACTTTACTTCGAGTCCAGCCAGACGTTCACCGGTGATTGAGCCACCGACGAACATCGCATACTTGGCCGGTGCACGACCCACGAATGCGATGTCGGCGTTGTAAGGCCGCGCGCAACCATTGGGGCAACCCGTCATCCGGATCAGAATCGGTTCGTTTGATAGGGAGAGATCGGCCAATATCTTGTCGATCTCTGCAAGCACATCGGGAAAAACACGTTCGCTTTCAGCTAACGCCAGACCGCACGTTGGCAGTGCCACACAAGCGTGAGCCAGTTTTCGAATCTCGCTCAATTTCGATAAGCGAGGAATCCGATGCTTGAGTAAAATCCCTTCAAACTCGGATTTTCGAGACGGCTCGATATCGTGGAAAATCAGATTGCAGTTAGTAGTCAGCCGGACTGGCAGTTGCAGTTTCTCGGCGATTTCACGAAAGGCGCTTCGAAATGCCGCCTTTTCAGAATCCTGGATTCGTCCTTCCTCGACCCAAACCCCATAGAACAGCTTGCCATCGCCCTGCTCGTGCCAACCCAGAAGGTCCCCCACCGTACTCCATTTCACTCGTTTGGCCGGTTCCAGATCGAAGGTGAGCCGGGAACGTACCTCGTCCCGGAACCACTCGATCCCCCGCTCTTCGAGCAGGTATTTCAATCGAGCCCGCTTGCGATCGGTGCGATTCCCAAAATCTCGCTGAGCGGTCACAACCGCTTTCGCCACGTCGATTGCTCTTGAGCGATCAACGTAGCCCAGCGGCTGGGCCAGCGCAGGATAAGTATCGATCTTACCATGGGTCATTCCAAATCCGCCGCCGACGACGATGGTGTATCCTTTGGTTTCGCCGCCTTCTACATGAGCGATGAATCCGAGGTCATTGGAATAGACATCGACATCGTTCCGCGGCGGAATAGCGATCGCGATCTTGAATTTGCGCGGCAGGTAATGCGTTCCGTAAATCGGTTCAGATTCGACCTTTGCAGCTTCCAAGCGTTCCCCATTTAACCAGATCTCGGCATAGGCGGCAGTTTTGGCCAAAAAAGTGTCACTAATCTCTTTGGCCAGGCGCTGGGCGTCTTGATGGGGGTGATTATCAATCGGGGAAGCCGGCGCGACTGTGTTTCGAACCACGTCTCCACAGGCTCCCAAAGTAGTAACCCCACTTTCGTTGATCTGCCGGATACAATCCTGAAGATCGCCTTTGAGTACTCCATGGGTCTGAAATCCTTGCCGGGTCGTGATCCGTAGGGTGCCATTGCCCAGTTCGCCGGCTATTCGGTCGTGAGCGAGGTATTGAACGGCGGTAAGGGCGCCTCCGGGCAGCTTAGATCGCACCATAAACATCCAAGCCTTATCCAAATTTTGCTGCTTACGCGCCGATCTCTGGTCCCGGTCGTCCTGCTGGTAAGTGCCATGGAATTTAAGCAGCTGAAACTCTTCGTCGGCAAAATGGCTCTGCTCATTCTGCTGCAGGGTTTCGGCAATTTTCCCACGCAAGGAATGACTTTCTGCCTTGATTTCTTCAACGTTTTTGGCGGGCATCGGGCTAAAAGGTATTCCCTATAGGGATATAGTCTATATCGCTCCCGCGCAAATTGATTATCGCTTCGCCCATGGCGACCCAACCACTAAACGCTATCTTGCGCCCGGCAATGAGCGATTTCTTTCAGCACGGCTTGATCAGCACCTTGCATCAGCTCAATGAGCACCCCGCCGAGCTCGAGCTCCCTTCCGGTCGCGCCAGGTTGGCACTGATTTTGCCATGCCACTATCGTGACCTCGCGTCCGATGGACTCACCTCCGATCCTCCAGGCACTGAACTGCTCAAGCCTGTTCGATCTGGTGGTTGTCACCATGAACGGGATGCCTGACACCGAAAAGAACGCAGTTGTTCACTTCTGGTCTCAACTACGCACTCCGCATCGGGTTCTGTGGAACGATAGTCCATTGGTGCTGGAATGGCTTTCCGGCAAAGGGCTCGATTTGACGCCAGGCAAGGGATTGAACCTCTGGATGGCAATCGGCTTTATTACTCGACACAGCGAAATTGGAGCGTTCGCCATCCACGATTGCGATATCAAGAATTATTCGATCCAACTGCCATCCAGTCTGACCCTTCCCGTGGTAGCGCTCGGATACAGGTTCTGCAAGGGGTTCTACCCCCGCGTCCAAGGGCAGCTATACGGGCGGGTAACCCGCCTATTTATGATTCCCTTTGTACGGTCGCTCGTCCGAGTGATCGGCCATCTTCCCCTGCTTGATTTTGTAGACAGCTTCCGCTATCCGCTGGCCGGCGAATGCGCCCTGACTGCTGACGTTGCAGTACAGCTTCCGATCGAAAGCGGCTGGGGTTTAGAGGTTGGTTTGTTATGCGAGGTCCACCGTCTTCTCGAACCTCGCGAGGTTTGTCAGGTCGATTTGGCCATTCGCTACGATCATAAGCACCAAAGCTTTGATCCCGGGCGACCACGAGAAGGCCTGCTCGGAATGGTTGGCGATCTCGCCCTATCGATTCTGAGTCATCTTGAACGCGAAGGCTGCCACCTCGACGCTGATATTCTTGAATCGGTGTACGAAGGATATCGACAAGCGGCGACAGACTTTGTTCGGCGATATCACGACGTCGCGTTCTTCAACCGGATTCCGTTTGCCCAAGCGCACGAAACCAGAATTACCGAGCGGTTTTGTGAGCGTCTGAAGGAAATCGCCGCTGAATTCGCGGACGGCGCTCGAGCCATCCCACTCCCCCCTTGGAACCAAGTCGCAGAGTTTGCGGAGATAGCCGATTTTCCGCTGCTGGCCTAAGCGTTCATGAGAGACCGGATCCACGAGCGACCTCGCGGACACGAGCTCGGAATAGGACTTATATGACCGGAGACCTATGAGTCATATTTAGAAAGTAATAAGGCTCGCTAGCGCACGGCGGCCTGCAAATTTGCTATCTGCGATTTGCTATTTGCTATTTGTCATCACAACATAGTTGTGCTGCGATCTATGCTCTCGTTCACCAAAATGAATGGCGCGGGGAACGATTTCGTTCTCTTGGATAATCGTTCCGGGCAGATTCGACTGAACTCAGACGAAATCGCGTTCCTGTGCGACCGTCATCGCGGTATTGGCGGAGATGGCGTGCTCTTGCTGGAAAAACCTAGCAATGGCGCCGACTTCCGGATGAGATATTACAATAGCGACGGCGGAGAGGCCGAAATGTGCGGCAACGGTGCTCGCTGCTTCGCCCGGTTCGCAAACAAAGTGGCCGGACCGTTCTCCCACCTGAGCTTTGAAACACCGGCCGGCATCATCCGGGCGGAACTCGATGCCCAACAAGTAACGGTAAACCTCAGCCCTCCGCATGGACTGGAATTGAACCGGAAACTGCAGATTCAAGGAGAAGAACACACGGTTAATCTCCTTAACACCGGTGTCCCTCATGTCGTTATCGTCGTTGACGACTTAGAGGCAGCCCCGGTCTTTGAGCTTGGGAAGACGATTCGCTATCACGCAGAATTTCGACCCAAAGGAACGAATGTGAATTTTGTGAAAGCGATCGGCCCAAAGAAAATTGCGATCCGGACCTATGAACGCGGCGTTGAGGCAGAAACGCTGGCCTGTGGTACGGGCGTGACTGCGGCGGCACTGATTTTCGCTCGACTGCAATCGACCGACGGTCCGATCCGGGTAAAAGTTCGAGGCGGCGACTGGTTAGAGGTTACCTTTGCCAATGTCGGTGAAGAGTTTCGCGACGTGGCATTGAAGGGCCCGGCCGATTTCGCGTTTGAAGGAGCTATCGAATTGCCCTAACCCCCGGAATATTATGTTTAGTGGAGCTTATACGGCACTGGTGACTCCGTTTAAGAACGGAGCAGTCGACGAAGTTGCGTATCGTCGATTGATTGATTTTCAGATCGACAATGGCGTGAGCGGCATCGTCCCAACCGGTTCCACCGGGGAGGCGGCGACCCTTGATCAGGAAGAGCATCTTCGAGTAATTGAGATCGCAGTGAGCCAGGCAAAAGGCCGCTGTCGAGTTATTGCCGGGACCGGCTCAAATTCAACTCGCGAAGCGATCGAACTCTCGGCCGGCGCGGCGAAGCTGGGCGTAGATGCCGTGCTCCTGGCCAGCCCCTATTATAACAAACCGACCGCTGAAGGTACATATCGCCACTTTAAGGCGATAAGCGAGGCAACTGACGTTTCGATCATGCTCTACAATGTGCCCAGCCGAACTGCCAGCGAGATCGATGTTGAGACCTGCGTGAGGCTGGTGCGAGAATGCAAAAACGTGGTTTCGATAAAGGAGGCCGGAGGCAGTTGTGACCGCGTTTCTGCTCTGCGCAATGCACTCCCTCCGGAGTTCAGCATCTTATCGGGCGACGACTCGCTGACGATCCCCTTCATGGCGGTTGGCGCAGTTGGTGTGGTGAGCGTCGCGTCCAATATCATACCGCGGCCAATCAGCGAGATGGTCGAATCCTTTCTGACCGGCCATCTCCACGAAGCCAAGGACCTTCATTTGCGATGGTATCCGATCTTTAAAGATCTATTTATTGAGTCCAACCCGATCCCGGTTAAAGCAGCGCTCCACGCGATGGGCATGATCGAAGCGGAATACCGGCTACCGCTTTGCGAGATGCGACCAGCTAACCTGGATCGTCTTAAGCGAACGCTGGCGGCGGCAAAGCTGATATGAGACGTCTTCTTGTCCAAGGCGCTTCCGGCCGCCTTGGCCAAACTATCTTTCGGCTTGCTCAGCAATCTGGCGGCTGGCAAGTCACCGCGTCGGAGAGAGGCGCCCGGTTAGAATCATTGGTTGTGGCGAGTGAAGTCAGCGTCGACGTCAGCGTACCGGAGGCTTCTGTTCAAATCGCTTCGTTGTGTGCTCGGCACGGCAAACCTTTAGTCGTCGGCACGACCGGCCATTCGGAAGCGCAATTGAAGGCGATCGACTCAGCGGCCGCGGCCTGCCCAATTCTGGTTGCTCCCAACTTCAGTGTGGGCGTCAACCTGCTATTTTGGTTAACCGGCGAAACCGCAAGAGCATTGGGGGAAGCGTTCGACGCGGAAGTAATTGAGATGCATCACCGATTGAAGAAAGACGCGCCGAGTGGCACCGCCAAACGGCTGGCCGAAGTTCTGGCGAACGCGCGGGCAACGGCCTACGAGAAGGCGGTTCGCCACGGGAGGCACGGAATGGTCGGCCAACGAACCACCGAAGAGATCGGAGTCCACGCGGTGCGAGGTGGCAGCATTGTTGGAGAACATACGGTGGTTTTCGCCGGTGAGGGTGAACGAATCGAGCTGATTCACCGGGCCGCGAGTCGTGATACCTTCGCCCGCGGCGCTCTGCAGGCGGCAGAGTGGCTGGCAGGACAAGCGCCGGGTCGATACGACATGCAGGATGTTCTCGGTCTGAAATGAGCTCTTAATCTATGTAACCTGCGTAACCCGTGGATCCTACCCACATGCGTACAGGAATTGGGCTCGGTTCCAACGTGGGCGACAGGCTCGCGCATCTCCGTGAAGGATTTCGTCGGATTAGAAAGTTGCATACCGGATCCGAACCGCCATTGGTCTCCGGCATATTTGAGACCAGTCCGATGGACTGTGCACCCGGGACCGATCCGTATCTGAATGCGGCAGTCGAGATCCGGTTCAGCCGGCCGCCGATTGTTCTGCTCGATGCGCTCCTCCGCATTGAACAAGAGATGGGGCGACCCTCGAAACGCCCGCGCAACGCTCCGCGAACGATTGACTTAGATGTTCTGTACGTTGGAAATTTGATTTTGAACAACCCGGAGATCATTATTCCTCACCCGCGTTTACCACAACGCCGTTTCGTACTTGTTCCTCTATCCGAAATTGCTCCTGAACTGGTCTTGCCCGGTCAAACTAAAACCATCCGAGCGTTACTCGAGAATTTGAGCGACAACGAACGCGTGGTGCGTACCGAAGCTCACATGGAAGATTGATGTGAATAGAATAACTCCCGAGGTTATACGCAAGGAAAAAGGGCAAGGGGTAACCGCAGTGACCGCCTACGATTATCCGACGGCTCGTCTGTTAGACGAGGCGGGTGTGGAAGTTCTGTTGGTCGGGGATTCAGTCGGCATGGTTGTGCTTGGACTACCGGATACTACCGGTGTTGTCTTGGACGACATTCTTCACCATGTCCGGGCGGTTGGTCGCGGCGTTTCCCGCTCCTTGGTGGTCGCTGACCTACCCATCAATACCTACAACAGTCCTCGTGAAGCTGTCTTTAGCGCGCGGAAGTTGGCGGAAGCCGGAGCGCATGCTGTCAAACTGGAGGGCGGCCTATCAGAGAAGGAACAAATACGTGCCATTACCGAATCCGGAATCGCAGTCATGGGTCACATCGGGATGCTGCCGCAACACATTCGGGAGGAAGGCGGGTATCATCTGAAAGGCAAAACGGAAGCGGAAAAGCAGTTTCTGCTCGACGAAGCGAAAGCAGTCGAAGCGGCGGGTGCGTTTGCCGTGGTCCTCGAGCTGGTTCGGCCTGGTGTAGCCGGCGAAATCACGCGAACGATTTCAATTCCGACTATTGGTATCGGTTCCGGATCGGAATGCGACGGCCAAATCTTAGTGTTTCATGATCTGGTCGGCTACTCTCCATGGTTCGTTCCGAAACATGTCCAGCCGCAGGCCAAGGTCGGCGAAGAAATCATTCGAGCAGCGAAGGTATTCATTGCGGGAGTAAAGGAGAAGCCAGGAGCTAGAAGCTAGGAGTCGGGAGCCAGTCCGGTTGGAAAGCGATCCGGCTCGACGCTTCCAAACCCTGATCGATCGTCCCTTCCGGGACGGAGGCGCTCCAAACGACACCACCCAGCAATAAATTGCTGGGCTACTTTCGTTGCGTCCCTCCGGGACGACTCCTGACTCCTAGCTCCTAACTTCCGCCTTCCAGCACCTCACCCATTCGCCGGAACTTCTCGTATCGCTCGGAGAGTAAATAGTCTTTGGGCTTCTTGTATAGCGACTCCAGGTTAGCCAACAGGGCAGTTTTCAGGTTGGCCGCCGCTTGCTCATGGTCCAGCTGGGCACCCCCAACCGGTTCGGGAATGACCTCATCGATGACTCGAAGGTTCTGAAGATCTTGAGCGGTCAGCTTGAGCGCCTCGGCTGCCTCCGGCGCATGGTTTCGATGCCGCCAAAGAATGGCCGCGCAACCTTCCGGGCTAATCACCGAATAGTAGGCGTTCTCCAGCATCAACACGCGGTCGGCCACGCCAATACCTAATGCTCCACCGGACCCCCCTTCACCGATGACCACCGCAATGATTGGTGTTGGCAGCATGATCATTTCCCGCAGATTGACTGCGATCGACTCTGAAATATGCCGTTCCTCCGCACCTACTCCGGGGTACGCTCCGGGTGTATCGATCAACGTAACAATCGGTAAACCGAACTTGGCTGCCAAGCGCATGAGTCGAAGCGCTTTCCGGTAGCCCTCTGGATGCGCGCTACCGAAATTCCGGCGAATATTCTCTTTGGTGTCCCGACCTTTCTGATGCGCCACCACCACGCAACGGTAGGACCCGATGGTGGCAAACCCACACGGCATCGCTTCATCGTCACCGAACAAGCGATCGCCATGCAGCTCAACGAAATCGCTGAACGCCAGCTGCAAATAGTCCAAAGCAAATGGGCGAGCCGTATGCCGCGCGATCAAGACCCGCTGCCAGGCGGTGAGATTTTGGTAAATCTGTTTTCGGGTGTCCTCGATCTTTTGTTCCATCGCCTGGACTTCACGCTCCAGGTCGATTGCCTGTAATTTCGAATGCTTTTTTAGCTCCTCGAGTTGCTTTTCCAATTCGACGATCGGCTTTTCGAATTCCAGGGGGTGAGGCTTCATCGGATGGTAACGGGAGCATCTTTACCGACTAACGAGTACAGTTCCTCCATTTCATCTGCAGAGATTTCAATACCCGATTTGGGCTTTTGCACATTGGGGTTGGCTGGATTCGTTTCCGAATAAATAGTAATATTGCCGATATTCAGTACGATCCAGCGACTGCTTCCCAAATAATTCTTTCCGCCGAACGCAACCGGCGCTCCGGCCGACCAGGCATCTTTGCCGATGACTTTATATTGTCCGGGAGTCATATTAGCAGGGAGATGAAAATCAACCGGCTTGTACCACTTGAAGAAGCCGCCATGATTTAACAGAGTAAGGTCCTTATTCGCGAGACTGATCTGCAGAGCGAACTGCCCGGCAGGAATAATCAATACCTGACCCGGGTGCAGCATCAGACTTTCCAATCCGTTCGCTTTGAAGATAAGTTCGGGTGCCGCTTTGGTTTTCCCCGAGATCTTCGCGATCGAGTCGCCGCGAGCAACTACATAGTTCGTTTTCGTGGGATTCGCGTCGGAAAAGAATTGTCGAATATTGAGGTCGCCCACGATCCTTTTTGCTTCCGGCGCCTTGCTCGACGCCGGAAAGTTCTGGAAAATGGAGGTTAGCAACTGCCTTCCTTGATCGGAATCCCCTTTGCTAATCAGCTGCTGTCCTTGGCTCAACAAGGAAAGCCCAGGATCCGGCGTCGGCGTCACCACCGGTTGATTGCCGGGGGAGATTTTGCTGGATGGCTTCTTAAAAAACAGTTCATAGGCGGCGAAACCTCCACCACCAAAAATCAGGAACACCAGGAAACCAATGATACCGATTTTCCAAAGGAAGCTCATTCAGGGCATCATGCTATCAGCCGCGCCGCACTCTGCCAGAATTACAGCAAACCCTTGCGCCGGAAATCGAACCAATTGATTTGCGCAGATTGTTCAACCAATTCGAACGTGAACTTCAACAAACAGATTTCCCAGCCCTCGTCGACGCCGTGAATGATTGCACTACCGCTTCGCTCCGACTCCGGCAGTTGTCGCATGACGCGGTCGAGTACCGCCTCAACCGAATCGTGGACGAGATTTTCAGAGACGTTGTCCTTGCGGATCTGAAACCCGTATTTCAGAAACGCGGCGTTGCGCGCCTGTAACATTTGGGCAAACTCGTTGGCCGCATCCCCAAACCCCTCGAGCAGTAGCTTGGCGAGATTATCCGGGGTAAGCAGCTTTGGCCGATCGGCTTGGATGTGACCGGCCCGCACTCGGATTTCGTCCACCTTGTCCATCAATTCGGTGACGAGATAGAAATGAAAGCTAGTTGTGCCAAAGGATTCAATTCGGCGGTCCGGCGAATGAATCACCTTCGTGTTCTCCAGGGCGTACTGGATGTCGGTTCCCGAGTACATAGGTAAAAACTGCGATACTAGCCTAATTCGCGCGCAAACCAAATATCGCCCGTTTCCGGTTTGCGGTCCAGTCGACGCACTTACTTGAATCGGCCGAAGGCCTGAAAACGAAAACACGGTGGAGAAAACCCACCGTGCGGGAAAAATACCGGTGCATGCAGGCGGTTCCCAAAGATCCTTGACCGCCAGAGGGTGTACCACCCGTCACTTCGCGCGCTCTTCGATATAGCGGATGACGTCGCCGACAGTCTGTAGCTTCTCGGCATCTTCGTCAGGTACTTCGACCGAAAACTCTTCCTCGAAGGCCATCACGAGTTCTACCGTATCAAGCGAGTCAGCGCCGAGATCCTCAATAAAAGAAGCATTAGGAGTAACCTGCTCCGGATTTACGCCGAGTTGTTCGACGATGATATCCTTCACTTTATCTTCTATGGATTTCTCAGACATAAATCGCGTTTCTTCTCGTATTGGTTAAGACGGGCTACCCTTAATAACGATGCCCAGTGATGGCAACTAAATTAATTGCATTAAATAGCAACAATTTTCTTCGGTGGAGCCGTACCCCCTACAATCGGTTCGCCCACTTAGCCATTCGGGCGCCGGGTTGTTCGACCAAGATTGGTAACCAGAGGAGCTCCAATGATTTAACCGAGTCGAAAAACTGGCCGGCTTTGTTTTACGAAAGAAAAATTTTCCGCCAATTTTCGCCAACCACATGTCGCCATCACGGTTTAGTCGCTGCCGGTTTCCCTCTTTTTGTGTTGACCTGATGGACGGATTAGCCACTCTAGACGCCTCTTGCCAGCCAGTTGCCACGGAAGTTTACTTTTAGGCCCGAAATTGTTACCTCTAACCCCACCATGGCGGATCCAATTTCCTCCTTCGATCTTCGTTTCACTCCCGATTGGTTGAAAGAATCGGAGAAGGAAAATCGCTATGCCGACTACGAGGGCGAAGAGCAGCAAAGCCGACGCGAGCGGGATTCCCGACCACGCCGGGGCAGTGGGTCGGACCGGCAGCGACGAGACCAGCGGAGTCCTGGTCCCCGGCCCGCCCGACCTGGTGGCCAACGCTCTCGCGATGCGGCACCGGGTCAGAAGCCGCCGAGAAGCGAAGAACGAAGCCGGCCGCGCCGGGATGAACCGCGACCCACACCTCCGGAAGAAGTTGAGCCGGCCGCCGTTCAAGTGGACTTTTTGCCGGAGGAGCGCGCGTTTACCAAGGTAATTCAGCAAATCAAACAGGGTCATACCGCCTATCCGCTTTTCGGTTTGGCCCGAATGTTTTTAGAGCGTCCGGAGCGCCATCGTCTACGGCTCCGTTCCTTGGACAATAGCAAGATGCTATATCAATTGGGCGACTACGGACCGGTCGCTCTGGAAGCCGCTGCACTAGACCGGATCGCTTTTAGCGAAAAGCGCGATGAATTTTACGCGACCGAAATGGTCGAAAAAGAACCTATCAAAGGAAACTTTACTTCGGTCGCGCGCTGTACTCTGTCGGGTCGGGTCCTGGGACCGACTAATTATCACACGTTCCAGAAAACCATCCGTTCGTTGTACGATCAGCGATTCAGCCGCCGAATGAGCTTCGAAGAGTATCGGCGAACCATTGAGATCACGACGGATCCGACGGTTGTCAATCAATGGAAGGAAGAAGCACGCAAAATCATGACCTTTCGCACCAGAGACGGAGATCCACCTTTGACCTTCGAGAATTTGAGCGCTCTGGAACAGCACTTCCGGGAAAATTACTTTCAAAAGGCAGTCAAACCATGTCTGGCGGCCGAGATTTACGGCGATCATGTGCGCCATCTGCCAGACCGTTCCGTAGTCGCAGCAATCCGCAAGGCAAGGGATCGGGAGAATCGGTTTCCCGCGCAGATGGCGGGGGCGTTACGGCATGGGCTCAATCAAGCGGGTCTCCATGTTTTCAAGCACAAGAAACGCATCCTCTACATTTCGACGGTGCGTCCGCAGCTTTTCGATCCCAATCAAGCGTCTCTTTCTCCCGGTCTGGCCGCGATTCTGGCTGCGCTGCGGTCTTATCCTCGCATCACCCGAAAGCAGCTCGCGGAAAAAGTTCTGGCCAAGTTGGTCGGAGAAAAAGGCCGCGACGCGTCCAGCTCTGAGTACGCGCAGGCCAAGACCAATTTGGCGTCCGACCTGCTTTGGTTAGCGAAAGCCGGTCACGTGATTGAGTTTTCGGACGGCACTTTAGACTTGCCGCTCTCTCCGAAGGCGCCCGAACAGAAAGGCCCGACGGAGGGCGTCCCAGCTACCGCAGCCGTCGCAACCGACATAGTTGCTTCGGAAGAGGAATCCGATCCGGTGAAAGCCGAACCGGAGACTCTTACTGAGCAGGCGCCCGCGGCAGAAGGCGAAGTTGATGAAGGAACGTTTGTTGCACAGACGGAAATAGAGACAGCGGCCGGTCAGGCACCACCGGATCAGAAATCGAGCGAGGCGGCACCGAACCTCGGAGAGGTCATATCCCAAAAGTCGGCGGAAGAGCCGGTTACTCAACCGGGAACGATTCCTTCGCCGGTGGTGGCCACAACCACAGAGGCAGCACCTACCGTAACAGAGCGCACCGAAACCGATCCACCAAGCGATTCTCCCGAGGAACGGAGAGAATGGGCCGCAGCCGGTCCTTAGGATCTTATTCCTATGCGGATCGTTCGGTACTTGGCCCAGGAAGGCGACGTGCGGTACGCGGCGGAAGAACCGAGCGGCCGATGTTTTGATCTCGCTGGCGATATCTACCACGCATTCGAGGTGACCGACCGCGAAGCGCAAATGGTGAAGCTACTTGCACCGGTGGAACCGCGTGTCTTGCTTTGCATTGGGTTGAATTATCGCGATCATGCTCAGGAGCAAGGGTCGGTTTTGCCGAAGTGGCCGATGCTTTTCATCAAGTCTCCTAACACTCTGAATCATCCGGGCGATCCGATCGCGATCCCAACTCATCTGAGCAGCACCGAAGTGGATTACGAAGGAGAGCTGGCGGTCGTCATTGGCCGAGACTGCAAAAACGTACGGCGCGAGTCCGCTTTCGATTACGTCCTCGGCTATACGGTCGCGAATGATGTGACCGCGCGCGATTGGCAAAAGAAATATGGTGGCGGCCAGTTCTGCCGCGGTAAGAGTTTCGATTCATTCGCGCCACTCGGCCCGGTCCTCCTTACCAAAGAGGAAATTGCGGATGCCGGGCAACTACGAATTCAAACGCGCGTGAACGGAGAAACCAGGCAGGACTCTAACACCTCCAACCTTATTTTTGATATTCCCACGCTGATCGAGTTTTTAAGCGGCAGCACGACGCTGTTAGCGGGATCCGTGATTTTAACAGGAACTCCGAGTGGGGTAGGCATGGCAAGGAAGCCGCCCCATTTCTTGCAGCCCGGCGATGTGGTTGAAGTCGAGATCGAGAAGATTGGCGTGCTTAGCAACCCGGTGGTCAAAGAGTATTGACCTGTCGGAACGTCGAGAAAGGTGATTAGTGATTGGTAGCGGCCACTGCCCAACCGAAGGTCCGAGGCGCGACAAAACATAAGACTGGAGCTGCTTGCTTGAACTACCAAAAACCGCAGTCGCCATCGTAGGGCAGCACTTACCGCCCGGCGATACGGCATTTGGCCTTGATCTATCCATCCCGGTCCGACCGGAAATCGCGAACGCTGCGAAGGCGACTGCTCTCAGTGGCCGGAGTTCGCTTAATCCCTTGCGCTCGAGCGGGCTGGTCCGGCACACTTTTGGCCTTCGGGTGGACAGTCGCCGCTACCAAAGACACCGCCACGCTTTCCTGACCACAGTACCGATGTCCTGACCCAACCACACCAATCATCAATCACCAGTCACCTCTCACCGTTCTTCGCTATGGGCGGTTCTCAGCCCTCCGATAAAATCGCCACTGGCTATTTGCTATCCACCCGGAGTCACCAGTACTCTTATTCGTGGACTTTCAGCTTTCTTCTGAATACAAACCACGCGGTGATCAGCAAGGCGCGATTGATCAACTCATTCGCTCATTGCAGGCGGGTAACCGTCACCAAACGTTGCTTGGAGTCACCGGATCAGGAAAGACTTTCACCGCCGCCAATTTGATCGCCCAACTGGGAAAACCAACCCTGGTTATTTCTCATAACAAGACTTTAGCCGCGCAGCTTTATAGCGAGTTTAAGCAATTCTTCCCACGCAACGCAGTCGAGTATTTCGTCAGCTATTTCGACTATTACCAGCCGGAGGCATACATTCCGAGAACCGACACCTACATCGAAAAAGATTCTTCCATCAACGAAGAAATCGAGCGACTTCGGTTGTCCGCCACCAGTTCTCTGCTGTCCCGTCAGGATGTCATCGTAGTGGCAAGCGTATCCTGTATCTACGGTTTGGGTTCCCCGGAAGACTACGAGAACATGTCCTGCCAGGTTTATCGCGGACAACAAATTTCCCGCGAGCTTTTCCTGGCCAAGCTGGTTGATATGCTTTACGAGCGAAACGATATCGCCCTCTCTCGCGGAAAATTCCGAGCCCGAGGGGACGTGGTAGAAGTGTATCCGGCAACCTCGGACGAGGAAGCAATTCGAGTCGAATTCTTCGGAGACGAGGTCGACCAAATCACTCGGTTCGATCCACTCACTGGCTCCGCCATCAATGCTCCCGACCGACTCACCTTCTTTCCAGCGAAACAGTTCGTCACCCCTCACGAGAAAATGCGCCGTGCGGTCCAAGCTATCAGGATTGAATTGGATGAGCGGATCCCGTGGTTTGAAAGCCAAAACAAATTTCTGGAAGCGCAGCGGATCAAAATGCGCACAGAGTTCGATCTCGAGATGATGCAGGAAATGGGTTTTTGTAGCGGAATCGAGAATTACTCGCGTCATCTCAGTGGACGGGCACCTGGTTCTCGGCCTTACACGTTACTCGATTTCTTCCCTAGAGATTTCTTGCTCGTGGTCGATGAATCGCACGCGACTATTCCCCAGATCGGCGGAATGTATGAAGGCGATCGATCCCGAAAGCTGACCCTGGTGGAATATGGATTTCGGCTCCCGAGCGCGCTGGATAACCGGCCACTGAACTTTCCGGAATTCATGGAAATGACCGGACAAATCTTGTATATCAGCGCCACTCCGGCCGAGTTTGAGATCCGAAACAGCGTGGTCGGCAACCACACCTATATTCCTCATTCTCGGGCGCGGATCGGGCAAGAAGAAACCGAACCGGTGCTACTGCCGATGCTAACCGGCCGTGCTTCGTCCCAGCTCGATGTTCATAGCTCGGGCTCGCACTTGATCGCCCAACAGATCATTCGGCCAACCGGTTTGTTGGATCCGCGGATCACCGTGCGGTCACTCAAGCACCAAATTGACGAGACCATCGAGTACTGCCGGCAAAGAGTTGAAAAAGGTGAGCGGGTTTTGATTACCACGTTGACCAAGCGCACCGCCGAAGATCTGACCGATTACCTGCGCGATGTGGGACTGAGGGTGCGCTATTTGCACAGCGAAATTGACGCGATCGAGCGGGTCGAAATTCTTCGCTCCCTGCGAGCCGGTGAGTTCGATGTGTTAGTGGGAATCAATCTCTTGCGGGAAGGGCTGGATCTACCGGAAGTCAGCTTGGTCTGTATTCTGGACGCGGACAAAGAAGGATTTTTGCGGAGCCAGACTTCTTTGATCCAAACCGCGGGCCGCGCCGCCCGTCACGTGAACGGCGAAGTCGTTCTATTTGCCGATACCATGACGGAAAGCATTCAGCGGCTTATCGCGATCACCGAGTATCGGCGGGGGAAACAGATGGAGTATAACGAAGCAAACGGGGTTACTCCCACCAGCGTACGCCGGGCCGTACAGGAGAGCCTGCACACGATTCTCCGTGGACGCGATCTGGAACAATCGATCGTTCGCGAAACAGGGGCGGATCTTGATCTGACGGAGGTACTCAGAGAGCTTGAGGCTGACATGCAGATGGCCGCGGCGAATCTGGAATACGAACGCGCAGCATTGTTGCGCGACCAGATCAACGAGCTGAAGAACGGCACCGGCCTCGCTAAGATTGAGCCAAAGAACCGGCCGGTCTCCTATCGTTCAGGCAGCGGTTCGAAGCGGGGAGCGAGGGCGAGGAAACGATAAAAGAAACGGCACGGCGATGGGGCGACCTAGCGATGTTTTTTAGCGATTTGCCCTGCACGGCAATAGATTCGACGAGCGAATTCTGAATCGGATTGTCATTAAGATCGGAGAACGCCGGTTCTACCGCCCTTTCAGGGCGGCCCATCATGAATGACGGTTAATCCAGGGTGCCGCCAAGCCTCCACCCTGGGCTAAGGTCTGGCGCCCCTTAGGGTAACATCCGCCCCTTCACGCAGTCACCCTATCGCCGTGTCGCTCTGTCGCCCTATCGCCGTGTCGTTTCTCCATTCGTTCCTTCGTCTCAAGGAGCCAACAGACTCACCAGCAGCTTACTCAATACCAAACGAGGCTCTAACTGAGTGGTGACCAACTGAATATTGGCCTTCAGGCACTCTTCGAAACCGTGAACCAATTGCGCCAGAGAGAATCGATGCGCTTCACAGGCCGCAATCCCTAAACCATAGACATTCACGGTCCCATCTTTTCTTCTCGGCAGGAAGTTTTGCGCCGTCTGCGGCAGTCGGGCAATTACGCTATTAAATTGATAGGGGGCGCCCGGCGCCTTCACACCGTACGTCTGCGAAATCTCTTTGGTGACCAAAAGATTGCGAACCGTTGGGATGATCGCGGCATAAAGAATCCCGATCGGTGTTTCTCCTTGGAACAGCAGCTGATCCAAAAGCGCCAGAGCTCTGGACAGCTGCCGCTTGGCAATCGCATTACCAAGCTCCCAGATCACTCCGGTCGCAGTTTTTGCCACCAGGTTGCGCACCAATTCCGGGTCAATCTCCCGGTTCTGGCCCAAGTACAGATCGATCTTCTCCAGTTCATTTCGAAGTTGCCTGGTGTCCGCTCCAGCTAGGCGTACAAAAATCTCCAACGCTTCCGGCTGAAAAACGAGAGCTCGCTCTGCCGCCAAGCCTCGTGCCAAGCTCTCCGCTTCCTCTTCCCACCCTGATCGACTCGTATCGATGCGATCGAATTGCTCGACCGCGGCTATCTTGGCAATCGATTTGTAAAATGAGCGACGCTTATCTATCTCCGACGCGCTCAGCAAGAAAAAGACGCCCGCCGGTAGACCCGCGGAGAGGAATTGCTGCAGTTCGTCAAGAGCCGCGGCCACCTGAGCGGATCTACCGGTTACCGTATCGCCACAGAAATTCATATCCTTGAGCCAAACGAGCTTTCCCGAGCCGAAGAATGGCAGCGTTTGGAGAGCTTGAATCGCAGAATGGATTCGGCTCACCGCCTGATCGGCGTTATCCGCGCCCCCATCGACCAGGTCTTGGCCGAAATCCCCGCTATCCTTGGGCGTGAGCTGCTGCGCAAGCTCGCGCGCTCGGCTCTTAACAGCAGCCTCATCCGACCCGACTACGGCATAAATTTGAGAGTTTTTGGAAGCAACGGCGGACTTCTTCGGAGGCATCAAGCATTCTTTAATCGAGCCGTGAGGGCCTGTAAACGTCGTATCGGTCACGCGATAGCGAAGCCAGGTGTGACCTACCCCGGTATGACCTATAGAACTTTTACGGCCGCTGGCTTCATCGCTCCAAAAGGATGCTCCCATTCTGAACCCGGACACTCTGAATCGCGCGTGATTGTTGAATTTCGTTGAGGCCGGTCAGTAACTGATTGAGGAAGGGTTCTGCTTGGTCTTTGAAAGCACGTAAGGCGGTCGGATCGAGCGGCTTTCCTCCATTAGTAACCCGCAACACGTTCACCGTAACTTTCTCGTCCCAGATCATCGGACGAAGAACCACGTCATAGTTCAGGTATTTCATACTGAACGGGATGGGGTGAAAGGGTACGCGGAGACGGAGTTCGCTCTCGTCGTCGCGTAAAGCGACGCTCACGCCTTTTTGCAAGAAACCGAGTTCGGGTGCATCCGCCAACATTGCGTTTACTTCGGATTCGGACAACGAAAGCGAACGAATCTCCGCGTGATTCATGAAATTGTTCAATTTCCCGCGCGCTTGCGAATAGGCCTCTGGAGAACCGGTGCTATGGGCGACGGGAAGTGGTTGATCGGAGGCGGTCGCGTAAAGATTCCAGGCAATTCGCACCCCCAAAAAAACAGCGATGCCCAATAGAACCAGGAGTAGCAAAGCAACGGAGCATCCCAACGTTCCGCAACAACCGCACCCACCTTGCCGACGGGTTTCGTAGACCATAGATCAAGGCTGGCAAAAACGAGGTACTAGCAGGCTCAACCGCGCGAGACAGGGCGAGTCCGTCCCGGATAGCCCATTAATCCTAGTACAAAATCCGGCCGCATTGCTCGCAATAGACAATTTCCCGCCCCAATTTCGCTCTGTGCACGGTCGTCGTCGTATTTTTCATATGACAACCCATGCAAACCTCGTGCTCCACCGGTACGATGGCAGTTCCATTTTTGCTGGTGAACAGTCGTTGATAACGGGAGAGCAAGTCTGGATCGATGGTCGCCGCCAGCGTTCCACGCTCGGCCGCGGTCTCCCGGAGCCGCTGCTCCAGTGCCTCCTGTTTCTTGGAAAGAGCAGCCAGTTGTTGCTCTGCTTGAGCGCGGTTCGCCTTTAGTTCCGCTTCCGATTGCTGAACTTCTCGGCTGACCACCTCTCCTTGCTCCATCAGCACAATCTCTTCGTCCTCGATCTGTTCGATCTCTTGCTCGAGCCGAGCGATCGATTGGCCAATCGCCTGGAATTCTTCGTTCTTTCGCGTTTGCGATTGTTGGGTTTTGTATTTGGCGATCGTGTCCCGCCGCGTATTCGCATCAAGTTCCAGTTTTTTCCGATGCACCTCGATTTCCTTCCCTCGCAGCTTCATTTGATCGAAAGCGTCGGTCCTGTTCTTGAGAGTTTGTTCGACGCGTTGGCTTTCTAGAGGTACAGAACTGAGTTCGAGCTGGTGAGCTTTGATTTTTTGATCTCGGTCTTGAATAACCAGCAGCTGTTCGATCTCGGGCAGCATTATGTTCTCAGTCTAGAACAGGAAATCGGAAACGGAAAAGCAGATTTCGGAATGGAAACCGGCAACCGGTTAGTACACTTCCACCGGTGATCGTTTCCCATCATCCGGACTTCGATGCTTGGCTAGCTCAGATCCGAGCACAGCAACGCGAAGATCCCAGACCCGATCATCCAACGATCGAAAAGCTTCCTCGGAGAAAGAGCTTGGTGGCGCCAGATGTCCTTTGATCTCGGCGATCGCCGACAATGCCGGATCAAGCTCTTTACTTGGGAAACGGCGGAGAGTGTCAAATGCTTCGCGCACCATCGCAATGCGATGGCAAATCATCGCAAGGTGATTGCCGGCCCTCACTGCCCGAGAAATCGCTTCGGCAAATCCGACCTCATTGATGATTGCACCCATGTCGAGGTCATCCGTCATGATTAACCCCTTAAAACCAAGTTCCCCTCTCAGCAGATCGATAATCACGCGCCGAGAGAGGCTGGCCGGAATCTTTTCCGGATCCAATGCTGGATACCAGGCATGCCCAATCATCATACTGGAAACTTGATCGAGAAATGCGCGAAAAATCGTGAGTTCGCACTCCTCTAGTTCGGTTCGTGATCGACCAATGGTGGGGAGATTGTGGTGGGGATCCAAACCGGCGGCTGCATACCCAGGGAAATGCTTCCCACAAGTCAGAACGCCGGTAGAAAGCAGTCCATCGTGAAAAGAGCCGGCAAACTGGATCACCTGCGGCACAGAAGTGCCCCAGCAACGGCCGCGCAGCGAATTGTCCGCCTCGTCGTCAAACGAGATGTCCAAAACCGGGCAAAGATCGAGATTGAATCCAAACAGTCGAAGCAAATGGCCGGTAAGTTCTCCATGAGTTCGAATCAGATCCTCGTTGGCTTTTTGCCGAAGCTGCTGAGCGTTGGGCGGTTCATTACCAATTACCTTCAGCCGGGAAACGCGGCCACCTTCCTGGTCAATGGCAACAATCGGT
>DASTDH010000318.1:0-4214 GCA_035710445.1 Chthoniobacterales bacterium
AGGGAACAACCGTGAAATCAAAAATCGAACGCGAGGGTCCCATGCCTCCGAAAGTGGCGCTCGGAGTTATCCTTCAAGTCGCCCAAGCTCTCACGGCGGCGGAGAAGCAGAAATTGATTCACCGGGATCTCAAGCCGGCTAATCTCATGTTAGTGGAGGATAACGACGAATTGGCCGTTAAAATTATCGACTTTGGTTTAGCGAAAACGGCCCGCTCGTTCGGCGAAAGCACCGCATCATTCACTATCGGCCAGGGTTTCGTCGGCACAGCGGAATACGCCAGCCCGGAACAGATCAAAGAGAGCGAGCTCGATATTCGATCCGATATCTACTCGGTCGGAGCGACTCTTTTCTACATGCTGGCCGGTCGCCCGCCATTTACCGGAGCGCCGGGCGAAGTAATGAGCAAACACCTTTATAAACCAGTACCATTGGACCGCCTCGTCGGTGTCCCGCCTCCGATGGTTGGATTGGTTGCCAGATTGATGGGAAAGGAGCGGGAAAGCCGTCCAGCTAATGCGGTGGAGCTACGGATTTCGGTTGAACATTGTTTGGAGCAAATCTCGCCTTCCACGCTGGCCAGCCATCACCTCAGCGAGAATCCAACAGCGTTCTCCGCGCATTCAACTGCCGGATCTCCAGAGGAAACCGCTGCGAAGGAGCGCTACAACCTGCTCAAACGCCTCGATCAAACACCACAGGGCGAACGGTTTCTTGCTCTCGACAAGCGGACCGGCAACGGCGTCGAGGTTTTTACTTTCAATCATGGGGCTCTGGCAAATGCCGAGCTGATCGCCGCGCTGAAGAGCGAGCTGAAAACCCTTCGAAACGCACCGCATCCCCTGCTCCGCGCGGTTTTCGCCTTCGAACAATTCCAGAACGAGGCACGCTTGATCCAAGAGTCATTCGTCGGTCTTCCTTTGCTGGCTATTTTACGGCTCCGCAAGCAGCTCTCTCCGATCGAGATCAATTTGCTCCTTACTCGTCTGGCGCCGCTCGCAGATTTCGCTCAACGATACGATCTGAAACAGGTTGATCTGAGCTTGACCGGGATTTGGCTAGGTAATTCACGGGTCTCCGCTCCGCGTCCGGAAAACCCTCTCCAATCCTGGGACCCACTCGAGATCAAGGTCGATCCGATCGATCTTTCCTCATCGCCATCGACATCGCGGCACTCGCAGAGCGAAGTGACGGCGATCAACCCGATCGTGGTTGGTGGACCGCGCGGAAGCTACTTACGCCAGCTCAGTTTGCTGGCGTACGAACTATTGGGTGGACCGCGACAACAGGTTGAAACGTCCGGCCGTTGCCCGCCCCTGAGTTTGCTCAACGAAGATGCAAATGTGGTGCTCCGGAGGGGAATCATTGATGAATTCGGCTCAGCCGGTGAGCTGGCAACAGCATTCAATCGAGCGCTGCCGGCTGGTGCTGGTCGAGAGCCGGAACCGGAAGCTCGGATTAACGGGCGGCCAAGTCGTCCGGGGCCTGACCTGGCCGAAATCCCACCGAACGCTGAAACGCTGATAGACCCCGTCAAACCCGAGCCGCGACCGATCGTGAACGAAACTCGGCCGGCGGAGCGTCAACCGTCTTGGCCGATCGCTAAGGAGCCTGAACCGGTGGTGCATCCACCCTCTCAACCGATCGCAAAGGGGCCTGAACCGGTGGTGCATCCACCGTCAATCGGGACGCACGTTGTGCCCGATCAATATGCGACCATCCAGGCGGCGATTGATACAGCCGAACCGGGCACGATCGTCCTGGTTAAGCCTGGAGTTTATCAGGAAGCGCTTAAGCTCAAGGACGGGATCGAGGTGTGCGGTGAAAATATGGAGCAGACAATCATTCGTTGGACCGCAGCAACAAGAATTCCCGCCGATCGGGTTCACGATTTTTCATTGCTCGCAATCGTTGATTGCCAGTTCGGGAGCGTGCGAGATCTGTCGTTCGTCTACGATGGATCCGAATCAAGCGAAGATCCCGGCGAGACTCCCAGATTTCATGCGATTCAAATCCGCGACTCCTCGGTCACGATCCAAAATTGCCGCGTGACCGGCTTTCCAAATTCTGGAATCGGAGTGTATGGAAACCGCTCCTCGCCGGTATTGATCGGAAATCAGAGCCGCTCCAACCGTGGTGCCGGCATAGTCTTTCAAGATCGAGCGCAGGGCAAAGCCTCACAAAACATCTGCGAGCAAAACGAAGAGAGCGGAATTTTGGCGAGCGGAGCCGGCACAACACCAGAGCTGACAGAAAATCACTGCTGCGGCAATCATCGCGGTGGAATCATGTTCAGCGATGGAGCCCAAGGCATCTCCTCGCGAAATCAGTGTGAACGGAACCTTGAGCACGGCATACTGGTTACCGGCCCCAATACCGCTCCACTCCTGCTCAGCAACCAATGCCGCAACAATCAAGCTGCCGGCATCTATTTCATGCGCGGTGCAAACGGACGTGCCGAAAACAATATTTGCGAGGGCAATGCGTGGTGCGGAATCATGGTGATCGCCTCCGCGCCCTATCTGAGCGGGAACGAGCTGCGCCGGAACTCGCAGTGCGGTCTGGCCTATGATTCCAAATCAAAGTTGTCTCTAGGCAAACGAAACATCTTTTCGGAGAACAAACAGGGCGATTTGCTTACCAAACCGATCATTCATGATCGGTAGAAAAGGTAGGGCGCGTCGCTTGGCGACATCGACCGGGCGCACACCTCTCACTCGCTCTTCCGTTTAGCCTTCGGCCGCTTCGCCTGCGCTCAGGTAGTCACCTTCGACATGCACGATTTCAATTAGATTTCGAAACGGGTCCCAGGTGAAAAAACGCGGCCGGAAAGGTAACGCTCGCGCCTCTCTGATTTCATAACCAGCCTTGGTCAACGCGGATCGATAACGGTCCAGATCGTCCACTTCGATACAGAAATGATGAGTCGGATCTTTCGGTAACGGAGTCAAATCGGGTACGGTATGCAATTCTACCCCTCCGGCTCCGGTGTGGAACCAGATCCACCCTAGCTGCTTCACTACTCTCGGTACGGGTTTTTCCTTAAATCCGAGGACATTGATGTAAAAGTCACGAAGCCGGCGCTCTTCGCCGGGCGGGAACGTAACGGTCACATGCTGCAGTCTCGGTAAGGCCAAATTAGTTTCAGTCATGTGCTAACGTCCAACACAGTGCTCGCCGTGCAAGCCCGTTCCTGTCCTGGATTCAGTGCACGTTCTCATTCGGCCTCCCACTCGCACCACGGATTCAACCGCCGGTTTGCAGCATTCGACCGTCCGGGCATCTGCCGCTTGCTAGCCGACGAAATTTGCCTACAGAGCTGGGACGCTCGTAGAGTTGGACGCTTGCAGGACTCTCGATCCAAAGGAGCGGAACAAACTCGGTCCCCTTGAGTGCGCGGAGTCGACCTAACTGATCCCAGATGAAAATATCTCAGCGTATCCTTGCGCTCGGCGCGCTCGTCCTGTGCGGAGCAGCGTCGGTCCTCGGAAGTGCTCCTTCCGATCCGGGATCCCTTCTCGGGAGCGCTTCCTCCAATCCCCAATCGTTTTGGAACGACGGCGCTGCCCCAGCCCTACAAGTAGATCTGGCCGCCGGCACCTATACTCTTACCAGCAACTCCAACAGCTTTGCCGGAAGCCAGGTCACAGTTAACGGAATCAATGTATTGCAAAACGCTACTCGGCAGTTTGGTGCATTTGGTCATCAAACCTATACGCGGACAGTGAGCGGATTGCAGTTCACCGTTGAGTTCAGTAACGACCGCACACCCTGGCTGGGCGTAACTCTCCGTGTGCGAAACGTTAGCAACGCCGAAATAGATCTGACGGATGTCCGTTTGTTTAGCGCTCCCTACGTCAACGCCTTCAACGGAGCAGCCCTCGATCAGGTCGAGGCTTACGCTGAGTCTTACAGTGTCTCCGACACCACACCCGGTGCGCAGACCCTGACCGGGCAAACCTTGAGCAGTCTCTACTATGGTTCACTCTTTATTCCCGGGACTGAGAACGCGTGGTTTTTTGCTTACAATGCGCCTCCCCTCTGGTCCAGCAGTCTGCAGTTCGATGGCATCGGTCAGGCTGTGACGGCTACGCAGCAGTTCTACGGCCGACCGTTTCCACTGTCACCGGGTGAGGAAGAAACGTTTGACACTCTCTACATCTCGAATGCTTTCGGACTGAGCGATGGATTGCAGGCGTACGGCAATTTTTATC
>DASTDH010000319.1:0-24448 GCA_035710445.1 Chthoniobacterales bacterium
GCCTCCGTTGACGATCGCCGGCGTTCGCTGGTGTTCACTGTAAAACTGTCCGTGCGTTTTCTAAATTCCGGGCTCTGGCTTTCGACTTCTTTCTCCTGGAGCCGCTCAGACCCCAACCGGTTGGGGAGTCGCGATCGGGCGATACCATGACGTCGAGTAAGCTTCGACCGCTCCCTTTAGCGCTTCCGGGGTAATAAACAGCGGTTCGACAGTATCGAGAGCGATCGCGTATTCGTTCGTCTGCTTGGTAAGACCTTGGCGATCGCGTTCCCAGGCTTGGGGATGAGGTCCATGGTCGATACCCATCGGATGCAACGTCAACATTCCCGGCTCGATTCCACCCCGCGAGAAAAAGGTTCCTTCATGATAGAAGATCACTTCGTCGTAATCGATGTTCCGATGATAATAGGGCAGGCGGAGAACCTCGTCGTCGCCGAGCAAACGAGGAGCAAATGTCCCAACAAATACTTCGTCACTGGAAAAAGTTGCGCCGGCGGTGGGCGGAACATGATAGCGCATGCTGGCGACTGGGCGGAAATCGCGAACATTGAGTTTACTCGGTAGAACCGTTCCCTTGTAGCCGACCACGTTTTCGATTGGGTTATAGTCGAAGAAAAGCCGGGTACGAAAACCGGTTCGTTTAATTTGCAACTCAAATTCTGCGCCCTTTAGTTCCGATCGTTTTTGATCGAAGTCTGGATACTGAATTACACCGGGATCAAACAGGGCATGCATCCCGAGAATTCCTCGGTCAGGAATACCGTAAGGAGTACGGGATTCCGCAATAAACGCCAGCGTATCGTCCGTACGCGGCACCAGACGATAGATGCATCCTTTGGGAATAATTACGTAATCACCGGGCCGGTAAGGAAGGAGGCCAAACTCTGTCTCAAAAACACCTTCGCCACGATGAAAGAAGTAGAGTTCATCACCATCGACGGTTCGGTACAAATAGGGCATCGGTTCGCGGCGGCGGGTCAGAAAGATCGACATCGATTTTTTGGCGCAGGCCGCCATCGATTGCATCAGCAGCAGCGGGGTACCGCTCGCATCGACGCAATCTTCGGTGGTCATCTGCCGGCAATCGAGAGCCATCGGTTTCAGCGGGCCCTCGATGCGCTTCCAAGCCGAGGGCATCTCGCGAGTGTACAGATGAGTCGCTTCGCCGAAAAATCCTTGCCGACCGTATTCCATTTCATAAGTGCCCTCTGGAACGCGAACATGAGCTTGGTTTGGGTAGACACCGTTTTTCAGGGGAAACCTTTGCATAGAAAAGATCAGGCTAGCGATTATACCGCATCATAGCACACAATTTCCGGCTCACAGAATGGAAACCGCGAAGGGACACGATGTCTAGCGACTAAGCAAACCACTGCTCCGCGGCCTTGGAAACTATCTCCTAACCACGAATAGACGCGAATGGACACGAAGGTTTTATTAGCGTCCATTCGCGGTTTCTCAGCGCCTTTAAGGTCCCTTCGTGGTGTCTATAAGCCCTGCAATTCTACTCAGGAGTAGATCCGCCTTTCGCTAGTTTATCGCGAAAGCCATACCCTCATTCGTGCCCATTAGCATTTCAGAAAGTTTCGCTTTGCTGAGTTCCAGGCGTCATGGGTTCCTGCGACAAAAGAGGCGCTTGTTCTTATCGTGGAACAAATGGAAACGTTGCTGGCACCGGCTCCGTCTCTCTTGCCTCTCAGGAACCCGATTGTTCCCTGGGTTTACCCGGTTTCCACGTAAATAGTGTCTTCCTGGATCACCACAGGAAACGTTTGCACCGGGTCCACTGCTGGAGGAGTCAACGCTTCTCCGGTGCGCAAATCAAAACAAGCACCATGCAACGGGCACTCCACGGTCTCACCATCGACGGTGCCTTCCGATAGCGAGGCTTCTGCATGGGTACAGATATCGCTGATCGCATAGAACCTTCCAGCCACATTAAAGACGGCTATAGCCGGCTCTTCGATCCGTTTCACTTCACCTGGAGATAACTCCGATATTCCGCAAACTCGAAGCAACATATGTAGCGACCGACAGTGAACACTACGGAACCACAATGAACAACAACGGGTTGCTGACGTACGCTGGCTTAGGTTGAGGTCGGTGCCTGAAGTGCTTTCCGAATTTCAGCGGCGCTTTGGCAACCGAGCAGGCGACTGATTCTGTCCGCCGTTATCTCCGACACGGAAAGAGCGCGTACGGTAGCTTTGATTGTCGGGACCGCGGTTGGTGCGGCGCTCAATACGCGTAAGCCCAAGCCGGCGAGAATCGGAACAGCAGCCGGATCCGACGCGATCTCGCCACAGATCGAGATCGGCAATTTCCGCTCATTCGCCAGCTGGATCACCTGGCGGCAGAGACGCAGTACTGCCGGATGCAGGGAATCGGCAAATTCTTCCAGCTCCGGGTTGCCGCGCTCCGCGCTCAGCACGTACTGGGTCAAATCGTTTGTGCCGATGCTGGCGAAATCGAGATGTCCGATCATCTGATCGAATATGACGGCGGCGGCCGGGGTTTCGATCATGGCACCGATTTCGATCGGCCATCGATGTGGCAGGCTGCGCGCGGTGAGCGATTGATGCGCAGCCTTTAAGTGCTGCTTGAGTCGAAAGATTTCACTTACTGAGGTCACCATCGGCACCAGCAGTTTGATTGAAAAAAGTTCGGCCAGACGCAGGATCGCAGAAAGATGGGATTCGAAGAATTCCGGATGGTGCAATAAAAGTCGTAGCCCGCGTACTCCCAGAAATGGATTGCTTTCGTGACCTGGCGAAAGAAACGGTAGAGGCTTGTCTCCGCCGATATCGAGTAGCCGCAGTGTAACTGAGAGCTCACTTTCGTTCGTTGACGTTCCTTGACGTTTGTTGACGTTCGTTGATGGGAGAATCGGTTCGAGAGCATCCTGGTATGCGGCCAACTGCTCCTCTTCGGACGGGAGAGATGAAAATGTTCCGAAGAGGAACTCAGAACGAAACAGCCCGATCCCATCGGCGCCGTTGGTTAGAGCCAGTTCCACATCGCGTCGCTTCCCGGCATTGGCCGCCACTAGAAACGGTACCTTGTCAGCAGAAACCGCCGGGGCTTGGCTGAGCTGGATGGCTTTTTCGTGGAGCTCTCTCGCATCAGTTTGCTTTTGGCGCCACTCCTGAACTACAGCCGGTGCCGGGTCGATTAGCAGTTGGCCCGTGCTCCCATCGATCGCAACCAACTGAGCCAAGCGAAGCGCTGGTTCCGATCTGGCGCCGCTGCCGACTACCGGGAGGCCGATTGACCGGGCGAGTATCGCGCCATGGGAAAGGGAACCTCCGGCGAGTTCGATAACGCCCGTGATTCGAGTCGATTGGATTTGATCAATCAGTGTCGGATTCAATTCCGGACAGATCAGCACATGATCTTCAACCAAATCGGCAAACTGATTGGTCTGGCCGATCAACTGCAGGACCACAGCAGATGCGGCCTCTCGAAAATCGATTGCCCGTTGTTTGAGATAATCATCTGCTGCTCCGGCTTGATCGTCAGCAATCTCGGTGAGGGTGTCATACCAGGCGGCGGCTGCATTCGTCGGTTTTGAGCGTATGCGCTCTTGCGCTTTGGCCAACAGCACCTGATCAGATAAGATGAGCGGTTGAGCCTCGAGGATGGCTAGTTCCGCGGAATTTAGGGAAGTGCTGAATTTCGCGATTCTCTTCGCGACGTTCTGTTGGGCAGCCGCAATCGCCTCAGTCAACCGGCCGCACTCGTTATCTATTTCGGTGGCTGTATTTGGTCGAGTGTCAGGAATCTTTACATCCAATCGATCGGCAAATAAGACGCGACCTACCGCGAGACCGGGAGAGACCGCGATTGGTTCGAGGCCGGCTGAATCGTCCTTTACTGTGATTGGCTGCGCCGGATGCGCATCTTCGTGCTTCAAGCGTTCCAAAAAGCTTTCGATCTCTTTCCTCGTCCTAACCGTATGTGGGCCGCTCAGGAGAAACCGGATGGTGTCTCCTTTTTTGGCCTGAAGGCGCGCGATGTTTACCAGACTCGCGGCGCCCACCGGGCCGCGCTTCCCGGTCACATTCTCGATCTGTACGTTTTTCGCTTCGACCCCGAGCGCCTTAACCAGTGCGGCAACCGGCCTCAGATGCAGACCATAGATATTTTCTAGAACCGATTCGAAACTTTCCTCCGTGGTGGTCGGAACGCTGACCGGCTCCGCAATTGGCATTGCGTCACCCAGCTGATCCTGCTTCGGAAGAAGGCTCCGCTGGGCGGCGGCGACAACGTCATCCAATGAGGAACCGGTTTGAATTTGAACGGCGGCAGCAATCCCTCCTTCCACCAGCGGACCGGAACAAAGCCGAACATTGCTCGAATCGGCCAACAGATCCCGGGCCATTTCCGAGCTCAGAATGGCGCTTCCCATGTCCATCAGGACGAGCGCGCCGTCAGATTGGACGACTGATTCGATGCCCTGTTGGATGTCGATCGCGTCGGTGCCAATTTCGGAGTGCGTTTCACCGACGCCTCCGGCAGCGGCAATCGGCAGGGTGGGGCTCACGGTACGCCGAATCAGATCGACGGCCGCTTCGGCGAGAGCGCGTGAATGAGAGACAAGAAGGAGACCAGGCATGAGGAAATGCAGATTGCGGATTGCGGAGTCCGGAATATAAGATCAATGGCGGAGCCGAAAACCCGAGATCGTATTCCTTCCACCATGGAAATCCGCATTTCGCGATCCACAATCCGCGTTTTCTGCCCTCATTTTAGCACTTCGACGGCGGCTTGAAAGAGAAGGGCGGTCGACGTGGCCCCCGGATCCTGATGCCCGGCGCTTCGTTCTCCCAGGTAACTGGCACGACCCTTTTTCGCCACCAGCGGGATGGTAGCTTGCATCCCAGCTTGGGCAGATTCGGAGGCCTTCTTTAGCGCATCGCCAAGCGAGTCTCCTGCTTGTACCGCTTTTCGGTAGGCTTCAACCGCGGGCTGCATCGCGTCGATCATGGTCTTATCTCCCGCCGCGGCTTTGCCACGTTGAATAACGCCATTCAACCCTTTCTCCAAGAGCGCGCCGAATTCCTCGGCTGAGATCGACGATTTCCCTGCCGCCGGCAATGCGGCCTGCAAAAAAAAGGTGCCGTACAATGGGCCACTGGCGCCGCCGACAGTCGAGATTAACGTCATCGCGACCGTCTTGAAAACGGTCGCAATGTCTTTGTTTTCGAACTCTGCCTTTTTTGCCAATACCGCCCTAAAACCGCGGTCCATATTGGCTCCATGGTCGGCATCGCCGATGGCGGAATCGAGCTGGGTTAGATGATCTTTGTTCTCGGCCAACAGCGCGGCAAAGCGCTCCAGCCACATTATCAGCTGATCAGAAGTCAATTCCGACATCGTGCAATGTTTCAGGAATCGATCGATTGGCAAATCGCGGCTCAAGCGCCCCAACGGAAGGCCGGCGTGTGCACCGGTGCATCCCAGAGCTTGGTGAGCTCGTCGTCCAACTTCAGAACGGTGATGGAAGTTCCGGCCATTTCCAGACTGGTGATGTAAGGACCGATCAAGTTTCGCGTCACCTTAATGCCGGCCTTGGTGAGTATTTCATGTGCTTTTCGATACACCACATACAGCTCAATGGCCGGGGTGCCTCCCATGCTGTTGACGAACAGAAGTACATTATCGCCGGACTTGAACGGGATATCGTCAATGATCGGCTTAAGCAGCATTTCGGTGATCGAATCAGCATTCGTCAGTTTCATCCGTTGGCGGCCGGGTTCACCATGAATACCGACGCCGACTTCCATCTCTTCGTCACCGATTTCAAATGTGGGTTTGCCCACATGCGGTACCGTACAGGAAGTCAATGCCATTCCCATACTGCGCCCTTGTCCATTCACCTTCTTGCAAAGAGCAGCGACTTCCGCCAACGATTTGCCGGCCTCAGCCGCAGCGCCACAAATCTTCTCCGCCAACACGGTGGTTCCGACTCCTCGACGGCCGGCCGTCCAAGTGCTGTCCTTAACGGCAACATCATCGTCAATGACAACCGCTTCCACCTCGATGCCTTCGCCCCGAGCGAGATCGGCAGCCATTTCGAAGTTGAGAACATCGCCGGTATAGTTCTTGACGATATGTAGAACGCCTTTGCCACCGTTGACCGCTTTAGTGGCTTCGTGCATTTGATCAGGAGTCGGGCTGGTAAAAACGGCGCCCGGACAAGCCGCGTCGAGCATACCCTTGCCAACAAAACCGCCATGCATCGGCTCGTGACCACTGCCGCCACCGGAAACAATCGCTACTTTGTTTTTGACCGGGGCGTCGGCCCGGAGCAGGAAATTGGGATCGAAATGCGCCTTTAGTAAATCGCCGTGAGCGGCGACCATGCCCTCCATTGCTTCGTGGACAACGTTTTCCGGAGAATTGATGAGTTTTTTCATAACTGGGGGGTGAACGTTTATTAGATAGCGGGCCGCGCAATGCGCGTCGAGCCTACACTCGTTTGCTCGAGAACAGACGAGACTGAACGAATGTTCAATGGCCGCTAGCATTTGTCCAAATCCGGAGATTGTCAAAGCGAAAGCAGCCGGCAATCCAGAAATCCCCTGACAATCAGCAACAGCGGGCGAACTGATAGGGCGATCGATCGTCCATTTTGGGTAGTCCGGAGTTATTCATCAATCTAGCGGGACGCCGCTCTATTCAAAAAAACCGCAGACCTGCTCCCGAATTCCTTCGGGGCAGGGCTACTTTCACTCAGTCCCTTCGGGACAAAATTAGCCAACCGCTGCCCGAATGAGGGCAGGGCGGGTTGCTCCGCGATAGTCGTTTTCCGGGTCAGGAGAGTGATCCCATCCCAACGGGGCCGGTCAATGAACATCACTTGCGCTGGTGTTTATTGTCGTTCGCTGACGTTCGTTGACGTCAGGATGTTGACCTCAAAAGGTTCCGCCAATAGCTCTCCGATCTCTTGTTGGAGGTGTTGGAAATGGGGAGTTGTTACGTGGTCATCGAGCGCTGCCGCGTTCTCCCAGGACTCGTGAAAATAGAAGCGTCCTTCTCTGTGTGACTCGTACAATTCATAGAGAAGGCATCCGGGTTCGCGATGCGTCGGGGCTATCATACCTTGCAGGAGTGCCCGTAGTTCGTCTTCTTTTCCCGCACGTGCTACTGCCCTTGCGATAACTCGTACTTCAGCCATGGCGTTGGTTTCTTCTTATTCTTGAACGTTTTTTTGCCGGTCGCGGCAAAGTGTTCTGGAGTCCGCTGGCCTCGGCCGACGGAAAATGAAACTCGGCTCATTTCGAGGTTTTCGGGTCGAATAGGAAAAGGTCGGTCTCGGGATCTTCTTCCTTAACCAAGGTGGCAGGCTCGTCGGTCAAAAATAATTCCAGCGTTGGCCAGACGGTCGCGTTGATGATATGGCCGCAACGGGTGGTACCATCGGGAAAACCAAGCACCGCATGAGCGTGGACTGCGGGTTTTCCGTTGATCAACCCAATGTCTCCCACCAAAGAGGCCACTTCGACCTGTTGAATGATTGGGATCTTTTTATAGGCGTTTTTCTCGCCGTCAAACCAGCCCAAAAGCGCTTCGTGAAAAGCGCCGATCGCCGTGAACTGGCTCGCTTTAAAATGGTTGTCTTCGGCGAACTCAGTGAGTCCAGCCATGAACTCATCGTTCTTGCCGAAAATAATGGCGTAGGTTCTGGATCCTTGCTGGGAAAGTAATTGGCTCTTGAGACCCGGAGCTTTTCCACGGGCAGTAACCGGTCCGGGCCGAATATAGTCGGCCGGCAAGGGATCCTGGGCAGCGAATCCTCGTCCCCCCAGCAGCAACGAACAGCCTGCTAAAGCGGACACCTGCAAGCAGCGGCGCCGCGATACCAAAGTATCTTTCCTGTTCGGTCGAATTAATTGCGCTCCCATACTCCGCCTCGGCTGACCGTCCTGGTCTGCCTGATTTTGTGGCGTTGCAAAACTTCGACCTCAACTTGCGGAAATATCCCAAGAATTCCATGGCCGGAATGTGTGGTTTTTGACTACTCCGGTTGAGCAGGTCCACCGTGGTCCAGGGACGTAGGAAGACTAGCCTACTTCATAACCGTGACCGGAGTACCCAGATCGACATTGTTATAAAAAATCTGAGCCATTTTTCCCGGCATCCGAATACAACCGTGGGAAGCCGGATACCCCGGCAAATAGCCCTGGTGCATACCGACTCCTCCGGTGATTCGCATAAAGTAAGGCATCGGCGCTCCAACGAAGTGGGCGCCAGGCGGGATTGGGTCCTTGCCAAGCTCGACGTCCTTCTTGACCACATTTCCGGCTACGTCGGCGTAGTCTCCATACAAGCTGGACGCGTGGTTTGGATCCTTCTGGATAATCTTGTAGGTGCCGGGCGGAGTATCGTGGCCTTCTCGTCCGGCCGAAACCTGAGAAACCCCTACCAGCTGGTCGCCTTTATAGAAGTAAGCCCGTTGTTCGTTCAGATAGATCGTCACCGACGGTCGACCGGCGACGCCGTCGCCATCCCAGTATGAAATCGGATCGTACCCAGACGTTCCTGGGAGCTGGGTGTTATTGCCGCCTGCCAAGTAGGGGGTGTTCGGATTCGACAGCCGGGCCTTCTCCCTGCTGCCACAACCAGCAAGAAAGAGTGCTGCCGAAATGAGTACCAGACTTCGTAAGCGCATAATTATGGTTATTGGAGGAGAATCCTATTAGTTGGCTTCCTTCATATCGTCAATATTGCCTTTTCGGCATCATCGCAACTGCCCGAAGGGGTCCACAAAATGACGTTCGATTGCTGAATGGCGGTGGATCTGCTATAACGATATTTTTCGATATGCCGACGTACGAGTATCGTTGTGAGAAATGTCAGGGAACGTTCGAGTTGTTTCAGTCGATGAAAGACGCCGCGTTGGAGCTTTGTCCAAAAGAACAATGCCGCCTCGAGACGTGGGGCCACGGCAAAGTGAAACGGCTGCTGGGGACTGGAGCCGGGCTGATTTTTAAGGGGTCCGGATTCTATACAACGGATTATCGAAGCCCGGGTTATCAGGAGTCAGCCAAAAAAGAGTCGGGCGCGAAAGAGGGAGGTACCAAGGATGGCGGGGGAGCGAAAACCGATTCCGGTGCAGCCAAGTCGGGCGGAGGAACCGGTTCAACCGGTGGGGGGACTCCTTCGTCCGGGAACAAGCCGGCGAATTAGCTGGTCTTTGCGCGGCACAGAGTGCCAGTCTATAGCGGCTGCGGGGTCGCTAAATTAAGATGACGGAAGCCACCGCTTCCGCCGCGCAGATCAGTCCGAGCGGGGGCACGATGAAAGTTGATCGTGGCTTTTCGATATGTTAGCCACGTGGCCAAATCGATACCGCCCTGTGACTGCTGCTCCTCCGAAGAAAAAGAATGCAGATCGGCTTCGTTCGATAGCGGAGCGATATCGCAATCATCCCGGCATCCGGCATTTTCTACTCCGACTTTCGGCCGTTCTTGGCGCCAGCTTGCTGATGGGAGTTCTTGTCCTGATCTGTGAACGACCCGACAATCTACCGGCAAATCCAGCCGACAATGGGAAAGCGATCGAGGTGATGCAGGTTATTGCCCAAGCCAAAGCGTCTCGCGGGGCCGATGTTGCGGAACTGACCGAGGCCGAAATCAATGGGTATTTTCATCAGCGAGCCGGTCCGAGAGGATTTCTGTTCGGCGATTGGTGCCGGTTTGACGGAGTTCTGCTGAGCTTCCGGTCTGGAGTTTGTTATACGTTTACCCGGTACATCTTTTTTGGGTTCGAGTTTTATCTCTCCGGGATCTACACCGCAGGGGAGGATGCCGGCCGTCCAATTTTCCAAAATCGTGGGGGTGCGATCGGACGTATGCCAATAGCTCCCGTTTTCATGAGGACTGCGCAGGAGTTGTTCTTTGGAGAGACCTGGCGAGGATTGCTGCTCGAGCGAGAGGCGGTCAATCGCTTCGGGAAGGTGGAATTCGGTCAGGGAACCGTGAGGCTAGTTCCAATGCAGTGAACACGAACGAACACCAAAACGTCAATGAACACCAACGCCGTTGTTTGCTGACGTTCGCTGCACGGAGGTAGGGTGTGTCCATGCTCCTCCTCGTCCTTCGTACTCGTCCTCGAAGGGGGCGGACCAACGAACCAGAAAAATTGGGTAACGGGCGCAATCAACCGGGAATTTTGTCGAGGACGAGGACGAGCACGAGTTTTCGTGCCCGAGGTGACAAAACGCAGCACGGTCGTATACTGCTCAGTGATTCGGTTGACGCGTCGAGAGCAGCTCTTCATATTAGCGCTCTTTTTTGCGATTTTTATTGGAGCAGTGGTCAAGCATTTTCGGGACGGTAATCCCCACATTCCTGCGCCATTGGAATCGACAGAATAATTTGTTATGCAGAAATCTTTTCAGGAGATGGTCGAACGCATCGTGGAGAGAGATCCACGCTACGACAAAGAAGCCTACGAATTTGTAAAAGAGGCGCTCGAATTTACCATCAAACAGCAGAAAAGAGGTCAGGCGGATCCCAGTGTGCATGTGACCGCGGCCGAACTAATGGACGGTTTTCGGCAGTACGCGCTCAAAGAATTTGGCCCGATGGTAATGACCGTCCTCGAGCACTGGCGAGTAACATCCTCGGAGGACGTTGGGAATATTGTTTTCAATCTGATCGAAGCTGGCGTTTTTGGGAAGACTGAATCCGATCGGCCACAGGATTTTCGCGCGGCCATCGATTTTCATACCGCCTTTATCGCTCCTTATCAAAGGTCGCAAACCGGTCCAGCAAATCGTGCCTGAGCACGCCTGCTGACGAGAAACAACAGGATGCGACACGTAGAATTTCCCGAGGTTCGGGTCGAAAAATTCGAGCTGGCCAATGGTCTAAGCCTACTGGTTTCGGAGCAGCATTACGCGGGAGTAGCGAGCGTTCAGGCCTGGTGTCAGACCGGAAGTATTCACGAGCAGGAATGGCTGGGAGGCGGTCTAACGCATTTACTCGAACACATGCTGTTCAAAGGGACCGCCCAGCGAACCGCGACGGACATCAGCGAAGAGATCCATCGAGGTGGCGGTTACGTCAACGCCTATACTTCATTCGATCGGACGGTATTTTGGATTGACTGCCCGAAAGCGGCGGTCGGTACGGCGCTTGATGTTTTGGCCGACATGCTTTTCCAGTCGTCGATTGATGCGGGGGAATTGGATCGCGAAATGGACGTCATTCGACGCGAGTTCGAGATGGGTTACGATGATCCCGACCGGGTGCTCAGCCATCTGACGTTTGGCACTGCCTACCAGCTGCACCCATGCCGTACGCCGGTCATCGGATTGCGGCGGATATTCGATCGAATCACGCGTGACGATGTGCTCCAGTACTATCGCCGCCGGTATGTACCGGATAACGTTTTTATTGTGGTTGCGGGCGATGTTGATGCCGAGACTGTCCGGCAGCAGGTCGAGACCTATTTTGGGCAGGTGGTACCGGCTCCAGTCGCTCCGATTGTCGTTCCAGAGGAACCGCCGCAACTCGGTTGTCGTCGAGAATCGCGAATCTTTGATTCGCAAGTGGGATATTTCAGCTTGGCCTGGCATGTGCCGGGTGTCGCTCATGAGGATATGCCGGCCTTGGATATCCTCTCGGTTTTGCTCGGAGGAGGAGCCAGTTCTCTTCTTTATGATGAACTTCGCGAAAAGAAAGGGTTAGTTCATGGGATCGGAGCTTACGCATTTACCCCGAGTTTTCCGGGGCTCCTGACTATTTCCGGGACCTGTCCGATCGAAAATGTCGCCACCATCGAGAGCGAGGTTCAACAGAACCTGACTGGGTGGCGTGAGCGGCCTCTTACTGGCGAGCAGTTGGGCAAGGCCAAAAGGATCATTCAGGTTAGCGCCTGGGAGCAACTGCAGACGGTCAAAGGAGTCGCCTCAGATATCGGGCTGAATTGGCTCTACACCCGCAATCTTCATTTTAATCAACGATATCTGCAGCGGGTGCAATCGGTGTCGTCAGAGCAAATCCATCGAGTCTTTGATCGATATCTGTACGATGACAATTTGACCGTAGCCGCATTGCAGCCAAAAAGCTCGATCGTGTCGCGCCGGCCTCGGTCGGTAACCGAGAAGGCGCCGGAGATGCGGGTCCTTCCTAACGGCGTTCGCGTTGTATTTATTCCTGATCACCGGCTGCCGATGTTGCACGCTTCCATTGTATTTCGCGGGGGCGTCTTGGCGGAGAATCCTAACAACAGCGGGATCCATCGGCTATACAGTCACAGCCTACCCAAGGGTACAGCGAATCTCTCCAGCGCGGACATTGCCGAACAGGTTGAATCGCTCGGAGGCACGCTTTTTGGGGACTCCGGCTACAACTCGTCGCGCATCGCATTCAGCTCTCTGGCGGATGACTTCCCGAAACTTCTGGCTTTGGTCGAAGAGATTTTGTCCTTGCCCGCTCTTCCGGAGGACGCCATCGAACGCGAGCGAGCCAGTCAGATCGCGGCGATCGAAGCCGAAGACGCGCAGCCGGGAATCTTGGGGCGAAACGTCCTACGGGCGGCAGTGTATGGCGATCATCCGTATGGCATGAACGTAATCGGTACTCGAAGATCGGTTGCGAATCTCAGTCGGGAAGATCTGGTTGGACTCCATGCGCGGATCATAGACACGGCGCCTTGCGCTATGGCGGTCTGTGGGTGGATCGATCCGGATACACTTTGGCCGGCGATCGCCAAGTTTCTCAGTATTCTGCCCAAGCGATCACCAGGGACGGGGCTCAAGGCGGCCAAAATCGCCCCATTGACCACTCATACGCTGGTGCAACACCACCAAAAGCACCAAGCATTTATCAGCATTGGCTACCTGGCTTGCTCGCTGTTCGATCGTGAACGAATCGCCTTCGAACTCCTCGACGAGGCTACCGGAGATGCCAGTTCGCGTTTCTTCATCAAACTTCGGGAAGAGCTTGGATTAGCCTACTCGGTGGGCAGCGCACTTTCGCTCGGCTTGGCCCCTGGGCTCTTCAGCATCTATGCGGCCACTTCTCCCGAATTTGCCGATGAAGTGGTTCGGGTTTGCCGAAGAGAAATGGAAGACCTGGGCGAGGGCGCTCTTTCCAAAGACGAACTCGAACGCTCGAAAACCAAACTGCTGGCCCAACTCGCTTTTCAGAAGCAAAACCTGGAGGCCTACGCCCACGGGTTGGCTTTGAACGAAATTTACGGCTTTGGTCTTGAGTATCTGGAACGGCGCCAACGAGAGATCGAGGGTACCACGCTGGAAACCCTCCAAGCAGTTTGCCGTAAATATTTGATGGATAAACCGGCCATCACGGTCATTGTTAGACCTTAGTCTCGTTTCACGCGTATGGCAGAATTCCAGAACACCTCGGCAGCGTCAGGCGAAATGGCGCAGCGATTCATTGAGTTTGTGCTTATGCAGGCCCAAAACGCCGCATTTGTGCTTGGTCAAATTCCTCATCCGCAAACCGGGAAGGCGGAAGTAAACCTCGATCTGGCAAGGCTGCTGATCGACCAGTTGGCCATGATCCAGGAAAAGACCAAGGGTAATCTGAACAAAGACGAAGCGCAGATCCTGGCCAATACGTTATCCAATTTGCAAATCGCGTTTGTGGAAGCGGTACGCGAACAGCGATCCGAGCGAAAAGCCGAGACCGCTGCTCAGCAGCCGGCCGAACCTCAGCCGGAATCGAAAATCGAAACGCCCGCCGCTGAAACGCCAACGGCTAGCGAGAGCGAAGGAAAAAAGAAGTTCGTCAAAAGCTACGGTTCGTAAGAGTCCCCGGCTCGGCCGAGATTCCTGCAACGGAACCAGACGGAGCGCCGTCTCTCTTTTGAGCCTTGGCCTCATTGCACTCATGCCCGGCAGCAAGTCTTTCCAGGTTGGTCACATTAGATCGGGCGGTAATTCTCCCTTTTTTATCCTCGGACCGTGCGTGATCGAATCGGAAGATTTTGTGCAGGCGCTCGCTCGCGATCTGAACGTGATCTGCCATACCATAAACGTCCCCTGGATCTTTAAAGCTTCCTACGATAAGGCCAATCGAACTTCCGCCCAATCTTATCGAGGCATCGGACTAAAGAGCGGTTGTCGGATCTTGCGCGCGATCGGAGAGGAATTGAATGTTCCGATTACCACCGATGTACACTCGATGGAAGAAGCGCAGATCGCGAGTGACTTCGTCGATGTACTCCAGATTCCTGCTTTTCTCTGCCGGCAAACGGACCTCATTCAAGCGGCTGGGGCCACCGGAAGAGCCGTCAATGTCAAGAAGGGGCAATTTCTGGCTCCGTGGGATGTGGTGAATATTGCTGAGAAACTGGAGGCTGTCGGTTGCCAGAACTATGTTTTCACAGAACGAGGAGTAACCTTCGGCTATAATAACTTGGTCGCCGACATGCGTTCCTTGTATTGGATCCGAAAACAGGGTTACCCCGTAGTGTTTGATGCAACCCACTCCGTGCAGCGTCCTGGAAGTAGCGGGACGAGTACCGGAGGAGACGGCGAATTGGCGCCGGTACTGGCTCGATCGGCGATGGCTGCCGGTTGCGACGGAATATTCATCGAGACCCACCCCAACCCAGCGAAGGCGCTTTCGGATGGCCCGAATCAGATTCCTTTGAGTGATTTGCCACAATTATTGTCTCAGCTTAAGAAAATTCATGAAGTCGTTCGCTAGATGTCTGGCGGTTTTTGTGCTTTTCCTCCCTTCGGGAGGCGAGCTCTTCGCGGGACCGCCCAGCGGCGAACGTAAAATCGTACTGCCGATTCCGATTGGCCACGACGTGAAAGGCCTGCGAGTGCCATTCCGAAACGACGAAGGGAAAATGGAGTTCCGGATGGACGTCGAATGGGCCAGGCGCTTGGACGAACAGAATGTCGAGATGCGCTCCTCGGTCATACAGACCTACGATCAGGACACATACAAACCAAGTGCCAAAGTCGAGCTGAAAACATCGGTGATGAACATGGACACCAACATTATAGTCAGTCATGAACCGGTTGTCGTGACTCGCGAAGACTTCCGGCTCACCGGAGATGCGATGGAATTCAATACCAAGACGCGCGCAGGAAGGGTAATTGGAAACGTGCGGCTGATCATCTACAACCGGGATGAGCTGGCCAACAAGAAATCGGACGAAAATCAGCCAACCAGTGAAAAACCGTAGCATTCTGGCGATAACCTTTTGTATCGTGATCACCGGAGCCTTGGCCGCCCAACCGTCTCCCAAGCCGAAGCAAAGCAAGAGCGCCGCCACGCGGAACGCGGCAGCTCCGAGCCCGACCAGTAGCGCCTCGCCGGCGGCCAAGAAAGAGAAGAAGCAGAATGATCTGCTTCAGGGTTCGACCCAGAACAAGGGGCCAACTGAGATTACGTCTCAGGAAACTCAATTTGACGGGCAGTCTCGGACTGGCGTGTTTATTGGTGCCGTTAAAGTGATTGACCCCGACTTTACGATGACCACCGACAAACTGACGGTGCATATGGCCAAACAGGAGGATGGCGGAGGACTCAGTTCTGCCGAGGCTGATGGCAACGTCATCATCGTGCATGCCAATGAAGCAAAAAATGCCAAGGGCGGCACCGATGCCGGCGCCTCGGCTACGCCTGCTCCCAGTGCGACCCCGGCAATCAACTCGGTTCTGGCCGATCCCCCAGGTCCGACCCCATCGCCGACGCCTCCTCTGGTTCTTTCCACCGGTAGAGCGCAGAAGGCTCTCTATGACGCCAAAGATCAATCGGTTACGTTGATTGGCTGGCCTCAGATAACGCAAGGCGTAAATACTCACATTTCGACAGAGGAAGGTACCAGGATGATCTTGTATCGAGATGGAAGACTGAAAACTTTCGGTGGAAGCCGAACCATTATTCAGGACAAATCTCAAGCAAACACAGCCGCCTCTCCAAAACCATAATAGAAAATGTCGACGGGAGACCTAGAAGTTGCGCCGACCACCAGTGTTGCAGCGCAGAAACGAACAGAACCGCCGATCCTGCGGACAGACAAGCTAGTAAAGATCTACGGCGGGCGGGCAGTAGTGAACGGGATTGATATCCATGTCGATCGTGGTGAAATCGTTGGTTTACTTGGACCAAATGGTGCTGGTAAAACCACGACTTTTTATCTTATCGTGGGTCTCGTGCGGCCAAATGGGGGTCGAGTTTACTTTGGAGAACGCGACGTAACGCGTTTCGCGATGCATCGACGGGCTCGGATGGGGATGGGCTACCTCCCTCAGGAAGAGTCGATTTTCCGGAAGCTGACGGTCGAAGAGAATATTATGGCGATCCTGGAGATGTTGCCGGGCAATCGCCGCGCTAAAAAGCAAAGGTGCGACGCGCTCCTGCGGCAATTTGGAATCGAGAATCTGGCCAGTCATCAAGCCTTGACCCTGAGCGGCGGCGAGAAGCGCCGCTTAACGATCGCGCGCTCTTTGGTTACCCATCCGCAGCTTATCATGCTGGATGAGCCGTTCAGCGGGGTCGATCCGATCGCCGTGTCCGAGATCCAGCAACATATATCCAATTTACGCAAATCCGGTTTAGCCATCTTGATCACCGATCACAACGTCCGGGAGACACTGGAGATTGTGGATCGGGCGTACCTGATCTACGACGGACGCGTCGAAAGCCAAGGTACGCGAGAATTTCTGATTAATGATCCGATCAGCCGGCAACTTTATTTAGGAGAACGTTTTCGTATGTAGCCGAGCGAGGAAGCCCTCCTCTTTCGGTATTATTCAGAGAAAACCCAATATTGCCTGTCACCAACTGAGCCGCCAGGCTGCCATACCATCTACCACGCACCTTCCCAGCCTTCGCCCGGTCGAATTGGAACAGCAATCAAACATAAGAAAGGGGCAATATGCAGATCCGAAATGCAAATCCATCCATTCGGGTGACCGGAAGACACGTCAGCGTGACCGAAGCTATGAAAGAATACTGCCGCAGGAAGGTGGCGACGCTTCACCTCGATTATCCCAAGATTATTGAGGTACAAGTTATACTCGACGTTCAGAAGTACCGGCACCAGGCTGAGGTGATTTTGCACTGCAGCAATCACATCACGATCGAGGCCACAGCGGTGTCCAACGATATGTATGCATCAATCGATCAGGTGGTGGATCGCGTTGCCCGACAGATGCGCAAATGCAAAACGCGGCTCATGAAGAATCATCGTCCGAAAAGGCTTCGTCTGCCGGAGAATCGCATCGTGCGCTGGGATTGGATCGATGCTGCCGCTGAATTTGCAGAGAACGGGGGAGCACCCGTCGAGGAAGAGGCCGTGCGGGAGATAGTTCACCGCGAAAAACAGTCGGTGAAACCGATGTCGCCGGACGAAGCCGTACTGCAGATGGAACTCTCGCCGAAACAGTTCCTGGTGTTTCTTAATTCCCAGACGGACAAAGTAAACGTACTTTACCGGCGCAAGAAAGGTGACTTTGGTCTGATTGAACCAGCCTTCAGCTAAAGCAAGTAGGGCGGGTTCGTCTCGGACCGTTCACTTTACTATTGATCGAACGGCGGACTATCATTCGGACGCTCGTGTTGCGAGCCACTGGCTAGTCGCAACCCGTTGGATCGGCACTCTAGTTCCACCCGAATACAGGGTAACGAAACTGTTCCGATGAAGCGAGGAAAGTTACCGTTTACCCGAGTAGGCGAATTCTATAGTCAGCATGGAGAATCGCTCCATTTGAAGCTGGTGGGCCCAGCCCACGGATTCGACCGGAAAATTCGGGAACCAACCATCAATCGCCCAGGGCTCGCTCTCTCTGGATTTTTTATCTATTTTGCGGAAAAACGTGTTCAAGTCCTTGGAAACGCTGAGGATAGCTATTTGAAAAGCTTGGATCTCGAGGAGCAGCGAAAACGTTGCTCCCAGCTCTGTCTCCAACATATCCCCTGCATCGTTGTCTCCCGCAGCCTCCCCGTCCCTCGAGCACTCACCGAAGCCGCCGCAGAAAATCAAATCGCCGTTTTTCGTACCCCGATGGTGACCATGCGCTTTATTAACGCCGCCACCATTGCCCTAGAGATGGATTTTGCGCCGACCAAAACAGAGCACGGAAGTATGGTCGACATCATGGGGATCGGCACTCTGATCCGAGGCGATAGCGGCGTCGGTAAGAGCGAATGTGTTTTGGGCCTGATCGAGCGCGGCTACAGTCTGGTAAGCGACGATGTCTCTCGATTCCGGGCAATTGAGGGACGCGAACTCGTCGGCACTGCACCCGATCTGACCCGATACCATATGGAGGTCCGGGGTCTTGGGATCATCAACGTCGCATCTATTTTTGGGGTCGGGAGCATTCGTCTGGAGAAGCGCTTGGATTTGATTGTAACGCTCCGCGACTGGCATGACTTGGAAGAGGTTGACAGGATCGGGCTTGAGCAAGAATACTACGAAATTCTTGGGATCCATATTCCGCACATCACGATTCCGGTACGCGTGGGACGTGATCTGGCGCGATTAGTCGAGGTTGCGGCCTTGGACCAGAAGTTGAAGAGTCTAGGTCAAAATAGTGCCGTGGAATTTAATCAGCGCCTTTTGAATTTGATGCAAAATAATAAGGAGATTTAATGGGGCTTTTGAGCAAGCGTTCTGGATCCTGCAAAATCGAGCGGGAAGTAACCATCGTGAACAAGCTTGGTCTGCACGCGCGTCCCGCCGCCATGTTTGTGCGCATTGCTAATAAGCACCGAGCCGAGATTTGGGTGGAGAAAGACGGCGAACAAGTCAATGGAAAGAGCATCATGGGTTTGATGATGCTGGCGGCTGGCCAAGGATCCAAGTTGATGATCTCAGCCGAAGGATCCGACGCGGAGCAAGCGGTTGCAGAACTTGAGTCCTTGATCGGGCGGCGTTTTGACGAGGAATAGACAGCAGCCCGTCGGCATGGTGCAGGGGAGTGATCCGGCAACCGAGTATTGATGCGATCGGTTGGCAAACGTGCTCGAAGGGCCTCGGAAACATTGCCCAGGCTTTACCCTCGGCAGGGTTCTCCAGCAACAAGCCCTCTATTGGCCGTGGAACGAATACGCGTTTGCCCCTCAACCTCGCCCAATTTCGTATCTATCTTGCCGCTCAATTCCAAGTCCGACGGGCTACTAGCTTTTTTATTCGAAACTTGACCAGGTTTGATTAGGCTCTGATCCGTCAATGAACGATCAGGAAGTTACACTGCGGGGAGTAGGGGTAGCACCCGGAATCGCCCATGGTGTCGTCTTCCTGCATCACCCTGATGATGAAGAACCACCAAAGCGCAAGCTGGATGAATCCGAGATTCCTGCGGAAATAGCGCGTTTCGAAGCGGCGCTTATTGCCACCCGTGCTCAAATTCTGGAGATGCAGCAACGCATCGCCGAAGCGATCGGGGCCAAGGATGCCAGCATTTTTGACGCTCATCTGATGGTGGTGGAAGACCACACGCTTATCGATGAGGTATTGCGGGCATTGCAGCGCGAGCGTTGGAACGTCGAGTTTATCTTCAGTGAAGTCGCAAACCGATATGCCAAAACGCTGAGCGAAATTGATGACCCCTATTTGCGAGAGCGTGCCTTCGACATTTACGATGTGACCCGTCGGGTGATCCGCAATCTCCTCGGTCGTTCCACCAAGACCTTGGCCCAGCTCGACACCCCTCACGTCATCGTTGCCCACAATCTAACTCCCTCCGACACGGCGATGCTCAACCGTCCCATGGTCTTGGGGATTGCAACCGATGTCGGTAGCCGGACTTCGCATACTGCGATTATGGCGCGATCCTTGAATATTCCCGCAGTTGTCGGGCTGAAGGACGCGAGCACTACCTTAACGAACGGCGACCACGTTTTACTCGATGGTACTAAGGGTCTGGTAGTTGTTAATCCGGCCGACCAATTGCTTTGGGAATATGGTGAGCTGGAGGTGAAGCTGGAGAAGGTCGAGGAGCAGCTCACCGTGTTGCGGGATACCGCCAGCGTTACCGCCGACGGCAAGCAGATAGTTCTCTCCGCTAATATCGAATTACCCGAAGATGTACCTCTGGTGATTGAAGCCGGTGCTCAAGGTATCGGGCTATACCGAACTGAATTTTTCTTTCTTAACAAAACCGAATTACCCGACGAAGAGAACCAATACGAAGCTTATCGAGCGGTCGCGGAAGCTTTGCACCCGCAACCGGTTATCATTCGAACATTGGACTTGGGTGGAGACAAGTTTCTGAGCCACTCGCATCTTCCGACTGAAATCAATCCGTTTCTAGGATGCCGAGCAATTCGGTTTTGCTTGGAACGGCCTGATGTTTTCAAAGCACAACTTCGGGCAATTTTGCGGGCCAGCGCAATCGGCAACGTTCGCATGATGTATCCCTTGATCTCCGGACTTCCGGAACTTCGCCAGGCCAACGAGGTGCTGGAAAGTTGCCGCGCCGAATTGAGAGCGGAGGGAGTGCCGTTCAATGAAAATCTCGAGGTCGGCATCATGGTCGAGGTTCCCAGCGCGGTTCTGATTGCCGACGCCTTAGCCAAAGAGGTTGATTTCTTCAGTATCGGAACGAACGATCTGATCCAGTACACGATTGCAGTCGATCGGGTGAACGAACGCATTGCCCATCTGTATGAGCCGACGCATCCGGCCATTTTGCGGTTGATGGAAATGACAGTAACTGCCGCTCACGCCAACGATATCTGGGTCGGAGTCTGTGGCGAAATGGCCGGAGAAATAACGCTGACGCCGATCTTGATCGGCCTAGGAGTCGATGAGTTAAGTGCCAGCCCAGGCTTGGTGCCGCGCGTAAAGAAAGCGGTCCAGACTCTCGATTCCAAAGAATGCGCTGCTTTTTTGGCCGAGGTGCGTGATCTCAGCTCGGCTGCAGAAATCTTCAGCCGCTGTGAATCCATTGCTCGCCGGCAATATCCCGAACTGTTGGCCTAACGAAGGGTGGGTCGCTTCTGACTTCGCTAGCCTGTGTACTGGCCGCTTCTCACCGACAGAACCTTCGTCGGACAAGTCCGACGCCCAATCAATTGCCCATGACTAACCACTCTGCCTTTCTGCTTAACCGTTGTGTCCGGAACATTGCCGCGATCATCCTGCTGGGAGCGTTGCTTGCCGCTTGCGTACAAACCGGACCATCGCGGCAAACCGATCTTTCCATCGCCGCGTACACGCCCGCGCCGGATGCTCTCGCGATCGCAGAGAAGGAGGCCAAAGCGTACTGGGCGAAACATCAAGGCGAGATGGGTGCGGGAACTCGGTACTTAGCCGTTGAAAGCGATACGATTCCTTCCGCCGATATCCCAGATCTCTACTATCGATTGACCAGTTCTCCTGGAGTGAACGGGAGCGATGTGGAGAAATACCGAGTCAACGACGATATCGATATTTTCTGTATCAACATTTTTGATACTCGGACCGGCAAACTTGTGAGTCCTCAAGGCTACGCCGTAGTCGACGAACCGGACACCGGGAGCATTGCTCGTTTTGGCAGTTACCTCGCGCGATTTGTCGGGACTGGAGATTAGGGACGCCGGCAGCGCCGGTAACGGTAAGAGGTGATGCAAGCGGCGACTGTCGGCGGATCGGGACATCGGTAACGTGGCAGCCGGGCCAGTCCGGTAGCGGCGACTGTCCAACCGAAGGTGGGAGGCAACGAAAGCTCAAGACTCACCGGAGCTCCGTGCTCAAACTACCAGAAACCGCAGTCGCCTTCGTGTAGCCGCATTTTGCGTTTGGCTTTTGGTTGGACCGTCGCCACTACCGAACTGGGCGCGGTGTTACGTTATGGATGTTCTCACCCAATCGCCGCCATCACGAATCAGCAATCACCCTTACCCGTGCTTTCCCGCGTCTATCAAGCCGGATAACTGCCCGTGATATATCTTTCCAGATGATCGATGGCTGCGTCCTGCTCGGAAATCAGCCACTTCAGGAGATCTCCAATCGATACAACGCCAATCAAGTTTGATCCCTCCAGCACGGGCAGATGACGGACGCGGCGTTGGGTCATAATGCGCATGCATTCGCCAATATTGTCACTAGGCACCGCCGTGATCAGTTCTTGGGTCATGATATCGCGCACCGGGGTTTCCTTCGACGATTTCCCCTGCAAAATAACCTTCCGGGTGTAGTCACGCTCCGAGATGATTCCAACCAGCCGGCTATTCTCCAGCACCAGTAGCGCACCTACGTTCTTCTGCGCCATCAGTTTAATTGCATCATAGACCATTGCCTCTGGTGCAATCGACCAGACAGAAGTATCCTTCCGTTCCAGGATGCGGCTGACTGTGCCGGTGACTTCCATAGAGTGGGGGGGCTGGACCCACTAACCTGCCGCACTTTAGCGCAACATTCAAAGGGAAATAATTCGCAGGAATGGCGGTCCGTCCCAGCTCACTATTCCTCTATCGGCGATTAGCTATTGGTTATTTTCTTGCCCCATCTTACCGGTCATCGGAACAAATCGCACCGCTAATATGGAATGCCGTTCGATGGCACCGCCACGCTTTTGCAAGAGATAAAGAGATTGGTTGCCGGGTTCGCCGACTGGGATCACCATGCGACCACCATCGCGCAGTTGGTCGATTAACGGTTGTGGAACATGATCGGGTGCGCACGTCACGATGACGGCATCGAATGGGGCATACTCTGGCCAGCCCTTATAACCGTCGCCGATGAGAACGGTGACGTTATCATACCCAAGTCGCTTGAGGTCAGCCATGGCGCGACGCGCTAGCGGCTCGACTATTTCGATCGTGTAAACATGACTCACTAATTGTGATAAAATCGCGGCTTGGTATCCGGAACCTGTCCCTATTTCGAGGACTCGATCGGTTGCTCTGAGGTCGAGCCGATCGGTCATGAACGCCACCAGAGAAGGCTGAGAAATCGTCTGACCATAACCGATGGGCAGCGGCTCGTCGCGATAGGCAAAATTTCGGTAGGATTCAGGAACGAATTCGTGGCGAGGCACTGAGCTCATAACTTCCAAGACCTTTCGATTAGTAATATCTCGGTCAGGAGCGGCGATCTGTTCCTCCACCAACTTCCGGCGGGCGCGGGTAAATTCGGTCTCGGTTAGAGATTGCGCCGGACACACCTCCGCTGCTAACTGCGCCAGTAACGCCGCTGCAAGTGCTCGACAGGCGAACAATACGTAATGCGAATTCACACGATGCGCCACCGCACCATGTAAACTAGCTTGACTTCACTGAACTTCCAGCAGCTGGAGGTTCTCTCCAAAGCGAGCGGGCGAGGCGGGGTGATCTGCCCTTCCGCGCCTACATTTCCAACCAGGAACTCCATCACCACAAGATGAAGTTCCAAGAAGAGTTTCGAGCAATCCTAGCCAGACACCGTGTTTCTTTCGATGACGCTATGTGTTGGACTGATCCCTTTTTGAATCTTACGCTCTTTCAGGGTGGCTCGCTGGATGGGGCGGTTCCCGGGGTTAAAACCCCCGGCTGAGTCTTGCTCTCCCTTTTCGAGACAAAAGCCTTCGTGGCTTCTAGATGCGATTGACGGGTCGGCGCCAACAACATCACTCTTATCCAGGATGAAAGCGCTTGGTCGGTTACTGCTGTTCTTGATGTTAGGATCTAACCTCTGCTTGTACAGTCAAGAAGCCGACGCGGACAAGAGCATTCTCGATGCGATCAAACGCCGAGAAGACCAGTACACGGACGGATTGTTGCGCCGAGACTTCGACGAGCTGGCGTCGGTATTTGCCGATACTTACGTAAATACCAGTCCTTCCGGGCAACTCAGGAGCAAGGCGGAATTTCTGGAAGCGCTGCAAGCGGACACTTCCCGGATATCCGAGATCAAAGAAACCGACAAGCAGACGCATGTTTACGGCGAGACTGCGGTTGTGACTGTCCAATTCGAGGTGCAGGGCACCGACCAAGGCGAACCGTTTGATTTCAAAGGGCGGGCGACCGATATCTGGGTCAAGCAAAACGGACAATGGTTTTGCGTTGCAGTGCATTCGAGCCCGACAAAATAGAGGCGTCGAGCGTGTCGAAAACCCGGCCGCACCGGTCGCATCAACGCGAGCGCTCGAGCTTGATGGAAAGTCCGCGCTTGAGCGAGTTCGATACGGTGGAAATGGCCATGGCTCGATCGATGAGCGCTTGTAGGTCGGTCTTTTTGTCTTGAGGATCGACCTTAACCACGATGGCGGCATCCGTAGCCAGCGACGGCTCTCCCTCAAACCGGAGGGTCACATCTACCTGGATCGAAGAAAGACGAACCCCGAGATCGTGTGCAACATACTGGAGGTCATTGCAGAGGCACCCGCCGATGGCCAATCCCAAGAGTTCACCTCCGTTGAATCCGAGACCGGCTCCTCCCGCTTTCCCTTCCGGTCGATCAACAATCACGGTGTGGGATCCTGCCCAGCCGACAGCCGCTTCGGAACCATGGATGCTTCGCAATTGGACAGTTATCTGAG
>DASTDH010000320.1:0-6734 GCA_035710445.1 Chthoniobacterales bacterium
TAGGAGGATTGCCTTTCCCGGATCAAGAGTTTTGATTTCTTCCTCAGAGTAGCCGGTTCGCGCTAGAAACCTCGTATTCCAAGCAATGAAGCGCTGGCGGTCGAAATCCATGATAGCCCGAGGGAGAGCAAACTCGTTTAAATAAACACACAATTTTTGAAGCTCCGATGGGTCCATGTAAAAGGGCAATTCGTGCCGTAGCTGCCGACCTCGCGTCGACAAGCATGGCATGCTCATCGTTTCTGCGAAAGGGCAATTCCAGGAAGTGCTCAAGGGCATCAGGATAGGGTCCAATCGACCTCGCAAGAAACTTAGCGATTTTGACCCAAGTCAAGCGACCGCCTAGCGAAGAAGAGGCATGGGGGAGTGTGTAAGCTTGGACCAAATTCCGACCCGTTTTTGGAGGATCTGTAAAGCTTTAGAGGTGGTGCGAAAGTTATTCAGGCTTTCCTTAAGAAGCGGCGCAGATCCCGCGGCTAATCCGGGTAATAGGCGTGCTGTCCGCAGATCTGAACAGCCAATCAAATGCTCGAGCTCGGGAACAATTTCACGATCAGCTTCGAGAAAGCACGCCAGATCGACGAGACGCGCGCAAAACTACTGCCCGAAGTTCACGCGATGCTTGGTCTTACGAACGGACAAACCAATGGCTCAGAACCAAGAACCTAAGGACGTGCTTGAGTTCGCCGCAGCGCTTGGGGTCGAACTCTACCCGTGGCAGGCGAAGATTCTTTTGCTCATCGAGCAAGCTGCAGCTCTCGTGCGTAAGAAGATCGCCGTACGAGCACCAAACGGTGTGGGAAAGACTCAGCGCATCATTGCTCAGGCCGCCCTGCGTTGGTTGCAACGATTCCCGCGGGGCCGAGTTGTCGTGACCTCCTATGATGCTCGCCAGGTTTCTGACCAGCTCTGGCCGGCGTTGCGCGCGCAGGCCGCCAAGTTCCCATTCTGGAAATGGTCGGACGCCGAGCACACAATCAATAGCAAAGAGGGCGGCCGGATCCGCGCTTTCACGACCGATGATCCAGGGCCGGGCAGAAGGATTTCACGCTGACGCGGATTGTCCACTCTTGATTGTAGTCGATGAAGCCAAATCGGTGGATCCGGAGATCATCAAGGCCATTGACCGCTGCTCTTACAACGTGCTGCTCTACATCAGCTCCCCGGGACTGAAGCAAGGGCCCTTCTATGACGCTTTCACGGCTAATCAGGAAAGCTTCATTACCTTTGCCGCGGGTTTGGCGGATTGCCCGCACATAGCCAAAGAGAAGATTGCCGATATAATCGCGACCTTTGGCGAGAACGATCCGTACACACGTTCGACACTCTGCGGCGAATTCATGGACTACGGCGACGGTGTTAGCCACATTCTCGAGCTGACCGAGCTTGAAACCTGGCAAAGCAGCGTCGTTGATTTCGCTCCTGGCCCAACTGTGTTCGGGTGTGACTTTGCTGCAGGTGGCGACGACAACGTGATCGTCAAACGCGTGGGGAACAAAGTGAAAGAGATCCTCACGTGGAAAGACAAGGACACGGCAAACGCAGCTGGTCGCTTCGTCCGGGAGATACGTCGCATGGACTACCGACAAGAAAAGGGCTTCTCAGTTTTCGGTGATGCGACTGGCATCGGAAAGACGATGTGCGATCTGATTCGGGGATCGGGCATCGGGATTGTGGATTTCAACTTTGGAAGCCACAGCAACGATAAGGCATACAAAGACGAAGGAACTCGTGTTTGGTACATAGTGGCGAAGCTAAGGGCGGCCGAATCGCGCCTCCTGACCGACATCACGAAACGGTCAAGAAGCTCTTTGCGCAGCTCACCAGCCGGCGCCAGAAAGCTCACTCCAGTGGTTGCCTTTGGATGGAATCCAAAGCTGAGATGGCGAGTCGTGGCGTTAAATCACCAGACGTAGCGGACGCATTTGTGATCGCGTTCGGCGTGCAGCCTGCACTTTCTTTTTCGTGGGTGCCGTATGATGGCTCTGGTCGCGCTGAGATCGCGCGTAGTCACGGTTGGGATTACACGCCGGCGGACATGGAGAACGCAGCGGACCGGCGCAATTGGAATAGACCTCCGGGCGATGACGATCCATCGAGTGGTAGCGGTTTCGGAGGGATTCACAGTCTGTGGTGAGTCGATGGACGATCGGGATCCGTTTACAAGAGCGGCGAGCGAGCCGGGCGCGCAACGTTACGTAGACACCGGCATTGGCGACGAAGGCGTCGCAGCGATTCCACATTACGGCATCAAGCTTTCGCCAAATGATCATGCCGAATTCTACGACCAAGTGCAGGGGATGAGCCAGGCGCGGCCTTTCAATCCAAACCGTCCAGCCGCAGGAAGTGCCCTTGGCCGGATTTTTCTCTGGCGACAATCGTTCGCCCATCGGGCGCAATAATGCACCGCGACATAGGACTCTCACCGGTGAAGGTAGCGATGCAGATCCCGCTTTCGACGTCCCACACCCGCAGGGTGTGATCAGACGATGCTGAAATGGCGCGCTGGCCGTCAGGTGTAACCGTTACGGTATTTACCGGCTGGGCCTGCTCTTCGAGCGTATGCAGCAAATGACGACTCTCCAAATCCCAGAGCCGTAGCGTCCCCCCAGCCGATGCAGATATAGCGCGGCGGCCGTCGGGTGTTATTGCGACCGCAGTAATCCAGTCCCCGTGGCCCTCGGCAACAGGAAGCGGTTCGCCAATCTTCGAGTCCCATACCTGCAGAGTTCCGACATCCGATCCCCAGAAGGCGTATCGCTCGTCGGGCGTTACCGCAACGGCACTGACCAGGTTCGCCAAACCATCGAGCTTGTGCATCATTTGGCCCGTATCTAAGTCCCATATTCGGAGGGTACGATCAGCCGAAGCCGAGACGACGCTGCGCCCGTCCGGCGTTATGGCTACGGCGCTGACCAAGTCCGTGTGGCCGGCGAGAGCACGCACCGATTGGCCTTTCTCCAAGTCCCACACCTGTATCGTGTGATCAGCCGAGGCTGAGACGGCGCGACGCCCCTCCGGTGTAACGGCAACGGCGGTGATCCAGTCTGTATGACCCTCGAGCATCCACAGCAGTTGGCCGCTCTCCAGGTCCGACACTCGCAACACATGGTAGTCCGAGATCAAAGCGGCGCACCGGCCGTCGGATCCCAGCGTCACGGCCGTGACACTATCAATATGGCCCGCGAGCTTGTGCACTGATTCGCCTCTCTCCAAGTCCCACAGCCGGAGCGTATGGTCAGCCGAGGCTGATATCGCGCGCCGGCCGTCGGGTGTTACCACCAGCGCAGTGACCCAGTCGGTATGGCCTCCGAGCGTGCGCAGCAGTTGGCCCTTCTCCAAGTCCCAAATCCGCAGCGTGTGATCAGCCGATCCCGAGATGGCGCGGCGGCCGTCAGGCATTAGAACCACGGCGGTGACTTTATTGGTATGGCCTTCGAGCATTCGTATGGATTGGCCACTCTCCAAATCCCATACACTTAACCTGTTGTCGGCCGACCCGGAGATAGCATGCCGCCCGTCGGGCGTCACCACGAAAGCGCTAACCCAATCCATTTGGACTGGGAGCGTGCTTGTCAATCGCCCGCTCTCCAAATCCCACACCCTCAACGTGTGGTCAGAGGAGGCTGAGACAGCACCGCGGCCATCAGGTGTCGCCACCACGGCATTGACAGAGTCCAGATGGCCTTCAAGCTTGCGCACCGACTGGCCTTTATTCAAATTCCACACCCGTAGCGTGCGGTCAGACGAGGCTGATACTGCGTAGACGCCATCGGGCGTCAGTGCGACGGCATTGACCCTGTCGGCATGGCCTTCGAGTGTCCGTACCAATTGACCGCTTTCCAAATCCCAAATTCGCAGCGTTCGGTCGGAGGATGCCGATATGGCGCGGGCGCTGTCGGGTGTTATCGCCACGGCATTGACCCAATCCGTGTGGCCTGCGAGTGTGCGCAGCGATTCGCCGCTCTCCAGATTCCAGATCCGCAATGTGCCGTCCCACGAGCCCGAGATGGCGTGGTGGCCGTCCGACGTGAGCGCTACTGCGTGGACCCAAGAAGTATGGCCTTCGAACGTGCGAATCAGAGGTCCCCCCGGCGGAGTGAGGCTCGGTGTCAAAGGCCGAAGCCATGGCCAATCGCCGCTCTCGACCGCCCCGGCAACCAAAACTTGGATATCGGGAGTCAGATTGCCAAGCAAACGGCCGGTCAATTGGCTTCCCAGTTGCCGGTGGTCGCGAGCCAGAACATGTGCTGAAAGTTGGATGGCCGACTGCACCAACCGCAAATCGGCTTTCGCCGGTAAGTAATCGAAGTCTGCAATGAGTGCGCTGGGGTCAGTAGTCTCCAGTTTTGCTTGGATGAAACGGAAATCTTTGAGAGCAATCGACAAAAGTTGATCGCGCCTGACCTGATGCAGGTGGGCTGGGAGGTGCCGAAGACAGTACGGAGAAATCTGCGAATAACCGCGCTGATACTCGGCCCAGCACCAATCCGCTAACTGGACCGAACCCTTTTCGAGATTCACATGGTAGGCTCCCGCTAACGGCTGGTCCGATGGTTTATCCCAGCCGGTAAGCCAATCGAAGAGCGATTTGTGGAAGAGCGCATAGCGACCTTCAGAAGCAGGCACAAACGAGGCTAAACGAGAAAGGATGCCGACGAGTTCCTCTTGCGGATCCAGTCCGGTGGCAGCGGCGATTTGCTCTCTGGTCAGCGGCTCGCGGGCTGCAGCGATGGTTTCTAGGACCTTGCGCGATCGAGTAAAATCTTTAGCTGGATTCGGGAAGAGGCGACGGAAGAAGATTTCGTAAAGGCTGCTCAAACCGGGTGGCAGTTTTTCGATTTGATCAAAGTTGAGTTGCCCGCTCGCGATTGCATCGAGCGCAGTTCGCACAAAGAGAAAATTACCGGCGCTGGAGCGAAGAAGATCGTCTTCCAGCCTGGCCAAAATGTTGCGATCGATCTTTGCCTGCCGGCGGAAGGGCGCCTCGCGAAGGCGCAATCGAATGAAGCGGCGCACATCGTCCTGGTTTTTTGGATCCTGGGCAGTGATAATTTGAACGCGAAGACTACGTAAAGGATTGAGCACGCTGGGATCGTTTCGCGTGGTAGCAATCAAGCCTAGCCACGCCGGTAAACGATCCAAGCGCGTACACAACACATCGAAGATCGTAGGCTGGAGTGCGCGGGTCAGAGATTCGTCGAGAGCGTCAATGAGCAAGTAATATCGCTTTTTCCTGCCCTGGGTAATTTTATGGAGAGGGGCGAGAACGGCGGCCTCGAAAGCGCTCTCGGGGTCAGTGTCTGCACGTCGAAGCGCGTTAATCACCGAAGGACATTCGAGCGCTTTCGGGTACTCCGGCAGCCGTGCAGAGAACATGCTGGCCAGACTCCGTACGAATCTGGCAGGCTCTAGCGTTGCTGGTGTATCAGTCCGGCAGCAGTGATAAGCGAGCACCTGCCCCTCGAGATTCCGATGAACGAGCGCAGCGACAATGGACGATTTTCCGATCCCTGGTTCGCCGACTATGAGGAGGACAGCCGGACTATCTTTCGAGCGCCATTCGTCGATCTCGTAGAAGAGCCACTGTCGTCCGACGAAACCTTTGAACTTTTCAACTAGAAACGGTGTGAAATCCCAAGGCTCCAGCCAGCGATGCGGACCGCTACCTCTGGCCGGATAGCTTTTACTACGGAGGTTGGGGGAGCTCGGCGATGGTCGCGGCCTCCGGAGCTCTCGGGGCACAGCTAGCGGATCACCCAGCGATCTCGTTGTCGAGCTGAGCAAGGTGAGCACTTCTTCAGCGGTTTGCGGTCTGTCACCAGGATCCTTTTCCAACAGACGCGTAATCAGAGAAACTACCGACAGAGATAAATGCCGCAACCGGTTGATTGGCAAAGCCGCCTGCAGGTGCTGACCGGCAACTTGGGCCGGCGAACCGCTAAACGGTGTTGTGTTTGTCAGCATGTGCCAGAGAGTCACGCCAAGCGAGTAGATGTCCGACCGAGCATCCACTTGGGTCCCACTAAACTGCTCCGGGCTCGCATAGTGAGGCGTTCCCAGAAGGACACCAGGCGCGGAGGCGGATGATTGGTCAGACATTCCCGCCGTTACTTTCACCAGACCGAAATCGATGACTTTGACCGTCGGCCTATTCTTCTGGTCGAAAGAAACTATGAGGTTAGATGGCTTGATGTCGCGATGAACCAGTTGATGCTGATGAGCTACCGCGAGCGCCGCTGCGACCTGAGAAGTGATCTCTAAGGCCAAATCTACCGGCAGTGCCCCGCGCAATTGGAGGATCTGCTCCAGATTTTGCCCTTCCACATATTCCATCGCGTAAAAACAAATCGAACCGGTAAAGCCAAGGTGATAGACAGAGGCGATGTGCTCATGCCGGAGGGACGCCGCCGCTCGCGCTTCCTGGACAAACCTTTCTCGGATCCACTTGTCCCGTAAGCAGTGTGGTGAAATGACCTTCAACGCGGCCAGGCGACGCAGATTGGTGTCGATCGCCTTATAGGTCACGCCCATGGCACCGCGGCCCAACTCGATCACTTTGCCGTCTTTGCCGGTTAAGAGTTCGTAATTCTCAAACCGGCGGGGTAGCGACAACGGTTCGTCTTCCAAAGAGCGGTCGATCGTTTCTGCGCCCGGATTCAGCGGCTCGGTGGGCGAACTCTCGGCGATCAAAACGTCGCGCAGCATACAAACTGGACAAAAGTTGTTTTCCT
>DASTDH010000321.1:0-4990 GCA_035710445.1 Chthoniobacterales bacterium
AACTGCCGATGAAGAGACTTAACTCTACCCTGAGTCGTAAAGGTGGCGCGATGGTATTCAAGATATTGCTCCCCTACCCAAACCGGCAACGACGGCGTCGCAACCCTTTGATAAAACTCAGTAACCCGTCCAATCTTGAGACGTGGTAAGCCGGGAAAATCATTCAGCCGCGCGCAACGCTCCAGCATCTCTTCGCTGGGCCCGCCACCGCCGTCGCCATAACCGAAAGCAAGTAAACTGAAATCGTGCGCCTGTTTGCCCCTGAAATTCCGCCAGGTTTCGCCCACCTCTTGCACCATCACTCGAGCATTGTAGCCGGAGTCCGGGTTCGTGAAGCTGTGAGCAAGCACTCGACTGCCATCGATGCCCTCCCACCAGTAGAGATCGTAAGGGAAACGGTCACGCTCGTTCCAGGTTAGTTTGTGAGTAAAGAAATACCGAATCCCTGCCGAGAGGAGCAGTTGCGGAAGGCTACCGGTGAACCCGAAGGAATCTGGCAACCAAGCTACTTGGGCGCGATGACCGAATCGGTTTTCGAAATACCTTTGACCAAACAGCAGTTGGCGAACCCAAGATTCGCCGGAGGGAAGGTTGCCGTCGGGCTCAACCCACATCCCGCCCACCAGTTCCCAGCGGCCGATTTGCACCTGGGCCTGAATCTTCTTGAACAAAGCGGGATCATCCTGCTCGATCCAGGCATAAAGTTGTGCGCTCGATTGATTGAAATGGAGCTCGGGATACCGATCCATCAACCCGATCACGGTGTGAAACGTTCGCCGAGCTTTCCTGCGGGTCTCTTCCAGCGGCCAAAGCCAAGCAAGATCGATGTGGGCGTGACCGGTCAGCCAGACGCCTCCTTCGGACGGAAAACGGGCTCGGATTTGGTCAAGCTCTTTGCGCAATTGATTTCTTGCTTCTTGCAACTGCTGAAGCTGCTCAATCGTCAATGGAGTGGTCGGCGAACGAAACTCCCATCTTTCCCAAAGCGAGACCAGGCTCTCCTCGTTGCCGTAGAAATTATCAGCCGCTCGGTTTTGCGATGTAGCAGCAAAACGAGCTAAGTATTCTTCGGTCTCGCCTCGAGGAAGCGAAATTCGAACGAAGGCCTGATGGATTGCTTGCAGAATCGATTCAGCCAAGTGCGACCGATTAGCGAAATGGTGATAACGGGCGGCATCTAACGCAACGGCCAGATCGTGGTAAAGTGATCGTACGCCCTCTTCTGGAATCAGCACAGACGCCAGCTCGACCCGCGGCTCGGCAGCGGGCGTACCGAACAAACCGTGGGAGACCGCTTCCGCTCCGAAATGAACCGTTTCTCCCCCGACGGCGGAACTCAATACCGGTTGTTCTTCGTGAAATGGATTCAGGCCGGCGACGGATGCGCCATTCACAAAAAGAAGCGCTTCACCGCCCAGGCGAAAGCGGCAACGAACGGCATACCCCGCCCAGCTTTCCGGGATCGAAACATGGAATCGAAACTCGACCGGTACGGCTTGAATGGGCCAGCGGTCGCCTAGCTGAATCGGACGCCATGGCCCATCGGAAGCGACCCGAAACTCACCATCGGCAATTGGAATCAACGCTCGATCACGCCAGGCACCGAATTCTAACAGGCGGATTGAGAGCCGCCTTATTGATTGTTGAATGGAATCGCGACGAATCTCCACCGGATCAATTCTTGACCGACCGATTCAGTTTTGTAGTGGTATGGGGGTTGTCCATCAGGCGGTGATACTCAATCCACCTGCTCGCTCCTTTTTCAATCCGAAACTCATTCCCTCCAAATGAAAACGAAATATAAAACGCTGCTAGCAATCTGTTCTTGCCTTTGGATCCCAGCGGGAGCTTATGGGCAAGTCCAACTCAAACTCTGGCTCCCTTCCTCACTTGATGCCCACGAGAAGGGTGCATACCAAAAATCGGTCGAAGCCTTTGCCGAGAAAAATCCAAATATCAAAGTTAATGTCGAGGTTGTCCCTGGATCTGAAACCGATGTCGCCAAACTCATGACCGCTGTTCGCAGCGGTGCCGGTCCGGATCTTGCCGTGATTGATCGTTTTACCATCGCACAGCGAGCGGCAGCCGGCTTATTGACCGATTTGACTCCCTTAATCAAGAAGGAAGGGAAAGATCTCAGTCAGGAATACTCAGAAGGACCCTGGCAGGAAGTTAGTTATCAGAACAAGGTTTACGCGCTTCCCACCAACACCGATGCGCGCGTGCTCTTCTACAACAAGCAAATCCTTAGAGAAGCGGGCATTGACTTAGCCGAATTCGATCCAGGACGCGGACCAATCGCGCCCGACCGCTTCAAGGAGATTGCGTTCAAGCTTAATCAAACCGACTCGTCCGGAGCCTACACGCGAATTGGATTTGTTCCCTGGCTCGAACAAGGTTGGGGCTATACCTGGGGATACGCCTTCGGCGGCAGTTTTTTTGATTTCGCTGGTTGCAAAGTGACAACCACCGACCCGGGTGTCATCAAAGGCTATCAATTTTTGTATGATTGGGCGAAGGCTTTAGACCCGCAAAAAGCGCGGACCTTCGTCGACACGTACTGGCAATGGCCGAGCACTGGGACACTGCCACCGGCGCAGATGCCGTTTTTCACCGGGAAAGTTGCATTCATTATCACCGGCAATTGGGTGTTCGCGGCCATGAAAGACGCCGCTCCTAATCTCGATTACGGCGTAACCTACATACCGGCACCAAACGGCTTGAAAACTTCCTGGTCGGGTGGTTGGTCAGTCGTGATCCTTCAAGGAACCAAGAATGCTGACGCCGCTTACCGGTTATTGCGTCAGGTTACGGGGGAAGAAGGGCAAACAATCCTGGTAAAAGAAGCGGCATCCTTGCCGACGTTGAAAAGCCTGCAACAGCGCAAGGATCTGTTTGCACCGGAGTATCAGTTCTTTCTTAGCCTGCTACCGGTCTCGAAGTCTCGGCCACCAGTCCCGGTCGGCGCGCTGTATTGGGACAAGTTGAAGGAAGCAGAGGAAGCCGTTATCACGAACAGTCAGGCGCCCGAGTCGGCTCTAAAGGCCGTCGTCGACGAAGTTCAGCCGCAGATGGATCGGTTTTGCCGCTAGGGACGCCCGACTCGTATAAGTTGTATAGGACAGATAGGCCGTATAGGGCCCATAGCATAGCTCTCATCCCAGCTGTCAAAATGGGGCGGCAAACGCACCGCCCACCGAAACCAAAGATGAAGAAAACCAGACATCGACGGCTCATCTCCGGTGACCTGCGTAACCTGCTATTGGGGCTTCTGTTTATCAGCCCCTGGATAATCGGTTTCTTCCTCTTCCTGGTTTATCCGGTCCTGTCCAACTTCCACCTTGGGATGACTCAATATTCGGGCTTCGGCGAACCGGAATGGATCGGGTTCCGCAATTATGAAGAGCTGGCTCGAGATCCGCTTTTCTGGACTTCGCTCTACAACACCTTTTACTACGTCGTATTGGCGGTTCCTCTCGGCGTTGTCGTCGCGATTGCGCTGGCAATGGCGATGAATCAAAAAGTCCGTGAGGTTACTTTGTATCGCGCGCTGCTATACATCCCTGGAATCGCGCCGGTCTTTGCGCTCTCAATGATGTTAGTTTGGTTGTTGAATCCGCGATTCGGATTGTTTAATTACCTCCTCGGTTTATTACATATCCCCGCGATTAACTGGTTGGGCGACATTCGATGGTCCAAACTGGCTATCGTCCTGGTCGCCCAGTTTGGCGCCGGCCACATCGGCTTAATTTTCCTGACCGCGCTGCGAGCTATTCCAGCCCGACTATATGATGCTGCCTCGCTCGATGGCGCGGGTCACTGGCGCAAGTTCTGGTATATCACGTTGCCATTGCTAACTCCGACCATTCTTTACGATATCATTATTGGAATCGGTCTGGGTCTGCAGGTCTTTGTGCCGGCTTACATCATGACGGGCGGTGGTCCGCTCAATTCCACCATGTTTACCGCACTATACATCTACAAGAATGCGTTCGAGTACAGCCGAGTCGGGTTAGCCGCCGCAGTTTCCGGAATCCTCTTTGTAATCAATTCGATCCTAGCCGTCTCGATTTTCTGGTCCTCAAAATATTGGGTCAACTACCACTTGGAATGATCCATATGGAGGAACCTATTCAAACTAAAGAATTGGCTCCGCTCCGGCCAATCGTATCGAGGATCTTTCTTATCGGGATGAGCCTCTTTTATATCTCACCCATTTATTGGATGTTTGTCACTGCTCTCAAATCAGATAAAGAACTGGCCAATTTTCCGCCCACGCTCTGGCCCAAAGAAATCGTTTGGGGTAACTTCGAGCAAGCGACCAAAACCTTCCCTTTTCTACCCTACTTAGGGAACACCATCTTCTATGCGGCCCTTACCGTCCTGGGAAGTGTCCTCTCAAACTTTGTTATTGCTTATGGGTTCTCGCGGATTAAGTGGCCCGGTCGCAATCTCCTCTTCTATCCGGTGATCGCATCTATCTTCATATTCATCCAATTCCCGGTGAATCCGATCACGATGGTCCCCATGTTCTCATTCTTTGCCAAGCTGGGACTGGTAAATTCGTTTCTGCCACTGATTTTGCCGACATTTTTTGGCAACCCATTCTTTATTTTTCTGCTGCGCCAATTCATGCTGCAAATTCCCAGCGATCTATCAGAGGCAGCTCGAATCGACGGAGCTAATGAGTTTCAGATCATGTACCGGATCATCTTGCCGTTAACTCGTCCCGCTTTAGTCGTGGTAGCACTGCTCGCTGGTGTCAATGCTTGGAACGATTTCCTTGGCCCACTGATCTATCTCCAGAATGATAAGTTATACACATTGTCACTGGGCCTCACATTCTTCCGATCGATGCATGGCATTCAATTTAATCTGCTCATGGCCGCTTCCTGTCTGGTTGTTCTGCCGGTGATAGTGGTGTTTCTCTGCTTTCAACGATTCTTTCTTGAGGGCGTTACTCTGGGAGGGCGTTAGGCGAATGGCCGAT
>DASTDH010000322.1:0-7259 GCA_035710445.1 Chthoniobacterales bacterium
AGCACAGATCAGCGTGCTGCCGATTGAAATGGATCCGGCGTAAAGCAAAGAGTTGCCAAACCACCGGACAAAGATTCCGTCCCCGAAAGCGAACAAATCGATGACGTTCTCAAAAAAATGGGGCGGATTTGCGAACCAGAACCCAAACGTGGTGAAAATCTGGCCGCTATCCTTGGTGATAGCCGCCAGGATCCATGTTGCTGGCAAAATGCAGTAAACCAGAAAGATCGTTAGCACCGCGTAACGAATTGCATCGGGGAGGGAAAATCCGCGGAAACGTGTTTCGGTAGGGACCGGCTCCCGCCAATCCGCAGACGTCCATGATCGAGTTTCCGTTGTCGACATAAACAGGCTTTTAGCCCAAGTCCCCAATAGCAATCCGCAGACCTCGAAAAGGAAAATATCCGCAGATTACACAGATTGTGCATATTTCTAAGACAGATAGGCACGTCATTGTTCTTAGAAAGTTGACATCTTGGCAAGGCAGCCGGCTGGGCGTCTGCCGTTTCCCCTCAAAAAATCTGTGTAATCTGCGTAATCTGCGGATAATCCCAAATCTGCGAAATCTGTGGACCGTTTGATCTGCGAATCAGGTTCGTTGGGTAGTAATTCGGCGGAGAAAAACCCCGCTGATGGCGAAGATCACGAGTGCAATCAAGATGGCTAGCGCGCCGGCATAAGCGTAGTTGGCATCGCGAGCCGCTGTCAGGTACACGTAGAGATTAGGAGTGATATTATCCGCCACATATCCGAGAGGACGCATCACAAACGCTTCGGTAAAGAGCTGGGATGTGCCGATGACCGAGAAGATGAGACAAAGTTGCAGCGTCGGAACTACCAGCGGGATCTTGATGTAGCGAACAAGGTTCCAAGTGGTGGCGCCATCCACTCGGGCTGCTTCAAAGATGTCTCCCGGTATATTCTGTAGGGCGGCAAACAGCGTGATCATGTTGTACCCGGTCCAGGTCCAGGTCACGATGTTTCCAATTGAAAACAGAAGCACAGCCGGGGATAGAAAATCGATCGTTCCGAGATGCAGCACGCTCAGAATCTGGTTAAAAGGAGAGAGATGCCGGGAATACATATAACTCCAGATCAAACCTCCGATAGCGGTCGGAATCGTATAAGGGAGGAAATAGACGGTACGACACACTCGGGCGAAGAACCCACGCGATTGGTCCAGCAGGAGGGCGAACAGAATTGCTAGCCCAAGCATCACCGGAATCTGAACAATTCCAAACAAGAAAATGTTCTTCAAACCGTTCAGAAAATCGGAGTCCTGAACGGCTCGAATATAGTTCTCCAGACCTCCAAAGATTTCTTTCGGTGGACCCACGCCAACCCGTTTCCTGATGAACAGACTGAGGTAAATCGCGTAAAATATCGGGGCGAGATAGAACGCCACAAACACCGTTAGAAACGGCGTTAAGAAGAGAAAAGCGGTCTTGTGGTAACGCATTAGGCTTAACGGGATTTGGCCCGAACTGTCCGCCGTCTTGTCCGACGTAGGTTAGTGCCAGCTCCTAGTTTCTCGCTATTAGTTCCTTCATTTTATCGCACCAGTCGTCAATCCGCCGCGCCAGTACTTACCCAAAAGGATAAACGCTGCAATTAACGGCAAAACGCTTATAAACGAGCCGAGCGCAATCAGGTGGTAGACCGGTTTTGTTCCGACGCCAGCGTTGCTGGTGCTGTTCCATACATTCAGTCCCAGGGTTAAGGGATAGAGCTCGTCCTGGCTGAGCACGATCAATGGGAGAAAGAAGTTATTCCATGCTCCGACAAAACTGAGTAGAGCTACCGTAACCAGACCGGTTTGCATCAGCGGCATCCCGAGACGCCAGAAGATCCGTGACTCTCCGGCGCCGTCCAGACGCGCGGCTTCGATCAAATCGTTAGGGAAGGAGGCGTCCCAGAAAACCCGCATCAGATAAAGGCCAAACGGGTTCACCAAACTGGGCAAGATAACGCCCCACATCGTGTTCACCATGCCGAGCCGATAGAGCATCAGAAACAGGGGCAGAACCAGCGCAGTCGAAGGCACCATGATGGCGCCAAGGATGAAATTAAAAAGAAAGTGTTTTCCCGGGAAATCGTATTTGGCAAAGGCGTAGCCGGCGAGCGCGCAGATCAGTGTGCTGCCCAACGATACCGACCCAGCATAAAGCAACGAATTGCCAAACCACCTGACAAAAATGCCGCCCCTGTAAGCAAACAGATCAATGACGTTCTCAAAAAAATGCGGTGGATTGGCAAACCAAAATCCAAACGTGGTAAAGATCTGGCCGCTGTCTTTGGTTATCGCAGCCAGCATCCAAATCGCAGGCAGGATGCAGTAAATTAGGAAGACCGTGAGAACGATGTAACGAAGGATCCGAGACAGGGAAGCCGCACCGGTACTCATCCCGGTAGGGACCGGCTCCCGACCTGGCTGAACGATTCGTCGGGGCGACGCTCGTACACTACTTGAGTCCATAAATGAGTGTGCCCCCAAATCGCAGCCGCCGGCAAGCCGGTAGGTGGCCGATTTACCGCGTACCACCCTCGCTTTTCACATCGTACCCTGCGTCTTTGCCGTTCTTAAGACAATCGTTCTGCCACCCGTCCAGCGCCTGTTTGACTGTAGCTGCTCCGGATAACAGATCAGCGATATGTTTGTTGTAGTTATCGTTGGCAAAAGCAAACCAGGGCGCCCAAGCGAATTCGACATTAATCGCTTTCGCAGCATCGGAGTAGACCTGAGCGATATTCTGTCCACCACAAAACTTGGAAGGATTTTTCGTGGGATCGTTGAGCTCGGGCGAGGCCAGACCGGAGATGGAGGCAGGAAAAATTCCGGTGCTGATCCAGTTGCTGATAACTGGCGCCTTGTGAGTATTCAACCAAATTGAGAACAGAGTCGCCGCTTTCGGGTACTTCGATTGCTTCGTTACGGCGTTACAGCTGCCTCCCCAGTTTCCGCTGTGGAACGGTTGATCCTTGCTCCATTGCGGAAGAGGAGCTAGTCGCCACTCGCCGGAGGTCTTTTCCTTTAATGAAGCGGCAAACACCCCTGGACCCCAAGCCGCTTCTGGCGAGGAGGCGATCTGATCGGATCCAAGCGCCGAATAAAATTCTGCGGTAAAATCGGGCAACGTCGAAACATATCCGTTCTTGATTAGACCATCCCAGAAGGTCAGAACCTTTTCCGAGGCTGAATTGTTCAAGCTTTGGATCCAAGTATCCCCTTTTACCTTGAAGAACTCTCCGCCGCTGGCCCAGGCGAGCCCTATAAACCAGGGCGCATGAGTGGGCTTAAAGTTTGCAATCTTTACTTTGCCATCACTAGCTTTGGCGAGTTTCTCCGCTTCCCGCGCAAACTCCTCCCAGGTCGTGGGAACCGTAAGCTGGTATTGATCAAAAATTTTCTTGTTGTAGACGAAAGCCATCGGCCCGGTGTCCTGCGGAATCCCGTACACAGCTTTTCCGTCAGGCGATACTTGTCCCCAGGTCCAATCTACGAAATACAATTTCGCGTCATTGGCACCGTACTGCGAAATATCAGCTAATCCGTCGGTTGCGACAAAAGAGGGTAGAAAATCGTATTCGATTTGTACTACGTCAGGTGCGCCGGAGCCGGCCTTCAACACCGTCTGTAGTTTCTGATATTCGGCTGGTCCGCCACCGACATTGTTCACGTGCACTTTAATGTTAGGAAAAGCTTGCTCGAAATCTTTGACTGTCTGATCTAGACCTACTACCCACGACCAAACTTCCAGAGTGATCTGGCCATCCTCGACCTTGAACTTACTGTAGTCGGGTTCTTTATAGTCAGCAGCAGATTGGGCTGAAATCGGTCGAGCGATCAATAAACCGAGCAAGATCGCCAAAGCGAGGATGAGCTTTTGGCGATTGAGGCCAGAGACTGGCCGGAGCAGGAGCGGAATAGTTCTGGGGATAACCATAAGAAGATCGAGGGATTGGGGGTTTTGAGTGAGGGGATACAGCTATCCAGGTTGACTGTTGGGGGGAGTTCAGGGTAATTTGTGAACGTTCACAACACATACACTACCCACCTTATTCCGACAACCGGTTTCTCGCTAGCGACGGACGCGCCGAAGCAGCGCATCCCTAGCGTTTATCCATGCCCGCTCAACCCTCCCAACGCCCAAAAGCTCCTACTCTCAAAGACGTAGCGGCTCGATCGGACGTTTCTTACCAGACGGTCTCTCGCGTCGTAAACGGCAGTCTTCACGTCAATCCAGCTACCCGTGCTCGAGTGATCGAAGCAATGGAAGCGCTTCGGTACCGGCCAAACAACGCCGCCAGGCATCTGGTAAGCCGGCAATCCAAGATCATCGGATGCGTCTCATCGATCACTTTCTACGGACCGGCCCGAATCATGGTGAGCGTAGAAATGACTGCAAAGAAGCATGGGTACAACGTCATGTTTTCGGAGCTTCCGGAGGTTAATCTGGAAGAAGTTCGGCGCTCGATTGACGAGCTTTGCGATCGTCAGGTGGACGGCATCGTGTTCCTCATTCCCCTCCAGCTCGAGATGGATTTCATTCGTAGTATCTGCCGGGAGGTGCCGTTTGTGGCCATCGATGTTGATCTGGGCCCAGGACTGCCAACCGTGATGGTCGATCAAGACCGAGGGGCGCGCCTGGCTATCCAGTATATCACCGGCCTTGGACATCGCCGGATAGCGTTCATTTGTGGACCTTCTCAGTGGCGAGCGGTCAAGTTGCGTACCCAAGGTTGGATGAAAGCGTTGAAGCGAGTAAACATTTCCCCTGGGCCGATGCTCGAAGGGGATTGGAGTGCTAAGAGCGGTTATCTTGCTGCACTAGAATTGATCCGCCGTCATCGAGGTGATTTCACCGCGCTGGTTAGCGCCAACGATCACATGGCGCTTGGTGCATTGAGCGCTTTTCACGAGAACGGGATAAAAATCCCCGACGAAGTTTCGGTGATTGGATATGACGGCATGCCGGAGTCCGAATTTTATCAGCCTTCTTTAACCACCGTTTACCAGGATTTTGCAGCCCTGGGGGACATGAGTGTGGAGTTTCTTCTCAGAACGATCAACCAGCCCGGCACTTCGCCTGAACGTTTCATTTTGAAGCCGGTCCTGGTACCCAGAAGGAGCACAGCTCCGCCAACCGCGAAAGGAAAACCAAACCGCGAATGGGCGCTCATGGATGCGAACAGCAAACCACGAATAGACGCGAATAGACACGAATAATCTGCAGTCGGAAACCCGCCCAAGAACAATGAAAAGCAAACCGCGAATGGACGCTCATGGATGCGAATAGCAAACCACGAATGGACGCGGACAGACATGAATAACTGGCAATTCGGAAGACCCCTAAGATCAAGGAAACCGAACCGCAAATGGGACACTAATCGATGCAAATAGCAAACCGCCAATAGACGCGACTAACCGGATACTTTTTCGCGTCTATTCGTAGCCCGTCCCGCCGCAGCGCGCAGCGCGAAGGAGGATCCATTCGTGGTTAGAAAAATTCATTCGCGCCCATTCGCAGTTGGAAAGTATAAAAATGAGATCACCGGCCATACCCTCCACGCCCAGCCTCGGTGTTTGCTATTACCCGGAACATTTACCAAGTGAGTGTTGGGCGACCGATTTCGATTCCATGCGCGAAATCGGTCTACGCATTGTTCGCGTCGGCGAGTTTGCCTGGAGCAGGCTTGAACCGGAGCCAGGCGAATACCGGTTTTCCTGGTTGGAACAAGTTCTCGATTTGGCCGAGTCGAGAAACTTATCCATTGTCCTCGGCACACCGACGTCGGCACCGCCCAAGTGGCTGGTTGATCAGATCCCTGACATGCTGGCAGTGGATGCAAATGGGCAACGGAAGAGATTCGGTTCGCGCCGGCACTATTGCTTTTCGCATCTCGGCTATCGCAAAGAATGTGAACGCATTGTCACAAGGTTAGCTCAAGCTTTGGGCGAACATCCGGCCGTGGTCGCCTGGCAAACCGACAACGAGTTTGGTTGCCATAGTACGATACTGAGCTATTCGGAGGCGGCTCGCATCGCGTTTCGACTTTGGTTGAAAAACCGGTACGGATCGATCGACCAGCTAAATCAGGCTTGGGGGAACGTTTTCTGGAGTATGGAGTACCGGAACTTCGACGAGATCGAGCTCCCGAATCTTACGGTCACCGATGCTAACCCAGCTCACGAACTCGATTTCCGTCGTTTCTCTTCCGACGAGGTCGATAGCTTCAATCGCCTTCAAGTAGACCTTATTCGCCAGTATTCGCCGGGCAGAACGATCTTGCACAATTTCATGGCGACGTTCCTGGACTTTGATCATTTCAAAGTTTCGAAATCACTCGATGCGGCGAGCTGGGACTCCTATCCGCTTGGGGCCTTGACCCAGCTTAAAACGCCAGAAACTCACAAAGCTCGGCAACTTCACTTGGGCGATCCTGATCTCAGTGCTTTTCACCATGATCTTTACCGAACCTGTGGCCGAGGTCGATTCTGGGTAATGGAACAGCAGCCCGGGCCGGTAAACTGGGCGGCCTACAACCCTGCCCCGCACCCCGGTGCGGTTCGCCTCTGGACCTTTGAAGCGATTGCTCACGGGGCGGAAGTGGTCAGTTATTTCTGTTGGCGGCAAGCGCCTTTTGCTCAGGAGCAGATGCACTCCGGGTTGAACTTGCCCAACCGGGAACCTGACGCCGGGCTATTCGAGGTTCGCCAAGCCGCGAGCGAGCTTTCAGTGCTGGATCTCGCGCCGTCTGCTTCGGCCGAGACCGCGTTGATTTACGACTATGAAGCCGCATGGACGCTTGCGATTCAGCCGCAAAGAGAAAGCTACGATTACTTCACGGCGGTTTTCAGCTTCTATCGGGCACTTAGACGATCCGGCCTCAATATCGATATTGTCGCGCAGGACGCTCAACTCAATACTTACAAACTAGTAGTGATTCCCTCGCTACCGATTGTTCCCGCGAGCCTGGTGGAATCTCTTAAAGGATTTGAAGGTCAGGTTCTGATCGGCCCACGTACCGGATCGAAAACGCAAAGCTTTCAGATTCCGGCAGAACTCCCTCCGGGTCCACTCCAAGAGTTGATACCGATAAAGGTCGTGCGAGTGGAATCTCTGCCCGATTTTGTTTCCCTCCCGTTGCAGTCGGTTAACTATCAATGCCATTCATGGCTTGAACATGTGCGAACAGATTTGAAACCGTCTATTCAACTCGCGGATGGGCATGGAATCGCCTATCGGAACGCTAAAATC
>DASTDH010000323.1:0-3385 GCA_035710445.1 Chthoniobacterales bacterium
GCTGTGGAGCGGGCGGGAACTTGAAGACGTTGCAGGATCAAGGATGGAATCCCTCCGGTATCGAGATCAGCGAAGTCGCTGCCGCACACGCGCGTGAACTGACAACGGGGAATATTCACACCGGCACCCTGGAGTCAGCTCCGGTCCCCGCCAAGTCATTTGATCTTGTTCTGATGAGCCATTCGTTGGAGCATCTCCCGAGTCCGGTTGACGCTCTCAAGCGAATTCACAGACTTCTAAAGGACGACGGATTACTCGTGGTAAGCGTGCCCAATGTGAACAGCTTGGAATTCAAGGTATTCGGTCCTTGGTGGTTTCCTTTGGATCCGCCCAGGCACTTCTATCACTTTGGGAAAGACAGTCTTTCGAGAGCTGCTGCACAAGCAGGTTTTCGCGTACAGCTCGTTCGAACCGCTGTCAGCTCCATTTTCTTGATGGCCAGCTTGGATCGTTTTTGGACACACCGGTTCCAGAAAAACGTGCCATTACGGAAACTGATTGATCGTCTCATTGCCGGTCCATTGTCATTCGTAGCCGGTCAACTCGGTTACGGCACAGAAATCACCATCCATGCGGTGAAGCAACAGCCCGGTCCTCTCCTCGCTGATTAGTTATCTGCCTGCTCAGCACTTATCCAGGGATAGGACAAATCTGCTTGACAGGGTTGCGCCTTTTGTTCATATTGTGAACACCTGGCCAATTTACCCGTAGAATTCATGGATTTACAAGGACAACGTGACCTTTTACTGCTGAGCGAACTCGACCGCAACGGTGGAGCGACTCAGCGCAGCCTTGCCACCAAGCTCGGTGTTGCCCTAGGCTTGACCAACCTGTATTTGAAGCGTCTTGCCCGCAAAGGCTACATCAAGATCACGAGCATTCCGCGCAATCGTATTCGTTATCTGTTGACCCCTCAAGGGTTCGCCGAAAAGTCTCGGCTGACCTACCAGTATATGCAGTATTCGCTGTCGTATTACCGGGATATGCGGGGGCGTCTCAAAGACATGTTGTCGTCACTTGAAGGGATGAACGGTCAGCGAGTCGCGATCTGCGGCACGGGCGAGCTTGCAGAGCTGACCTATCTTGCACTTAGAGAAATGAACCTCGAGTGCGTCGGATTCATTGATGGGACCACGCGAGAGACGTTTCTCTCGTGCCCTGTATCTTCGCCGGACCGGATCGCGGGCTGGCAATTGGATTGGGTGCTGATTGCGGATCTCGATCATGCCGCAGCCTATGAAGAGCAACTGGTGCAATCCGGGGTCCCGCGGGAGAAGTTGCTGAGACTCGGACTGCGTCATTAGCGTGGGGAGGGTTCAACTCCCCTTCTAGGCAGAATTTTTGATCGCAACTGTAAGTGAGAGGGCGGAGCTGTGCCCGATTCTGGTTTATTTGGTTAGGTGGTTTGTTTAGTTTGTTTGGTCATAAGCGCCTATCGATAAGTCATGAAAATAACCCGCTTTGAAAATCTGGATTGCTGGAAGGAGGCTCGACAACTGACCAGGCAAGTTTATGAGGCAGTTCGCCAAAATTCCGAATGGGAGAGAGATATACGGCTGTGCGGCCAGATTCAGAGTGCCGCAGGCTCGGTAATGGCTAATATTGCGGAAGGGTTCGTGCGCCGGTCCAATAAGGAATTCGTGCAGTTCTTATTCATTGCCATGTCATCATCTGCCGAAGTCCAAAGCCATCTCTACATCGCAGTGGATCAAGGATATTTGTCGAAAGGCACATTTGAATCAATTTATGAACAAGCCAACAAGACAGCGAGAATCATTTCTGGACTCATCAAATATCTCCGCACCAAACAAACTAAATGAACCAGGCAGACAGGATGAACAATCCTCATTGGTATGCGTTACGGACGCGGTCGCGACACGAAAAAATCGTGCGCGATCAGCTTGCGAATCAAGGCATCGAACCTCTGTTGCCGACGATCAAGCGGCTCAGCCAATGGAAAGATCGCAAACAAGAAGTCGAAGTTCCCTTATTCTCCGGATATTGCTTCGTCCGTTTTGGGTCGGACCAAAAATTGCCGGTTCTCAAAACGGTCGGCGTCGTCGATATTGTCGGTGGTGGAAAGCAGCCGGAGCCGATTCCCGACGAAGAAATTACTGCCATCCAGACGTTGATGACAAGCGTATTACCGTATGATCCCCATCCGTACCTTCAAGAAGGCATGATGGTCGAAGTCATCAGGGGGCCTCTCCAAGGCGTTCGGGGGATCTTATTACGCAAGGAAAAGCGGCATCGCTTGGTTCTCGGCGTGCGTCTCATCCAGCAGGCTGCGGCGGTGGAGATCGATATCAACGATGTCATCGCTGTGTAGTCTGCCGAACTGGTGAGTCTGTTGGTTTTTCCGGAAGCGAGGTCATCGACAGGCCAGCGTCATGCAGCGAGACCAGCTTCGTAAGCAAGACATTCGGGAGCGATTTGATCGATTATCTTCGCATCGCGCACGATGGCAGGAGAAGGCCGGTTACTACTACGAAGATCAACTGCGGTATCTTCGATTCCTGGTGCCCGAGGGCCTCAGTGTTCTAGAGATCGGCTGTGGGCTTGGTGACCAGCTTGCTGCGCTCAAACCGAAACGAGGGTTAGGTATAGATTTCAGCGCGGCGATGATCAAGGAGGCCGCCCAGCGCCATCCCGAGATGGAATTCCGTGTTGCAGATGTGGATGAATTGGAATTGAAGGAGACGTTTGACGTGATCCTCCTTCTTGACGTGGTCGGACATCTACTCGATGTCGAGTCAACCTTGAAAAAGCTTCAACGATATTGTGAGCCACATACGAGAGTCATCGTGGTGCATTACAATTTTTTATGGGAACCGCTCTTGCGTTTGGCGGAACGACTGGGTTTGAAGATGCCGCAACAACAACAGAACTGGCTGTCGCCGGGTGATATTCGAAATCTGTTGCGTCTCGCTGATTACGAAATTGTGAAGATGGAGAATCGATTTCTATTGCCGAAGAAAGTTCCGCTGATCTCCTCGTTCTTGAACCGATTTGCAGTGTATCTTCCTGGAATCAAGCGGCTTTGCCTGACTCAATATGTTGTCGCAAGGGCCTGTCGACAGCAGGCCGCCCAGGCTTATTCCGTGAGCGTCGTCATTCCTTGCCGCAACGAAAGAGGGAATATCGAGGGAGCCATCACCCGTCTTCCCTCATTTGGAACCCATCAGGAAATTATCTTTGTCGACGGTCACTCCAGCGACGGAACGGTTCAGGAAATCGAGCGAATGAGAGAAAAGTATCCCCGCTACGACATCAAATTGCTGGTGCAGGACGGCACGGGAAAGGCGGATGCCGTTCGAAAAGGATTCGCCCATGCCACAGGCGACATTCTGATGATTCTCGATGCCGACCTCACGATGCCTCCAGA
>DASTDH010000324.1:0-21925 GCA_035710445.1 Chthoniobacterales bacterium
GGAACCTGCCAGATGCCCCAGGTGGGCTCCTCCTGTGCCCAAGCGCGCTCACCAGTCTCTATGTACTGCCGCGCGAGATCATCCCAGTGCGCTCGATTCCTGGCCACGTGTTCCGACAATTCGCTCATGGCAACTCCGGTATTACTTGGTCTCAATCAATATGGATCAAGCGCTGGCTTGTCATCTTGCAAATTATCCTTTGGCCGAGCTTGCCGATTCGTAGGCCGAGAAACGCGACCGTCAGTCCGAGGTGGTGCGTGCGCTCCGGATCCCAAAGTCCGACCGGCTCCGAGACATCTGTTTGCTGCGGAACATTTTCGGAATTACAGGTTCAGCCTATGACGCATACTGGTTTGCCGCCGCGCGCCAATCCCTGGCTCAATGATATCGTCAGTTACATTCCGGGTAAGCCGATCGAGGATGTTGCGCGGGAGCTTGGTCTTAAGCCCGAACAAATCATCAAGCTGGCTTCGAACGAAAACCCGCTTGGTCCTTCTCCCAAGGCGGTCGCGGCAATGCAGGAAGCGCTGCTCAAAGCTCACTATTATCCCGATGGTGGAGGCTACCATCTGCGCATGGCTATCGCGCAGAAATTTCAGCTGACGCTGGAAAACGTCATGCTCGGAAATGGATCCAACGAAATCATCGAGTTTCTGGGACACGCTTTTCTGCAGCCGGGGGACAATATCGTCGTGGCAGATCATGCTTTCGTTATTTACAAGCTGATGGCCCAGCTATTTGGGGCAAAAGCGATCGAGGTTCCGGATCCGAATTTGATCGCCGACGTCGATGCGATGGCGCGAGCGGTGACTTCACGAACGAAGTTAATCTACCTGGCCAATCCGAATAATCCTACCGGGACCATGGTCGATGATGCGGCGATCGAACGTTTGATCGAGCAAGTTTCCCCGGAAGTGATCATCGTGTTGGACGAAGCCTATTACGAGTTCTTGCCGGATCCGCCGCCGACGCTGCGCCACATCCATGATCGTGAAAATGTGATCGTGTTACGGACCTTTTCCAAAATACAGGGTTTGGCGGCGCTGCGGATTGGATATGGGTTAGCGCATCCCCAACTCATTCGACTTCTGCAAAAATGCCGGCAACCTTTCAACGCCAATATGATTGGGCAGATCGGAGCAATTGCCGGGTTGGCGGATACAGAACATCAGGAACGTACCCGTGGGGTTACATTTGAAGGTCGGCGCTTTCTAGAAGCGGGATTTGCGCAACGAGGCTTGGAGTATGTACCGAGCTCGGCGAATTTTGTTCTCGTCAAGGTGGGAGACGGTCAACGGATTTTCCAGAAACTGCTCCGAAGAGGGACTATAGTGCGGGCGACCGGCGAGTACAAATTGCCGGAGTGGGTACGCGTAAGTATCGGAACCATGGAACAAAACCACCGATTCTTTGCCGATTTGGATGCGGTACTGGCCGAACGGTAGCGAAGAGCTGATGTTCGTTTATTTGCAGCGGCGCTTTATCAGAGAGAGGTCTGCGCGATTTGGTACCGATCTTCTTCCGCAATGCTCGATCTCTTCCGCACCTAAAAGCGGCCTTGCTTCTGCCTTGGAAATCGCGGAACCTTCTATAGTACGCTCTGGGGCGGTTCCCAACGTAGTACACTGACGCGACGGTCGCACACTTAATCCTAAGTCGACGAGCCGCCGGGATCAGTTTTTCGCGATTCGAAAATTCCCATGCGTTCAATTAAGGTGTAATAGCTGGCAGAGGGCGGATACGATCGAAGAAGATCCGGGAAAAGTGACGATTTTCGCCCGGTCCACGGATTGGATGAGGAATTGATTCTTCGGAAAGCCGTTTGGGCCGTGAAGACAAAACACAGACGGGTCTGTCAGGTTTGCGGCACTCCATTGAGAGGCGAGAGTGAAGTTTGCCCGGTTTGCGCGTTGCGCGGAGTTCTCCGCAATGAACAACCAAAGAGCGAATCATCGGTTGAGCCGATCCTTTCGCCATCGCAGCTCCGCTTCGAACATTACGAGGTCCTGACGCACGACGATGGAAAACCATTCGAGCTTGGTCGCGGCGCGATGGGCGTCACTTACAAGGCGATCGACGTCAATCTTCGATGTTTGGTAGCGTTGAAGGTCATCAACGCCCAGTTCATTGGCGATGAATCGGCGCGCCGACGATTTGTACGAGAGGCGCGCGCCGCTGCTAGCGTACGCCATTCGAATGTCGCTTCTGTGTTTTACCTTGGAAAGAGCGGCGACAGTTACTTCTACGCGATGGAATTTTTAGAAGGGGAACCGCTGGATGAGCTCATACGACGTTCTGGCCGGCTGGACACAAATCTGGCACTGGAGATTATGATCCAGGCGGCCTCCGGTTTGAGCGCGGTGCACAAACAGAACCTCGTACATCGGGATATCAAGCCGAGTAATATCATGGTGAGCTTGGAGGCGAATGTCGCGACGGCGAAGATTATTGATCTTGGGCTGGCAAAAGCGATATCCGAATCGCAGTCAGAAACGGCGCTTTCGATCCCGGGGAGTTTTGCTGGCACACCAGAGTTCGCCAGCCCGGAACAATTCGCCGGGGTTGGAGTCGACATCCGGTCGGACCTCTACTCACTCGGCGCGACGCTCTGGAACATGCTTAGCGGCGAGATACCGTTCCGAGGCACGTCCGCTGAATTGATGCACCAGCATTTGCATGCAGCGTTGCCGATTGCACAACTGGATCACGTCCCGCGGCCGCTCGTCACTCTAATTGAGGTGCTACTTGAAAAAGACCCGGCCCGCCGATTTCAGAATCCGGACGAGCTGCTGAAGGCGATCCCGATGGTAACGGACGCTATCGATGGAGGAGGTTCCATTACACATCAGAGCTTGCGAGAGACGGTCCTAACCGATCTCGCCGGCGTAACTCGCAGACCTTCCAGCCGGCTAGGACCGGAAAAAGTCTCTCTTGCCAGATTGCCGATCACTGCCAGCCAGGTGTTTGGCCGCGAGGAGGACGTTGCGTTTCTGGACGCCGCTTGGGCAAATCCACAGGTGAATGTCGTTACCATCGTCGCTTGGGCTGGTGTCGGAAAGTCCACACTCATCAACCATTGGCTCCGACGGATGGCTACGGAACAATATCGTTCTGCGGAGCTTATTTTTGGTTGGTCCTTCTACAGACAGGGCAGCAGTGGGGGGTCTTCGTCCGCAGAGGAATTTCTTGACGCGGCTCTCATTTGGTTTGGAGATCCAGATCCACGAATCGGAACGGCATGGCAGAAGGGTGAAAGATTGGCCAAGCTGATAGCAGGTCGTCGAACCCTACTGGTTCTGGATGGCCTTGAGCCGCTGCAAACTCCTCCTGGTCCACAAGAAGGACGGCTACGCGATCCTTCGCTGCAAGCGCTTCTGCGCGAGCTTGCTGCTTTCAATACAGGCCTTTGCCTGACTACCACGCGGACACCGGTCGCTGATATTGCGGATCATGAGGGTACCTCAGTTCTACGTCGCGATTTGGAGCAACTATCCAGCGATGCCGGTGCGAAGCTGCTCGGAGCGTTGGGCGTTAAAGGGAATGAGGTCGAGTTGCGAACCGCCAGCGAAGAATTCAGCGGCCACTGTCTCGCTCTTACGCTGCTCGGCAGTTATCTGACTGATGCTTATAACGGAGATATTCGTCGTCGCAAAGAGGTGTCTCAACATCTTGCTGACGACGTACGCCGGGGCTTCCTTGCCAGGAAAGTGATGGAATCTTATCAAGCCTGGCTTGGGGAAGGTCCCGAACTCTCGATTCTCCGCATGTTAGGTCTGTTTGATCGACCCACTAATGAAAAGGCGATTAAAGCCCTGCTGGACCCGCCTGCTATTCGGGGCCTGACAGAGCCGTTGATTGATTTGAGCCCCACCGAGTGGCGAAGCAGGTTAGCCCGGTTACGAAGAGCAAGGCTACTTTCTGGAGAAGATCCAAATAATCCCGGGTACCTGGATGCGCATCCTCTGGTTCGTGAATATTTTGGCGAACAGCTCCGGACTGAGCGGACCGAGGCTTGGCAAGAATGCAATAAGCGGCTCTATCACTATTATCAAACGCTTGCACCTCGGCTGCCGGAGAGTTTTAGGGAGATGGAGCCGCTTTTCTTAGCGGTGATCTGTGGATGCAATGCCGGCTTGTTTCGAAGGGCGCTGCATGAGGTTTACATTCCGCGGATTCAGCAGGGAGATGCTTCCTTCGCTTCGAATGTCCTCGGGGCCAGAGGAGCATTGCTTTCGGCACTAGCCCCTTTCTTTGAAGAGGGACGCTGGGGGGCATTCGCAGAAGCAAGTAGCGCGGGGGAAAGTCTGACCGCTGAAGATCAGCTCTTCGTCCTTACACAGGCAGGGCTATATCTCATCCACACGCGAGGAATGTCGTCACCGGAGGCGCGAATCTGTTACGAGCGCGCGGAACTTTTGTGCCATTCGCTTAATCGTCCAGCGCTCCTGTACGCCGCGTTGATGGGTCAGTGGTACTATTCCCTGATGACTGCCAAGCTGTCGGCGACGCTGCCGATTGCCAAACGAGTTTACTCACTGGCGCAGCGGCAGAACGATGCTCGAATAATGCTGGGCGGCTATTACGCTTTGACAGTCTCATACTACTATTCGGGCGATTTCGAGACCGCGCGGCAATACGCGATGCTTGGTGTTCAGATCTGGCGCTCGAGAAGCATACAGTCTCCGGTGCAGGAGCTCATCGCGCCCGCTGTTGCTTGTCTGACCTGGAAGGCCCTATCCGAATGGCATTTCGGAGAGATCGCTGCTTGCAAAACGACCATGGCAGAAGCGATCGGATTAGCGAGAGAGCTCAATGATATGGCAGCATTGGGCTTGGCTCTTTATTGGGCCGGGTTCCTCGCACATTTTGAGGGCGATCCCGCTGAAGTGGAACGCTCGGCGTCGGATTTGATTGAACTCTCAACGTGTCAGACGTTTGCCAGTTGGCTGCCGGGAGGAGTTGTTCTACGCGGTTGGGCACGCAGCGCTTCGGGCAAATTAGCTGAAGGCATCTCGTACATCGAGCACGGAATACAGGACTATCAAGCGACCGGCGCGGTCCTACGTCTGCCGTATTTTTTGGCGTTAAAGGCTGAAGCTTTGTACCTTGCGGATCGTAGTTCCGAAGCACTTGAAGTGATAAAGATGGCAGATGCGCTGGCCGAAAGATCTGAGGGCCGCTGGTGGAGTGCCGAATTGCACCGGCTCAGGGGCGTGTTTCTCGCTGCTATCGGCGCGGACGAGGTCCAAATTGAGGCTTCGTTCTCTGAAGCAATCAGAACGGCGAGGGAGCAGAAGTCAGTTTCACTCGCGAGACGGGCAGAAGCAACGTACACGGAATACCGTCACCAAAAAGCGAGCGGGTCAGGAGGACGTGGATTCCGACTACCTCTTTGCTAATTTCTTGCAGCTCTCTGTCCTCGTTCAACACCCTGGATCATTCCTTTTGGTCGCGGACGAATACGGCGAGTGGCTTCCATTGGGAAAGTTCGGCTTGAGCCGCATTGTACTGAACGAGTTGTCTGGTTAGATATTCAGCATTGCACTCCGCGGGTTCTGCTCGACCGCGATAGTAAGTTCCGGCTTTAGCACGGCCAGAACCCTTGCGGCAGCGTTTACTTCGATTCAAATAAATGGAAACCGCACCACTCGCAAACTGAAGCGGCGGATGAACCCCCGGGCGTGTATTGCGGGCTAGCTCCAACCGAATCTATGCTTTAGTTCCTGAACATGACTCTCGACGACACAATTGCAGCCATCTCCACGCCGGTAGGCGAGGGAGCAATTGCGGTGCTGCGCGTCTCGGGGAGCGAGGCAAAAGCTATCGTGAGTCGCATTTTTCGTTGCCGGACCAGCGTCGAAAAGTGGGAAGCTCGCCGGCTCTACTTAGGCGAAGCCGTCGATGAGGATGGAGAGATTGATCAAGTTTTGGGCGCGTACTTCCAAGCGCCGCACAGTTATACCGGCCAGGATCTGGTCGAAATCAGCTGCCACGGCGGAATCCTGGTGACTCGGCAGATTCTCGCACTGCTCTTGCGACAGGGCGCTCGATCAGCCGAGCCGGGAGAATTCACTCAACGGGCGTTCTTAAACGGAAAAATGGATCTGACCCAGGCCGAAGCGGTAATGGACGTGATCCGTGCTCAGACCGAATTGGCCTTGCGTGCGGCCAATGAGCAACTTGCTGGCCGACTTGGATCGGAACTCTGCCAGCTACAAGACGCGCTGCTTACGACGCTGGCGCATATCGAGGCCTACATCGATTTCCCGGACGAGCAAATTGATCCGGATACCGGGGTCAAACTCAAGGAGCGGTTGCGAGACATTGGGCGACGCCTGCAACGCTTGTTAGGCACCGCGGAACAAGGGCGCATCTTGCGGCACGGTCTACGCACGGTCATTTACGGCGAACCAAACGTAGGTAAATCCAGCTTGTTGAATCTGCTGCTCGGCTACGATCGCGCTATCGTCAGCGAAATCGCTGGAACGACGCGCGACACCATCGAAGATACGATCAATTTCCATGGAATTCCGGTTCGATTGATCGATACGGCGGGTGCACGTGAGTCGCGCGATCGGCTGGAGCAGGAGGGCATTCGGCGTACGCGTATGGAGATGGAACAGGCCGATCTGATTCTCCACATGGTGGACGCAAGTTGCCCGCGCCAAGAAAATATCCGCCCGGATCAGAAGCGCCTCTTGATACTGAACAAGGTTGATCTTGGTCTTCATCCTGATTGGAAAGGTGTGGACGGAATCCGATTTTCTTGTAAGACCGACTTTGGCCGCCAAGCATTGGAAAATGAAATCCGCAATCGGGTGCTGGGTGGCGAACTGTCGCTGCAGAATTCCCATATCGCGATCAGCGCCCGACATCATTCTTGTTTGCGAGAGGCCGAACAGGCGGTGGTAAAAGCGAGCGAAGGCATCACGCAAAACCAACTGCCGGAGCTGATAGCGGTTGATTTGCGCGCCGCCCTCGACGGAATCGGCGACGTTGTCGGCAAGCACGATACCGACGATTTGCTAGGGAAGATTTTCAGCCAGTTCTGCATCGGGAAATGAGCAAGTTTGCAATGGACGCGATTTATGAACGGCTCATGCGGCCTTTGCTTTTTAGGCTCGATCCGGAGACGGCTCATCATTTGGCAATTCGTGGTCTGCAGTTATCATCGCTGACGCCATCGCTTTGGAGTCTTTTTCAGATCAAACCGGATCCAAAATCTTCCAAGGATCTCTTCGGGCTTCATTTCCCCAACCCAGTCGGGTTGGCCGCCGGTTTTGACAAGAATGCGGTTGCTTTACCTGCGTGGGCGGGGTTGGGATTCGGTTTTGCTGAAGTTGGAACCATCACTTCTATGAAGCAGGACGGGAATCCGAAGCCGCGGATTTTTCGAATCGCTGAAAGCGAGGCGCTAATCAATCGGCTCGGGTTCAACAATGAGGGAGCGGAAGGGGTGGCGTTGCGGCTGAGAGCTCTGAAGCAATCGGGACGGTGGCCTGAGATTCCGGTCGGAATAAATTTAGGGAAATCGAAAATTATTCCATTGGAAGCGGCCGCCGAAGACTACTGTCGAGCTTTCCGATCACTCTCGCACTGGGGCGATTATTTTGTGTTGAATGTGAGCTCACCGAACACCCCGGGCCTGCGCCAACTGCAGGAGCGCGATGCGATTCAAGAGCTGTTCTCGATCGTTCGCCATGAGGCTGGCGAAAAACCGGTACTGGTCAAGATCGCTCCCGACTTGGATTGGCGGCAAATGGAGACTGTTCTGGAGATGGCGGAGAGCCATGACCTGGCTGGAGTCATTGCGACCAATACCACCATCGATCATAACGCGGTTCCTGCTCAATTTCGGACCGAGGGAGGACTGAGCGGCTCGCCGCTGCGAAGAAGAGCGATGGAAGTGCTTCAGTTCGTCAAGCAACGATCAAAGCTTCCCGTAATTTCGGTAGGCGGGATTATGAGCGCAGACGAGGCGCTTCGCCGGCTGGATGCAGGAGCCGATTTGATACAGATCTATACGGGCTTGATCTACCGAGGTCCTGGTCTGATTAGAGAAATCCTAAAACGAATCCACACCGAGTCGAACGCTTTGGAGCCGCCCGTTTAGCCAGACGGCTCGTATTTTTTTACCGTGCGAGGCTATCCCCCTTGCCTGGATTGCCCGCGAATCTCTAGAGACTGGTGAACAATGCCAGCTAAGCCAGCAGAAGCCTCCGGCTACGCCGGAATTTTCGGTTGGAATTCCCCGGAGAAGGGTTTTGGAACAGTCTACCTCTAACCTTGCTTTTCTAGCCCGCAATGAACGCACTTTTTCGCAATGGCGCGTGAGTTTTGCGGGCTAGGCAGAATTTAGCTTATCGACGGCGGAAATCGCGATCGCGTCCGCGTCGATTATCTTTGCCTCCTCCGCGAGAAGAGGGTTCGTTCGTGTAAAACCGGTCTTGCCGCGGTTCCGGTGGGCGCGCTTCGTTAACAGTAAGCTGGCGATTATCGAGGGAGTAGCCATTGAATTTGCCAATGGCTTCGCTGGCCTGCTCATTCGATTCCATAGTTACAAAACCAAACCCCCGAGATTTTCCGGTGAATTTGTCCTGGATGATTTTAACATCAACGACCGTTCCAACCTGTCCAAACAGATCCTGTAGATCGAGTTCGGTCGTAGCGAAGGAAAGATTTCCTACGTATAATTTAGCTGACATATTGTGAGTTCTTCAGGGACGCCTCCTCGAGCAAGCCAGTCCAATCAGGACTCCATCGTCAACGAGCCTCAACTGCTGACAATTACCTCGAACGAAAAGAAGTCAGTATCGGCTACGGCAGGTTTTGCGGTGTTTCAAGCGCCTTTTTTGTGTCATTTCGCAACGATCTCTGTTGTTCAAGAGAAGAAGAGTTGAATCACTGATCGGTCGGAGTAGCCGAACGGCTTATATGTTGTCCGGCACGCCGGTTAGCGATAAATCTGGAGCCTGGTTTGGAAGCGGCGATTAGGGGCGAGCATTCGCAGATGTGCGGCTCATTCAGATGGATTCTGACGATCGAGCTGATTTCGGGTCAGGCGATCCTTATCGACTTTGCAGATTGGCAGACTTGAGACTGAGTGCTGGTTGAAGATGGTCCGAAGCACTCCAGTGAAAAGTCACCGGAATTTTGACGTCCGGGTGCAAACTCTGGTGCACTGGACAGGTCAACGCGGCCCGTTCTAGTCCCGCGCGCTGGGGATGATCGGCTGCAATGGGCAAATAAATATCTACTTTGAATTCTCCGATCCGGCGAATTGGCTGCTGAACCATCGTTTTCACCACTTCGATCTTAGTACCCTCGATCGGGATAGAATGACGCTGCGCGAAACTGCCCATGATCGTTGCCATACAACTCCCAAGCGCAGCACCGACAAGATCGGTCGGAGAAAACGAGGAAGCATTACCTCCATTGTCGAGCGGAGCGTCAGTGATAAGTTTTGTGCCGGATGGAACGTGAGTGGCTTCCGTCAGTAGTTGGCCTTGGTAATCAATCTCGATTTTGACCATAGACGCAATAAACCCGGATTTTGGGCTGAACGCAAAAGCCTTAGGGAAGCCGAAAGAAGCGGCATGCATTCCGGGTGGTGGCTTCGGCCAGCGTCTTGAACGTAGTCCCTCGGGTTTCGGCGATTGCTTGAGCAGTCTCCCGGACATAGGCCGGCTCGCATCGTTTGCCGCGAAATGGAACGGGCGCCAGGTAGGGCGCGTCGGTCTCCACCATCAGGCGATCAATAGAGACCGCCGAGGCCGCATCGCGGACCTCGGCGGCCTTTTTGAACGTCACAATACCGGTGAAAGAAATATAATAGCCCTGTTGAACCAAATCGACTGCCTGAGCTGGATTGCCGTTGAAACAGTGAAAAACCGCGGAAACCGGAAACTCCCTGATTATAGCCAAAATATCGTCCAGGGAGTCACGTTGGTGGACAATCACCGGAAGGTCGAGCGATTCGGCAAGTTCCAACTGCTCCTGGAAAACGACGGCCTGACTAGCTTTTTCCGATTGATCGCGCAGCAAGAGCTCAACTGAGCCGGCCGAAAGCGCACGATATGTGGTTTGAATTACGTCCTCTTTCTCGCCTCGGCTCGGTAAATGAAAGTAGTCTAGACCAATCTCACCGACGGCAACCACCTTGGGTTGGGCGGCTAGTTCGCGCAATTGGTCGATAAAATTCTCGGAAGCTTCCGCTGCGTGAGTCGGATGAACTCCGACCGTGGCGTACACGCCAGGATATTTGGCGGCGAGCTGGACGGCCTGCCGGCTGGAGGCGACCGTTGTCCCGATAGTGATTATTCGTGTGACCCCCGCTGCCGCCGCTCTTTTAACAACATCGTCAACCTCAGAAACAAGTTCCGGGAAATCCAGATGAGCGTGAGTATCGACGAGCGTCTCCACAGTTTGCGATTCACCGTTCACAGGTTCCGCGCCGGTTGTCCAGCATGTTTCCTGTGGGTTACTTTCGACTGATCGCCAAGCAATCCGGATGAAAGCGACGTCAGGCCGGACCTTCGGCGATGCGGCCGAGCGTAAGTTCACCCATTCTGGCGTTTCTCGGGTTATCAACCAAGCCAATATCCAAAAGCAGAACGCCGAACAGAACCGCCCAAGCTCGTGCCCGGAGCCACGTTGCCCGGGAAGCGTTTCCATATTTCTCCATCGCGTGCACTCGAGACTCAAGATTCGGCAAAAGCATCCAGATCGCCGCTAGATCGGTTGCCTTGTCGCCGGCAGTCACGTCTCCCCAATCGATCACACCGGTAATCACACCATTTTCGACCAAGACATTTCTGGAGTGAAGATCGCCATGGATCCAGGTTGGTTCTCGATCTTCTTCCGCCTGCAGACCCGCTTGCCAGGCTTCTTGAATCCTCGTACTCATGACCGGAGTCTTCCGTTCGAGTCGTCGCATACGCTCTTCGATGGAGGCGGCTCTTTTTCGGAGCGGTATCCCTCGTACTTCGTTTTTGGGCGCATCGGGTGGCGCGCCGACGTGAAGCGCTCGCAGAAAACGCGCGAGCGGCTCGGCTTGATCTGGTTCGGGCGGTATGCGATCGGCGCTCTCGCCCTTCAGCCAGGGTACGATGCTCCAGCTCCACGGATAGCCGGCACCCGGTCTTCCTACCCGTAAAGGTACCGGGACCGGCAACGGTAACTGCCGTGCGATCGCTGGTAACCATTTTTGCTCGTGCTCCAACAGAGTGACGGCGGCAGACCGACGTGGTAGACGAATTGCTAGTTCGGGACCCAAACGGAATGTGGCGTTGTCCCAGCCCGTCGCGAACTCCTGGAGAAACAAGCCTGCTAGATCGGGGTGCTGCGTCTCGAGCAGGATGCGAACCAAAGCAGTATCAATGATGGCCTCGGCCGAAGGAGTGGAGCGCACGGTTGGCGGTTCATCGTTCGCTGTTTCCCGGTCGGTTGTCTAGTACGTTTCCTTCCCGGTAAAGGCAGCGTCCTCACCGTGGCGGTTTGGCGCTACCACTGAATGACAGAACTGGCCCAAGTGAGGCCGCCGCCGAAAACGACCAATAGAATGTAGTCACCGACTCGAATTCGACCGTTGCGATGTGCCTCGTCGAGGGCCATCGCCACTGCTGCTGCCGAAGTATTCCCGAACCGATCCAGGTTCACATAAAACTTCTCCATCGGCAGTTGCATGCGCTCCGCGATCGCTTCGATGATCCGCAGGTTTGCCTGGTGAGGAATGACGCAAGCGATGTCTTCGTAGCGAAGCCCGGCGTCCTCCAAGACCTTGTTGGCAGCATTAAACATAGAGGTCACTGCTTGTTTGTAGACCTCTTTACCGACCATTTTGATGGTGTTAAGGCGTTGATCGACGTTCTCTTTGGTGATTGGGCAACGGGTCCCCCCTCCCGGCATCACCAGAATATCGGTAAACGAGCCGTCAGCGCCCATGTTCGTCGAGATAACTCCATGCGAATTGGGACGATTCCGGAGGATGGCTGCGCCGGCACCATCACCGAAAAGCACGCAGGAATTGCGATCGGTCCAATCTGTAATTGCACTCAGCTTGTCCGCACCAATGATCAACACGGTGTTATAGACGTGCGTCGAGATGAATTGCTGGGCGATCTCCAACGAGTAGAGGTACCCGGAACAGGCAGCCGACACGTCAAAGCATGCCGCATTGAATGCCCCTAATTTCTTTTGAACCCAGCAAGCCGTGGCGGGAAAGAATGTGTCCGGTGTCACGGTAGCGACAATGATAAGGTCGATCTCGTTTGGATGTACCTCGGCCTGTTGCATGGCCGCCCGGGCGGCGTGAACAGCCATGTCGCTTGTGTTTTCACCTTCAGCAGCAATCCTACGCTCGGAAATGCCGGTTCGGGTTCGGATCCAAGTATCGGTCGTATCGACCATCTTCTCCAGCTCGTGGTTGGTCAACACACGAGCTGGCGCATAGCTCCCTGTGCCAATAATCGAGACAGTGCGACGCGGTTTATTGGACCGCCGGGGCAGTTGAGAACTTGTCATTATAGGCTTGGATTTCGCGAATGATATGGGGATTCAAATCGTGCTGAATCGACTCTGCGGCAACCCGAATCGCATTCTTGATGGCAACCGGCGAACTGGAACCGTGTGCGATAATGCAGGTTCCATTCACGCCGAGCAATGGCATCCCGCCGTACTCTTCCGCATTGGTTTTCTTATAGATGGTCCGGAAAGCCCCGCGGGCCAGTTGAGCGCCTAACTTGCGAATGAATTTCTTGGTTAGTTCTCGGCGCAACCAACCGAAGATGGCATAGGCGATCGATTCAGAGGTCTTCAGAACGATATTTCCTACAAATCCATCGCATACCACCACTTCCGCTCCATCCTCGTACAGATCATGCCCCTCAACATTGCCGCGGAAGTTCAGGTTAGCAGATTTGAGGAGTTTAAATGCCTCTTTGGTTGTATCGTTGCCTTTGACGTCTTCCTCGCCAATCGAGAGGAGTCCTACGGTAGGCCGTTTGATGCCGAGTACCTGTTCAGCAAAGACCGCTCCCATGATACCAAATTGGAGCATATTCTGGGGCGACGAATCGATGTTGGCGCCGGCGTCGCACAAAACGAAAACGCCCTTTTCGGTGGGGAGCAGACACGCCACCGCCGGACGCTCAATACCGGTCAATGTTCTCAGCTTCAATACGGAAGCCGCCACCGCCGCGCCGGTATGGCCTGCAGAAACGACGGCATGAGCAGATCCATTCTTTACCAAATCGATTGAGCGCGAGATCGAGGAGTCTTTCTTTTGGCGGATTGCTTTGGCCGCCGACTCGTTCATCTCAACAAGCTGAGAGGCATGGAATATCTCGATCCGCTCGTCCTGAAACCCGATCCGCTTCAGTTCGTTTCCAATAGCGACTGCGTCTCCAACCAGGAAAAGTTTTTCGATCTGGGGGTATTCCTTTAGGGCAAGAACTGCGCCTTCGACGTTATTTTTTGGGGCAAAGTCACCGCCCATGGCATCTAAAGCGATCCTCATACGCACAAGATTCGTCTCAAGGCCGGGTAAAAGAGCCTGAACGGGTGCTTAATGCAAGAAAAACGCCGGATCAACAGGAAATTCCGAGAGGTAAAGCGGTGAAAATGCCAGCCGCCCGGGACAGACCGTCTACCTTGCACAGCGCCGCGGGGACGGGTCCAACTAGTCTGCGGTCCGGGACGGACTAACGCTACCTAGGCGATGTCAACGGTTAGAACTTGGCGCCCACGATAGTAGCCGCAGGAGGGACAGGCGATGTGTCCGGGGACACGGCTGCCGCACTGGGGACACTTGGTCAGCTGCGGCGCATGCCAGCGGTTTGCCGCCTTACGCGTACGCAAGCGCATCTTCGAGGTTTTTCTTTTTGGAACGCCCATGATCTTTAGCTTTGTTTTTTCAAATTTAGTTCGTCTAGAGCATCCCAAGCATTTGAAGCTTCGGGTACGCTGTCGATCGAGGTTCCCTTCTCAATCCGGAGACCTGGACATTCGGAATGCCCGTCCCAGTCGCATCGTGGGTGCGAAGGAAGGACGAGGAGGATATCCTCCCGAATCGCCGGCGTCAAGTCGATGGTCTCCCGTCCTCCAACAGTTGTTTCGTAAACAAAATCCGGCACGACCAGCGGGTAGTGGAAGAGGCGCAGGCAGCTCACGCACTCGAGTTCTAGTTCGAGAGAGAGCTGTCCGGTCACCAGGACGTTATTCTTCTCGACCTGAACCGATAGGGAATAGGTTACATTTTGGAGCGCCCGGATTGTTGGATCGTTTAGCTCCAGGATATCAGCCGTTTCCTGGCCTTCGAGGTGAACTCCGCCTTCGGGGATCTGCTGCAAATGAATTTTCATGATCTACGCCTCCGATTTGTCGGTCCTCGAAAGCGAGCGCTCTCGAGGGAGCCGGAGAATTTCCTTCTTTCAATGTAGTTTAAACTCAAGATCTCAGAAGTTCGAGAAATAGTGTTATTGAACGCGGGGAGGCGAACGCGGATTGCGGAATGGAAAATAGGACATACAAGATCTATGCGACCCATCAGGAAGGTAGACGCATACGGATGACAGTGCGTTTTCTCGCCTAGTACCCCTTACCAATCGCTGGTCTTGGTTCTCGGCGATCGCGGCGTTAGATGCTCCGCGGCGCGTCCGAAAAACGGCGAAAGAGGGCAGAGAGGACGCACCCGGGGACGAAAGCGGAAACGTCACCGCCCAATCTCGCGATCTCTTTTACAATCCGGGAACTTAGGTAGGTATAATCCTCTTTCGGCATTAAAAAGATCGTCTCAATAGTCGGTTCCATTTTGCGATTCATCAGTGCCATTTGAAACTCAAACTCAAAATCAGAGACGGCACGAAGTCCTCGTACGATCGCCGACGCGCCGTTCTGCCGGGCGAAATTCACTAACAAGCCCTCCAACTTGGCGATCCGAACGTTGGGTGTCTCACGGCAGACTTCTTGCAGAATCGTGAAGCGCTCCTCCAAACTGAACAGAGTTGACTTATGTTTCTGATCGTTCAGCGCGACTGCAACGATGAGTTCATCAAACAGGGAGCTCGCTCGTTGAATAACGTCGAGGTGCCCGTTTGTGATTGGATCGAAACTTCCAGGATAAATAGCGCGGCGCATGGCGAGAGTATCTAGAATAGAGAACCGAGAATCTAGAACTTAGAGGATAAGTTCTCATGATTGGTTGCTTTATCGGTGCGGCCTGTCCAGGCAGAATTATAACCGGTCGCGTCGCATTAATAATCGGTAGTCGGTAACCGGTGAGCAGTAAAAGAAATTGCGGGCGTCAATTGGTGGGAAAAAGGAAACGCTCCCGTCGATGGTCATCTGCATCATCCGCAGGTGATCACTGTGACGATCATGGGCGGGTCGAGGTTGTGAAATAGGCCGTGTGCAGTAATCGGTGATCGGTAATCAGGGATCAGTAAGCGGTAAGCAGTTAGCAGTTGGCAACGCTTCGGACACTGATCGGTGGAGCGCCAAGAGCCGACGCGAACGTAGCCTCGCGCCACAGCCTGGAGCTGGCGCGACCAAAGCGACTGCCGGTTTCACTTGTGCGCCCCGCCCGATTCGCTGTTTGCTCTACCGATTACCGATTACCGATTACTGCACACCGATTAATTCCCGATTCGTTACTCCCACTCGATGGTGCTCGGCGGCTTGCTCGAGATATCGTAACAAACCCGATTGACGCCTTTTACTTCGTTGCTAATCCGGCTGGAGATTCGAGCCAGTATCTCAAACGGAAGGCGGACCCAATCAGCCGTCATGCCATCCTGGCTCTCCACAATTCGGAGGGCAACCGTATTTTCATAGGTTCGCTGGTCACCCATGACGCCGACCGATCGAACCGGCAGAAGAACGGCGAAAGATTGCCAGACCTTATAGTACCAGTCTGCGGCTTTCATTTCGCTCACCACGATCTCATCAGCCTGCCGGAGAACTCGAAGGCGTTCCTCAGTCACTTCGCCTAACACGCGGACTGCGAGGCCGGGACCGGGGAAAGGCTGGCGGAAAACGATCTCTTTCGGTAGCTCCAATTCCAGTCCGACCCGGCGAACCTCATCTTTGAACAGTTGTCGCAAAGGCTCGAGCAGCTCAAAATGCATCTTCTCCGGCAACCCGCCAACGTTGTGATGGCTCTTAATCACCGCGGCGGGATTACCGTCGATCGCAACGCTTTCAATAACGTCTGGATAAAGTGTTCCTTGCGCCAAGTAACGATAGCGATGGCCCTCCTCGTTCTCCGCAGTAAGTTCCTTCGTGCTCGCTTCGAAGACCCGAATAAACTCTTCGCCAATGATCTTCCGTTTTTGCTCAGGATCGACGACTCCAACGAGCCGGCCGAGAAAGCGTTCGCTTGCATCCACATATTTCAAGCGTATGCGAAAATTCTCGCCAAAGAATTTCTGAACGGTCTCGGCTTCGCGAGACCGGAGCAGCCCGTTGTTCACAAAGATACAGGTTAGCTGATCGCCGATTGCGCGGTGAATTAAGGCAGCTGCCACCGAGGAGTCGACGCCACCCGAGAGCCCGAGGACGACTTTATCCTCCTGCACTTTATTTCGAATCTTCTGACAAGTCTCTTCGATAAACGAGCCCATCGTCCAATCCGGCGTACAGCCGCAAACCCGATATAGAAAGTTTTCCAATACTTCCTTTCCGAGCGGGGTGTGGGCGACCTCGGGATGAAATTGTAATCCAAAGAGTCGCCGGCCGGTATCTTCTACGGCGGCATAAGGCGAGTTTTCGGTTGCACCCACCGCACGAAATCCAGGAGGAAGCCCAGTTACCTTATCTCCGTGACTGTTCCAAACTTGAAATTCACACGGCAAATCTTGGAAGAGATCAGATTGGTCAACGACTCTAATGTTTCCAGCCCCATATTCCCGGCGATCGGAGAATTCGACTGACCCACCGAGATGAAAGGCCATTAGTTGGACGCCATAGCAGATGCCGAGAACCGGGATTCCAAGCGAAAAAATCGCCGCATCTAACTGCGGGGCAGCCGGAGAAAACACACTGGCCGGTCCACCCGAAAGTATGATTCCAGCAAAACCGCTCAGGCTTTTGGCCGAAGCGTGGTGCGGCAAGATTTCCGAGTAAACGCGGCATTCGCGAACGCGACGCGCGATGACCTGAGTGTACTGAGATCCGAAATCCAAGATGGCGATGCGGGAATGGGAAAAGGCACTGCCGGAGCTCATAGAAGAAGCGCTCAGTATGGCACGAAAGTGGAAACTTGGCCGCAAAGAAAATGGAGGCGCGTGTGTGTTTGATCGCTGACGCGGGGACAGGTAGCGGCGACTGTCCCTCTAGGACTTCTGATTTTGGTGGAACCCGAAATCGAAACGGAGCTGCTCGGCCGGATCCATCGAGGACCGCAGTCGCCATCGCGTCGCTGGGTTTGGCGCCGCGATCGGTCCGTATGTTGTATCATACGCGAGGCATACGATGGCGACTGCACATTTTGGTGAGGACCGCTCGATTCGTCTCGTTCAAAATTTCTCGACCGGTCGCGCTTCTAGCTTGCGGTTGGATCCGACGTCGTCTTGGGCAGGCAAAGCCTATTGGTGTTGCCATCAGACTATGTCGGACAGGCTAGTCGCCGCTTCCGGGACAACCACTCCATGTCAATGACGATTCCGTGGCAAAATTATCTCCGCACAGTATTCTAATATTCTCGTGCGCCAGCGAAAACGATCTCAGATTATTCCGGCCTCATTGCTGTTGGAAGCTTACTGCCGTGGGATTTTCCCGATGGCAGTGGAAGACGGCGAGATCGCCTGGTTTTCGCCTGATCCGCGCGGTATCATACCGCTCGACGCGTTTCATATTCCACATGGACTCCGGCGAAGTCTACGCAAGAACGACTTCGAGATACGCTTCAACACGGCGTTTGCGGAAGTTATTCGTGCTTGCGGCGAACGTACCGAAACCTGGATTAGCCCCGAAATTGTCCATAGTTATTTAAATTTGCACGAGCTTGGGTTTGCCCATTCGGTCGAGACCTGGCGGGGAAATCAGTTGGTGGGCGGGCTGTATGGCGTGAGCGTTTATGGAGCCTTTTTTGGAGAATCGATGTTTCATCGAGAAACCGACGCTTCGAAGGTCGCATTGGTAGCTCTGGTCGAACGGCTGCAGGACAGGGCATTTCGATTGCTCGACACCCAGTACACGACCCCGCATCTCCGCTCATTTGGGGCCGTCGAAATTCCAAGAGCAAAGTATCTGAGGCTCTTGAAGCAGGCCCTTGCATCGGATTGCCGGTTCGATTGAGTAGCAGCCTGTCGGACTCAAAGGCCGAGCGGAACGGTAGCTTGCTGACCTGATATGCAAAATCTCTGGCTGTCCACTCCGCCGCGGCGGACTAAAACTCCGCTTCGCGGAAAAGGAATGATTTTCATTTTGGTTCGCGAAGCGAAGTCTCGGTGCCCCGTCTACACGGTTGGCCTGTCTCTCACGAGTTCGCTAGCAACCAGGTCTCTCACTTTCTAATCCGACGGGCCGCTGCTATGTCGATCGTCTCTATTGAACATCTCGAGGTGCGCCGCGGCCAAACTCGGATTCTTCAGGATATCAACTGGCAGGTCCAAACGGGGGAAAATTGGGTAATTCTCTGTGCGAATGGCTCCGGTAAAACGACTTTGCTAAGTTGCATTACCGGGTACGTCACTCCCTCGGCTGGTGCGATTCAGGTCCTCGGGAAACAATATGGCAAAACCGATTGGCGAGAGTTGCGTAAAGAGGTCGGACTGGTGAGCTCCAGCGTGCGCCAGATGATTGAAGATGACCAAATCGGCCTGGAAATTGTAGCGAGTGGACGTAGGGCAGAGATCAATTCTTGGCACCCGGTCAAGGGCGTAGAACGGGAAGAAGCCTTGCAACTCTTGGCTCAAGTCGAATGTGAGCGTTTGGCAGGCCGTCCCTGGGGTTATCTTTCCCAGGGAGAGCGCCAACGGATCTTGATTGGCCGGGCACTGATGGCGCGATGTAAGATCCTGATACTGGATGAACCGTGCGCCGGGCTTGATCCGGTTGCGCGAGAACGTTTTCTCGAATTTTTATCTCGGTTGGCAGGATCGGAAGCGACGCCGAGTCTGGTCCTTGTTACGCACCACGTTGAGGAAATTCTACCTTGTTTTTCCGGGGCGCTTTTGCTCCGGAATGGAAGTGTCTTGGCACGGGGACCGGTAAGGCAAGTGGTGGTTACCGATTTGATGACCGAGGCATTTGGCGCGCCGCTCACAGTACGCAGACGTAGTGGACGCCTGACGATGGCTCTGGGCAACTCTTCTGCGCAGAACGGTCGAGGATGAAATAAACCGAGGAACATTGGCGGCTGACAGGTTTCGCAATGCTAACCCAAAAATGGGATGAGAGCTTCCCGAAAGCGGGAAGCCAGCGGCTGCGCTCTTTCCTGACAAATCGAACTCCGCTAGACATAACTAGCTTGTAGAAAGCAACTTATGTCATATGATGCTCGATTGGCATCCCTTGTGCTTAAGTAGCTTGGCCATGGCTATTAAACAAAACACGAAGCACTGGGCCGACTCAGTTCATCAGCGTACTGTCAACAGGATCCGAAAATCGGGTAAGCACAGCCAAGTGGGAAGGCATGAGGAACGGCGTGACAGATCTCTGAACGTCCTCGGATGCCTCGCGCTGATCCACGCCATTCGTTCAGTGGATTCCGGCGCGAGATCTCGGGTCTGTCCGACGCGGCCAATGGTGGCATAAGGGCGCTACCTATTTGATTGTTTTGGGCGCGCGGCGCCTTGCATTCGCCTCTTGCCATTTGGGGCTTGGTCTTGAGCTTTTATTACAAAACCCCTTTGGCGATGGGCATAAGCTCGCTCTCATCGTCCAAGCGGTGTGCCTCGAAATCAGCGATGGCACGGAAGTGGCTATGCAGCTACTGGATTTGCTGAAGCGTACGCGCTGATTCGGTAAAGGCGCCGGTAACAGGGCCTTCGGGTGGTTGATAAGTCTGTTTTTGCACTGGAGGCGCTCTCCGATTAGTTCTACTGGTGCGGTCGAAGATCGTCTCGGCAGAAAAATGCACGACGAGTAGGTAAACCGCACGATGAGTCTTTGTGTTTCAGGCCCCCCTATGCACCGACTTTGGATCTTTCTGCCGGTTTTTTGCACCCTCTTCGCTTGCGGCCGTTCGAGTCCGCCCAGCAACACTGGGCAAACAGCTAAAAACGTTTTGGTGACGAAAGCGCTTAACAAAGACGTTCCGGTGCAGCTTTACGAGTTTGGCCGAATTAGTTCTCCCGAATCAGTCGATGTGAAACCGCAAGTGGCCGGCCGAATTACGGAGGTCCATTTCACTGATGGGCAGGACGTCAAAAGAGGCGATCTGCTTTTCGTGATCGATCCGCGACCGTTTCAAGCGGATTTGGAGCAAGCGCAAGCCCAGCTCCAGTCTGATTCGGCCCAACTCGACCTCAATCAAAACAACCTTCAACGCGACGAGAAGATTGGGCCACAGCACTTCGTCTCCGAGCAGCAGATCGATACGGACAAGGCAAACGTGAAGAATTTCCAGGGTGCGGTGGCAAGAGATCAGGCGTCCATCGATCGAGCGAATCTGAACCTGGAATATTGCTACGTGCGCTCTCCGGTGGATGGGCGAACCGGGCGGAGATTGGTGGATCCGGGCAACTACGTGAGCACCGGTGCGGTCAGCATGGTCAATATCCAGCGTCAGGCTCCGGTTTACGTCGACTTCCACATTTCTGAAAACGATCTTGCGCGGCTGCGGGAAAACATGTCCGGCAACCAACTAAGCGTTGACGTGGTGGCTCCGACCCAGCCGGATGTTACGAAATCGGGGACACTGACTTTTCTTGATAACGCTGTCTCCGCGCAAGCAGGCACTGTGCTGTTGAGGGCAACCGTCCCAAATAGCGACCATTATTTGTGGCCGGGACAATACGTGAAAGTGGCGCTCACATTGCAAACTTTAAAAGGAGCGGTCGTCGTCCCAAGCCAGACGATCCAGGTGGGTGCGAAAGGTTCGTATCTGTTTGTGCTTCGGGCGGACAATACGGTCGAGCAACGACTGGTGACGCAGGGGGTTCGCTACCGGGATTTCGTGGTTGTCGCCGATGGCCTGAAGGCAGATGAGACGGTGGTGGTAGAAGGACAATTGACGATTGGAAACGGAGCGAAAGTCAATCCTTCTCCTTATCGAGCGGGTATCCTGGGCGCGCCCGATAATGGTCTCACCCAGAGCCAACATTCGGGTGATTCAAACAGCAAGGTGGATCCAACTGCCAGTCCGAAGCCGGCTTTATGAACGTTTCCGAACTTTGTATCCGGCGTCCGATCATGACGCTGCTTTTGACGATCAGTCTCACACTGTTTGGAGTGCAGGTTTTCCGACAACTCCCGGTCAACGATTTGCCTGCGGTAGACTATCCAGTCATCCAAGTCAGCGTGAGTTATCCCGGCGCCAGTCCCGAGACGATGGCGTCTTCGGTGGCGACCCCGCTGGAGCGCCAGTTCGGGCGCATCGCCGCGCTGACCGAACTTACGTCGACCAGCGCACTTGGAACAACCAACATTGTTCTGCAGTTCGACTTGAATCGCAATATCGACGCAGCCGCACGCGACGTGCAGGCCGCGATCAACGCGGCCCGCAGCCAACTGCCGGCCAATCTGCCGAGTAACCCCAGCTATAAAAAAGTGAATCCGGCCGACGCGCCGATTCTCATCCTGGCGCTGACCTCGAGCACGCTCCGCCGCGGTCTGGTGTATGACGCGGCCAGTTCGATCCTGGCGCAGAAGCTCTCGCAAATCGGTGGCGTTGGCCAGGTCACGGTCGGAGGCAGCGCGCTGCCCGGAGTTCGCGTGGAGCTGAACCTCAACGCGCTGAACAACGACGGAATCGGTCTCGAAC
>DASTDH010000325.1:0-2299 GCA_035710445.1 Chthoniobacterales bacterium
CTTCGGAGCCTACAGAAGAGGCCCTCTACCGCTTCCCGTGTCGAAACTCGCAAGTCGCCAGCACGGCTTGCACCGAAGAATATTTCAGTGGCGAGATTACCCGTTACCGGAAGTGATGTCTTTGGTCGGGAGGAGGATATCGCTTTTCTAGATCGTGCATGGGCAAACAAGGATACCAATATCGTTACAATTGTTGCCTGGGCTGGTGTCGGAAAGTCCACGCTGGTGAATCATTGGCTCCGACGGATGGCTGCGGATCATTACCGGTCTGCAGAGTTCGTGTTTGGCTGGTCCTTCTACAGACAGGGCACCAGTGGGGGCACTTCGTCCGCAGATGAATTTCTTGACGCGGCTCTTACTTGGTTTGGAGATCCAGATCCACGGCTCGGAACGGCGTGGGAAAAAGGCGAAAGACTTGCAAAGCTCGTCGCGCACCGTCGAAACTTGTTGGTTCTGGATGGCTTAGAGCCGCTCCAAAATCCGCCTGGGCCACAAGAAGGGCGCCTACGTGAGCCTTCCCTCCAGGCGCTTTTGCGCGAACTCGCTGCCTTCAATACGGGGCTTTGCGTGATTACCACGCGTACGCCGATCGCTGATATTGCAGATCACGAGCCCACCTCGGCCCTGCGCCGTGACCTGGAACAACTATCAAGCGATGCTGGCGCGAAGTTGCTCCGAGCGCTCGGGGTTGAGGGGAATGAGGAGGAGCTGCGAAGTGCCAGCGGCGAGTTCAGTGGCCATTGTCTGGCTCTCACGCTTCTAGGCAGCTATCTGAGCGATGCTTACAATGGGGACATTCGTTGTCGCGAAGAAATCTCAGAACGTCTTGCTCGCGACGTACGACAGGGAGTCCATGCCCGAAAAGTAATGGAATCTTACCAATCCTGGTTTGGTGAAGGTCCAGAGCTGTCGGTTCTGCGCATGCTAGGCCTATTTGATCGGCCAGCTGACGAAAAGGCGCTTGGAGCTCTGCTGAAATTTCCTGCGATTCCTGGACTTACAGAGTCATTAACTGATTTGAGCCCGACAGAGTGGCGCACGATTCTAGCCAGGTTAAGAAGATCCAGACTCCTCGCCCCAGAAGATCCGCATAATCCTGGACATCTCGATACCCATCCTCTTGTTCGTGAATACTTTGGCGAACAGCTCCGAACTCAACGAACTAAGGCTTGGAAGGAAAGCAATAGCCGCCTCTATCGTTATTATCGAACGCTTGCGCCGCAGCTGCCGGATAGTTTTAGGGAGATGGAGCCACTGTTCTTGGCAGTAATCTGTAGCTGCCGAGCCGGGCTGTTTCGCGACGCGCTGCATGAAGTTTACATTCCGCGAATTCAGCGAGGTGATTCCTGCTTTGCAGCTAAGGTCCTCGGAGCCAGAGGAGGGTTGCTCTTGGTTTTAGCTCATTTCTTCGAACACGGACGCTGGGGTTCACCGGTAGAAACGGGCGTCGAGGAGCAGAGTCTCACTGCGGAAGATGAGCTCTTCATTCTCATGCAGGCGGGGCTATACCTAACGGCCACGCGAGGATTAGGAGCACCCGAGGCCCGAATTTGTTACGAGCGCGCTGAGCGCTTGTGTCACTCGCTTGGTCGTCCATTCCTGTTGTACGTGGCACTCATAGGTCAGTGGCGCTATTCCATCCAGACTGAGAAGATGTCCGCTGCGATGCAGATTGCCGAACGCGTTTACTCACTGGCGCAAGAACAGAATGACGCTGCGCTAATGATTGGAGCCTGTCGCCCTTTGTCATGCACGCTCTTCTATTTGGGCTATTTCGAGGCCGCGCGACAATACGCGATGCGAGGTGTTCAGATATGGCGTTCGGGAAATGTCCAGTCTTATCCGGAAGACCTCCATGCGCCAATCGTCAGCTGTCTTTGCCAGTGGGCCATGTCCGCGTGGTATCTCGGAGAGACCGCCGTCTCTTGCCAAGCGTACATGAACGAAGCGATTTCAACAGCAAAGGAGCTGAATGATATGAACGGATTAGTCTTCGCGCTCGCTTGGGCAGCGGGTCTCGGCCATGCCGAGCGTAATCCTGCTGAAGTGGACCGCTTGGCTTCGGATTTGATTGAACTCTCCACGCGTCACAGTTTTGTCTATTGGCTAGCGATAGGAGCCATTTACCGCGGCTGGGCGCGCAGCGCCTCCGGGGACACCGTGGGAGGTATTCCGTGGATCGAGCAGGGGATAAGAGACTCTCGGGCGACCGGTGCGGTGCTGTCCTTGCCACTTTTCCTGGCTCTAAAGGCCGAAGCATTACATCTGGCGAATCGTACCTCCGAAGCTCTTGAGACAA
>DASTDH010000326.1:0-9180 GCA_035710445.1 Chthoniobacterales bacterium
GGCCCCTAACGCCGGAGTCGCGATGCAATTTGTTTACTCAATTCCGTCACCTCGTCGGCAAGAAGGGCGGCCAAGCTCGGATAGTGTCCGGGTTGCCAACCGTTTCGGTGGATACTAAAAGACTTACTAGTAACGACTCCACCGTCTGGGGAGCGGAGTTCCCAAACGCCAGAAAGCACAACGTCCCCGTTATCGTACCCTTCACAGTGGACAATCCTAATACCAATTTCGTAGGAGTGCGCCGGGGGGCTCGACATCGCTTGAAAGCCGATCGCGGAAACTCCATAGGCATTCAAATTCAGCGCCACCGCCTGAGCGATCGCCTGATCCAAAGAGGTAGCCCAAAACGCGTCGGGTGAATATTCTACCTGGTTCTTGCGAAAACTGGCCAGGTTAGTTCTACTAAGGTAAGCAGGCACAATCGCGCGGTTGACATAAACCTGTACTGAACGAGCCGTTGACTGCTTGAGGGTAGAATGAACGTCCCCTCCCGGACCGAGAGTATAGAATGTCGCAAGTGGTTCAGTAGTCGCGCAACCGCTGACGAAGAGCACAATCAGCAGCTGGCTGGCCTTGCCGATCATTGCGGTCGTTTCGCCGGTTTCCGCCCGAAGATGATCGAATTCGGATTGCGTTCGAGGAACTCTGATAGTCTGCGCAATGAGTCGGCAGCTGTACCAATTTGGGACAGAGCCGTATCCAGTTGATAACGAAAAGATGAATTGCTGCTAAGCATCTTGTCAAGATGAGCGGTCGCCGATTGCAGTTGAGCCATCGTCTTTTTAGCTTCTTCCAAGGTCGGATTTAAGTTATTGGAGATGGGATCCAACTCCTTATCCAATTTTTTTAGGGTTGCGTCCAGCTGATCAAAAGATGTTTTAACACTAGTTAACGCACCTTTCAGTTCCGGGCCGTTCACCAGGTTATCAATGGATTTCCCGAGATCAGCCAGATTCAACGCGTTGATGCCGTCGCGTGCGCTCACAATCAAGGATTGCAAGTCTTTCGAAATGGTCAGGAAATCCACGGTGCCAAGATTGGAAATCGCTTTGGTGAGGTTGGCTAGAATCGCTTCGATGTCAGAAGGTTGAACCGGGATTTCCAGCGCGTTTTCATCGGTCTCAGCGTGGTGAAACACCACCGGCGCCGCACCGGTTTTAATAAAGTCGAGCGCCACGTAGAGTTGACCGCTGATCAAGCTTTCAAAATCGAGCCGCGCCCGCAACCCTTGTTCGATTCGTTTAGCATGAGCTTCCGGATCAGACAGATCCACATTGAATCCTTTGGTGCCAAATTCTTTGACCACAAAGTTTTGGTCGACCTCATAAAATACTTTCGCATAAACGGGATTATCTTCGCCGACAAAGCCAAGCTGTACCTTGGTTACCTTGCCGACGGTAACCCCTTTGAACTTCACGTTCGAACCAATCGACAGTCCGCTGACTGATTGATTGAAATAGGAAACAAAAGTCTGTTTTTTGGCGAAAAGATCGGCCGATCCAAAAAAGACTGCCGCTCCGACAGCAATCAATATAGCTCCAAAGACAAAAACGCCGATTAATGTGGGATTCGCTTTTTGACTCATCTATTTGCTTGTCGATTTTTCCGCCGAAAGTTGTTTGGCATCCGTTTGGGCCGAAACTTCCTGGCCACGTAGCAAAAAAATTCTCACTTTAGGAGGACCTTCTTTGACCAATACCTTTGGATCGCCTTGAACCAGCATGCGTTTCGTCTCCGCGTCCAGAAAAATGGCAGTGTCAGCGATGGCGAAGATTGATGGTAATTCGTGGGTAACAACTACGACCGTGGTGCCAAGGCTGTCGCGCAACTGCAAAATCAGCTCATCCAAACGACGGGAGCTAATCGGATCCAAGCCGGCCGAAGGTTCATCGAAGAACAGAATCTCCGGATCCAATGCCATAGCGCGCGCCAGCCCTGCTCGTTTGCGCATTCCTCCACTGATCTCTGAAGGATAGAAATCCTCAAAGCCTTTCAAACCAACCAAAGAGAGCTTGAGCGAGGCCAACTCGCGGATCTCTTTGGCTGAAAGCTTCGTATACTCTTCGAGCGGAAGCCCTATGTTCTCGGCCAGGGTTCTCGAACTCCAGAGAGCGCCAGCTTGATACAATACCCCGAAAGTACGCTGAACTTCCTCGCGTTCTTCTGGACTATCTTTGACAAAACTCTCGCCTTTGTACAGGACATCGCCGTGTGTCACTTCTTTCAAACCAATCATATACTTCAACAATGTACTTTTGCCGCACCCGCTCCCTCCCATGATGACTAGCACCTGACCTTTTGCGACCGTGAAATTAATATCTCGCATCACGATGTATGAGCCATAGCTCATCTCGAGATCCCGCACTTCGATTTCCGGAGAGATTTTGGCTGATGACAAAGTTGCGGAGTTCGAGTCGCCCAATGGTGTGGATTCAGACATCATCTTCTTAGTGTTCAGGCCGCAACCAGCTATATCTTGAGTACCTCGATCAGCACGTCGATTACCGCATCGGAAGCGACAATCCCAGTGATCGCTAAAACGACTGCAGATGTCGCCGCGTTCCCGACCGCCGCTGCGTTATTCTCACATTTCATGCCGCGTTGACAGCCGGTCAGCGCGACGATCACTCCAAAGATTGAACACTTGACGACACCAATGACGATGTCGGTCAAGCCCATCGACCCTAGCGTCTGGTTCCAATACTGCACCAATGATATCTTGAGCAGACTGACACCGACGACTGCTCCGCCCGCAATACCGATCAGATCGGAATAAAGGCAAAGCAACGGCATCATCAAAAAGAGCGCGACTACCCGCGGACTAACCAGAAAATCCATCGGCGAAATTGCAAGCGTGCTCAGCGCATCGATTTCCTCCGAAACTTTCATGCTGCCAATCTGCGCCGCGAAAGCTGCTCCGGTGCGGCCGGCCATAATGACCCCTGTCATAATTGCTCCCATTTCCCGAGCCATCGCAACTGCCACCAGGTTCGCCACGTAAATTCCGGCGCCAAATTGCCGTAATTGGATAGCACCGACGAAGGCAAGAATTAAGCCGGTCAAAAAGCTGATCAGGCCGACGATGGGCAAAGCTTCCGCACTACACTCCTGCAACGTGAGCCAATACAGCCGCCAGTCTACTTTCCCGCGTCTGGCAAGAATCCGCCGAAAACTCAGGACGCACTCGCCGATGAATTCGAACGCGGCCAGCAGCATGTCGATTTGGCCAAGAGCCCAGCTCCCTAGCTGATAAAAAAGGGAGCGCCGACTTCTGGATCCTCGTCCGGTTTGCTGCTCCGGAACCGCGGTAGCGAGATTAAGCAAACTAGAAATCTCTTTCGACAAGTTGTCCTCGGCAAACTTGACCTGACGGCTTTTACACCACTCTTCCACTTCCCATAGGAAGACGAGCAGGCTGCTATCCCAAGATTTGACCTCGTTCGTCACACACTGGATTAACCTCAGACCAGGTTCCCGCTCAAGACCGGCGAGGACCGTTTCCGCGCGCAAACGCTCAGGCGATTTGAGACTCCAATCACCGCCCAGCACCAGCTTCAGCTGGTCGCCCGTACGTTCCAAGTTGACCATAGGCGGAGCACCATTAGGGGGTGCGATCGTTTGCTTCATAAAAATTGATCTCGGCAGTAAACACGATCTCCGGCCCGCAACTACAACATCATCGTGCTATTTGCAGCCTATTTTAGACGGTAACCGGCGTTTCCCAGCACCGGTTGACCGAACGGTACAGTTTCTCCTTGCCACTCTCCTTTATCTAAGACACCTTGCCGCCTTCCCAACGGTCTATCGTGAACATTCACTTTCCTCGACTGCCGCATCCGCGTTTCTCGTTCCACTACGCTTGGATCGTCGCCGTCATCACCTTCTGTACGCTTCTGCTCACCGCCGCGATTCGGGCCACAGTAAGTATCCTTATCGTTCCTTTTGAAAGCGAGTTCCATTGGACTCCCGCTTCAATTTCTACGGTTATATCCGTCAATTTGGTACTGTATGGGTTGATCGGACCCTTTGCCGCCGGATTGATTCAACGTTTTGGGCCGCGCAAAATCATGATCGTTTCTCTGGGTCTGTTGGGCATCGGAGTCGGACTGACTGCCTTTGTGACCCGGCTTGAACAATTGCTCTTGCTCTGGGGCATTCTTATCGGAGCCGGAACCGGGATGGGCGCAATTGTGCTTGGCGCGACCGTCGTTCACCACTGGTTCGACCGGCACCGTGGAGCCGTTCTCGGCGTGCTGAGCGCAAGCACTGCAACCGGTCAGTTGCTGTTTCTGCCGTTACTGGCCAATCTGACCGTGCATTACGGTTGGCGCGCAGCGACCTGGACTGTCGCTGTGGTCATCACGCTGTTTCTTCCGTTCGTTGCTCTCCTGATGCGCGATACCCCGCGCCAGGTCGGTCTTCGCCGGTTAGGCAATGATCACGATGAAGCCGAATCGGTGCGGGAGAATCCGATCGCCGCAGCCCTGGGCGCGTTATTTGATGCAACCCGCAGGCCCGCCTTCTGGCTGTTGGCGGGGAGCTTTTTTGTCTGCGGTGCAAGCACCAATGGATTAATCGGAACCCACCTTATTCCGGCCTGTGTCGACCACGGGTTCTCCGAAGTGCACGGTGCCAATCTACTAGCCGCAATGGGGGTTTGCGACCTCATTGGCACAACTCTCTCCGGATGGCTATCGGACCGGTTCAGCAACCGTTGGCTGCTATTCTTTTACTATGGTCTGCGCGGTCTTTCCCTGCTTCTTCTCCCCTGGTCCTTCGACCTTCAGTCGTTCAAATTGCCGCTATTTGCGGTCTTTTACGGCCTTGATTGGATTGCAACTGTACCTCCCACGGTGGCACTTACCGCCCAGATCTTCGGACGTGACCGAGTTGGATTGGTCTTTGGCTGGATCTTCGCAGCTCATCAACTCGGCGCTGCCGCCGCAGCGAGTTTCGCCGGAGCCCTTAGAACCATTGAAGGAACTTACGATCATGCCTTCCTGGTTTCAGGTAACCTTTGCATCATCGCGGCGGTATCGATTCTGTTCATCGGCATCCGCCCAAGTCGGGTGACCAACGCGGAGGGATTGGCGGTTAGCAGTTAGCGGTTGGCGGTTGGCAGTGAAGGGCGGAAGCGCCGGAGCCAGTGTTTTCGCTAGCGGCGACTGTCCAACCGAAGAACTTCGTCTCGCCCAATGTAAAGATTTGAGCGAAGTGGCTGGTTTGCAGTAGCCGTAAACCGCAGTCGCCACATCGTTGTCCGCTCGATAGAGATAGCGACTGCACGTTGAAATCGGTCGAGCCAATCGCTTCGCTTTGAGCTTTCGGTCGGGCAGAGTCAGGGATGTAACGGGACAGTCGCCGCTACCGAAAACAACCCCTGAGGCTGGCCGGTCCGCCGAAGTTGGCGATATGGGGGAACGAAAGAGAAAGCATCAGACTATGCTCCGGCTTTTTCCTCTTCCTCCTCTTCCTCCTCTTCTTCCGGAAGAGTCACCATGTCGGTATTTGCGTTGTAGTCCATCAAACCGGCATAGCGCCCCCAGGCTATCATCGTTTGGAGGATCTTCTCCGGATTCTCGTAAGGAAGGGCAGTAGCAATATCGTGGGTTACCGTTTCCGCGGAGACCTCTTCCTGGGTTTCGAGATAAGCAAGAATGATATGGAACAGGCGCAACTTACGCACTTGCTCGGCGAAAATCTCTTTGCGAGTAGCGCGGTCGGATTGGAAAAACCTGCGACCGAGCTCATTGAATTCGACCTCGTCCTTCGGCGTATTAACGAACTCCAGGATTTCGGCCGCTTTGACGATAGCAATCGTCTCGCCGAACTCTTTGCCTATTTCGTCGGAAATATCGTAAACGTTGTTTAGATCGGGCTGGTCGTGGAGGATACTGAGCAAACCAAGAATTTGACTGACCCCGACCGTCGGAATCGATTCCATCCGGGCGCGCGCGCGCGAAATCGGTCGTCCGACGGCTGGAGGTGGTTCCGGAGGCAGATCGGGCAAAGCTTGCAGCGTGATCGTCTCGTGAATCACTCTCATTAAACGCTGAAATTCCGGATGATTCGGATTGCGCGGGTATGGCAGAGTGTTCTCTAAGATGATTCCCAGGCGTCCAGGGTGCGGAAACAGAACGCAGATGCGCGTCGCCATTTCAACTGCTTCCTCAATGTTATGAGTCACCATGAAGATGCTCTTCAAACCGGTGCCTTCGCCTTGCCATAACCCGACGACCTCTTTACGCAGGTTCTCAGCGGTAAGCACATCGAGGGCGCTGAATGCCTCATCCAGACACAGGATCTTGGGCTGGGATACCAGAGCTCGAGCGATGCCGACGCGCTGTCGCATTCCTCCGGAGATCTCGCGCGGAAATGCCGAGTGATAGTTGTTGAGCCCGATAAGGTCGATAGCCTTTTCCACGGCTTCGGTCTTGTCGTCCCGCGCCATTCTCTTTGCCATCAAACCCACCTCGACGTTTTGTTCTACGGTAAGCCAGGGATAGAGCGCGAAGGTCTGGAACACAATCGAGGCATGAGGATTGATTCCTTCCAGCGGTTTTCCGTAACTCAGTACGCGGCCGGAGGTCGGTCGGGTAAGACCGGTGAGACAACGCAACAAAGTTGATTTACCGGATCCCGACTGGCCCAGGAGTGCCAGCAACTCTCCTTCGTGGATCGCCAAATCGATTTGATCCAGAACTTTTAGTTCTCGACCATGACCCACAGTGAAGTTCTTCGATACAGCGCGAAGTTCTGCGATAGCCGGGCTTTCCGCGCGGACCGTTTTGGGAGGTGATGTGAGCTCGGTTGACATGGGAACTAATCAAGATGGAAGCGATGTTCGGCATAGCTGTACAATCGTCTCCATACCAGCTTGTTAATTATGACTACAAAGAGTGCCATGATCGCGGTTCCAACAATGAGCGCAGGAACCCCGTTACCGCCCCCTTGAGAACTCACTTCGCTGATAAATGCCCCTAACCCAGTTGCTTTCAGTGTCTTGTCTCCCCAGGTAGCAACTTCAGCCAGAATGGTTGCGTTCCACGCTCCCCCGGCCGCGGTGCATGCTCCAGTAATCCAGAACGGAAAGATCGCCGGTAAAATGAGGGTTTTCCACAATGGCCATCCTTTTAGACCGAAATTCCTCGCCGCTTCCTTGAGATCATTGGGAATCGCCATCGCCCCTGCAATCACATTGAACAAGATGTACCACTGTGCGCCCAGGGCAATAAGCAGAATGCAGCCCCAATTCATGTCGATGTTATAGCGAACGAATAATCCGACGACCAAAGGAAAAGTCATATTGACCGGAAACGAGGCGAATATCTGCACCAATGGTTGAGCGATTTGTGCTACCCGTTGCTTCGAACCGATCCAAACACCAATCGGCGTCCAGATGAGAGTCGCCAAAACCGTCACCGCCACTACTCTCAACAGCGTCACAAATCCGAGCCCAACAATCGTTAAGATTTCGGTTCCTGAAATATGCCGATAGACCGCGTCAAGCCCGGCCATCACTCCAAAAATGACTTCATAGAGAAGGCCTACCAGCAAAAGGATGCCAACGGCTAGCCAAGCGTACCTCGCCAGTTTGCTGGGCTTCGCGCCCTCCGCTTCCCCTCGGCCGACCGACAGCTTCGCCCGAAGGTCGTCGTAAAACGCGCTAACAGGTAGTAGCACATGCTCCCCGAGCCATTCAAAGATGTAAGCTCGTCGCAGCAAGTCGTAAAACCAGGAAGTTGGAGGGTGGGCCGATTCCGTAAGTTCCATCTTGAACTTGTCGGCCCAAACCAGGAGCGGTCGCCAGACCAGTTGATCAGTTGCCAGGATCACGAAAAGCATGGAAATGATCGCCCAGAAGGCGGCCCAGTAATTACCAGTGCTCACTGCCGTCGCCATGTAGGAACCTAGCCCCGGCAGCTGAATATTCTTGCCGAGCACCGTAATCGCCTCACTCGCACTGACCGCGAACCAACCGGCTCCAAACGACATCATGCAATTCCAGATAAGGCTGTGCATTGAAGCCGGCACCTCGAGCTTTTGAAATCGTTGCAGAGCTGTGAGCCGGTAATTGGTCGCAGCCTCCTGCAGATCCTGCGGAATGGTTACCATCGAATGATAAAATCCGAATGCCATGTTCCAGACCTGGCCGGTAAAGACTGTTAAAACGCTGGCGCATTCCACCCCGAAGAGACTTCCCGGAAATAGGGAAACAAAAAAAGTGATAAAGATCGTGAGAAAGCTAAGCACCGGAATGGACTGCATGATGTCCATAAACGGGAGGATAATTGCTCGAGCGATCTTGCTTTTCGCAGCGGCGTACCCAACCGAAAAGGTGAAGATGAGCGAAAAACCGAATGCGATCCACATCCGGATCAAGGTCCGGCCGGCATAGTAGGGGATATGGCGAATGTTTGTCGAGATGGGGAGCGATTGCGACGTCGCGTCGAAATGCACCATCATCCCGGAACCAAACTCGAGGATACTCCAAAGGAAGCCCAAAACGCCTGCAAAAATCAACAAATCTACCCAGTTGAACGAGCGTTTGCTATCGGCAGCGCCGAGCTGGGTGGCGGTTGATTTCATTCGCGTGCTCTATCGCCTAGCAGGGAATAGAGTTCAAGGATTAGGAACGCCGTGAACGGCGGAAACAGAGAACAGTGAGAAGTAGTTGGTAAGAAGTGACTGGTGATTAGATTCGGAGGACGTCTACTCTCCAGGAATAAGGCTGGCGGGAAAGATCTTGTCAGGTAACGGGCTGGATTTCGGTACAAGCGGCGACTGTCCAACCGAAGCACCTCGTGTCATTGAACTTACTAACCCGAACGGGGCGACTCGTTCACCCCGGCCCGAAAACGCAGTCGCCTCGGCGTCGTTCGCCCGAACAGTATTGCCACAGGGTGATGGCGAGCGATGGCGACTGCGCCTTTAGGTCCGCCGCCCCAATCGCTTCGTTCCACCACTTTAGCCGGGAACACGAGGCTCCCTAACCGGATCCGACGTCGTCCCGGCGAACCTACCGACAACCTGACAAAACCTGACTATGTCGGACAGGCTAGTCGCCACTACCAGAAATTGCGCCAAGCGTCGAACCCGACTCCTGGTCCCTCCAACCAGCGCCGCTATTTGATTACTTGCCACCAATCAGGAATCACCTCTCCCGGTTTTCCGATGTGG
>DASTDH010000327.1:0-2503 GCA_035710445.1 Chthoniobacterales bacterium
AGCTTCCGCTGATTCACTTCAGAGGCGGGCGAGCCGGCACGCTCCACTAACTTGGATGCCCGGCTCTAATCGATGGACTGCAACTCCTTGCCCGGCTTAAACCGCACCGCTTTCCCCGGCGGAATGGAAACCTCCGCCCCAGTGCGCGGATTACGGCCGATGCCGGTCTTCCGAGGCCGCACATTGAACACGCCAAAGCCGCGCAGCTCAATGCGATCGCCTTTAGCCAGCGAACGCTTCATGCTTTCAAAAACCGTCTCCACGGCCAGTTCGGCCTTGGTTTTGGTAATTCCAGTTTTGTTTACAACTTCGTTGATGATGTCCAGCTTAATCACAGGCGGCTCCCAAGCGGAGGAGTCACTACAGTCCAACCAAGTGCTTGATGCTAAGGGAGATAAGAGAGATTGTCAACGGGCCGACGAATTTGGACTGGCAGATTTAGGATTGAACCAGTTGGGGCGGCGCAAGAATAGCATCGTCGGACGAGGCGACCCGATCGGAGAACGCTCCCCTCTTGAACTGCTTGCTCAGCGCCAATCCTTGCTGTTGGTACGATGAGCCGATTGAGCGACCGTAAACTTTGTCGGGGGTCTGGGCCATCTTGTGATAGATAAGTTTGCCCACTAGTTGGCCATCTTCCAAGAGAATCGGAAGCTCATGCGCCCGGACCTCCAAGACCGCCTTGGTCCCGGAGATTTCTCCCTCAATCCCAAATCCAAATCCAGGGTCAAAGAACCCGGCGTAATGGACACGAAATTCGCCAAACGATGGATCAAACGGCACCATTTCGGCCGCGTAGTTAGAGGGCACGCTTATTCTTTCGCGTGATGCCAAAATGTAAAAATCACCGGGCTCCAACGTGTGGCTCTTCGTGGTGGAGGCAGGGACAACTTCCCAGAATTCTTTCACGTCGTACCAATCTACTTTTTCAAGATCAATGACTCTGTCCGAATTTACCGGAGGAATTGGTCTCTTAGCCTTATAACCGACTACGCTCGAACCATCGCCCTGGAGGTCCACTGAAACGCTTAGACCCCGCTCTATCCTCGGATCGATCGGACTGTCGTAATCATCGTATGCGAGCGTTACCTTCTCCGCCAGCTTGACCAATCTACCGTCACTCGTCGGGGGATTACCGCGTATAAATCTCAACTGGTTGAGCTTCATTCCCGTTCTAACACGGATCGGGAAAGTTCGGGATACAACCTCAAGATAAAGAGGGCCCGAATAGCCTTTCGCAACCGCCTCAAATTCTGTCGCCGTTTCAGTAATTAGACGGGTAAAAATATCCAGACGGCCGGTTGTGCTCTTCGGATTTGCCTTGCCTGACACGTCGCTTGGTAAGCGCAAGCTTTCGATCAGGGGCACTATAAAAACAGCACGTGGCTCGAAAACGGCGGACTGGTCCAGCCTGATTTTCCTGATGAGCAGATCATCAAGCTTCTTCTGAATAGTGGCATGGCCAGGAAGAAAGCTGGCTTTCACTTGGAATGCTTCGTACCCAAGTCGAAGATCCATACTTGCAGGTTGGATCTGACTCTCATCAATAGGAACTGGAGAGACAATCCGCCGATTGTCTCCGAAAATGTATGAACGAATTGTCTGCGATGGCAAAATGCCAGTGGCTAGCGGTTCCAGTCCGGAAAAAAGCTCTAAGTTCGGCACATCTGTCCCTTGATCTACGAATCTCGATGCTGCGCAGCGAACGCCGCGGCTCTCCCGCCCCTTCAGCCACTATGCGCCACAGCCGTTTGTCGCGCGACCATGTTCCTTTTCGTCTCCTCCAATGTTACTGGCAGTGGCTCGCCCATGTAAAAGGCGTACCCGGCACGACGGAGGTGCGATTCCAAGGTAGCCACAGCCCGCTCGAATCCATCAGGAATCTCTACATACAGCGGAACGACTAGAACACCGGGCATTTTTCGCTCCATTGAGGCTGTATTGGCAGAGCAATTCAGGGCAGAACGTTAGCAGAAACAGTGATGTGGATTATGAAGCAAAAGTTCCTCTTTGTGTGGATTTCCGCATCTGGGCACGAATCACGGAAAAGGTGAGAATTTCGAATTTAGGCGGCAACCTGTTTCCCAACCACTACTTTCCGTTCTCGCCTTCCTTATACATGTACTTGATGGAAGGCTTGTAAATCATTAGATTCGGGCCGCTAGCGCGGTTCACTTTGATGCAGGCTTTGTCGTACCACTCGATTACCCCATGAATTTCTTCGCCGTCGCGCAGAACCAACACCATTGGCGTTTTCGCTTGCATTTGCTTCTGATAATAGAAATTTTCCGCATAGGTTTGCTCGGCAGGGGCGGACCTGCGTCCGCCGGAACGGTCGCCGCGGTCGCCTCTGTCTCCGCGGTCTCCGCGCTCGGGCCGGTCCGGACGGTCGCGGCGCTCTCCCATCGGCGATTGGCCGTGCATCGATGTCTGGGAATGGTTGTGGTCGCCACGATTCAGCGAAGGGCGAATCAGTTTGCGGTTGGCGAATCCTTCTTGCTCT
>DASTDH010000328.1:0-5103 GCA_035710445.1 Chthoniobacterales bacterium
CAATTTCGCGAGTAGTTGCACCCTGGAACCCATCTCGGGAAAAGACCCTTTCCGCGGCCTCAAGGATACGGCGCCGGGTGAGATCTCCATAGGAGCGCGTGCGCGGCACTGAATTGGGGTCAAGCTTATCTATGCAAGTAACTACTTGCATTCGGCGCGGAGTGCAAGCCTTTTTATTTGGGTGCGCCCAACCAACGAAGAGACGTGATCACGCCGACAGCACTCGCGCTTCGCACCTTGGTCTTGTGCCGCTGGTATGGTATGCATAACGGATCGTATGACTCAGCGTCGCGCCTCTCGTCAGCGGACAACGGCCGAGACTTCGGTATCTGTCGATTTGCAGATCGACGGAACCGGCAGCGCCACTATTGGCACGGGTATTCCATTTTTTGACCACATGCTAACGCTCCTCGCAAAGCATAGCCTCTTCGATCTTCGAATCGAAGCGCGAGGCGATCTTGACGTCGACTTTCATCACACCGTTGAGGATACTGGCATTGTTCTGGGTCAATGCCTGAATGAAGCTCTTGGAGAAAAGGCCGGCATCCGGCGCTACGCCTCGATCCTCCTGCCAATGGACGAGGCTCTGGCCCAGGTGGCTATCGATTTAGGGGGACGGCCATTTCTCGCCTTTCGGACCCTGGAAACTCCCGGTCCGATTGCTAGCTTTGATTTCGATCTAGTCGAGGAGTTTCTGCGCGCTTTCGCCAACAACGCGGCAATGAACCTGCACGTCGAGATACGATACGGTCGAAACAGTCATCACATGGCGGAAGCGGTCTTCAAAGGATTGGCGAAATCGTTGGATTACGCATGCCAAATAGATGGGCGGGTGACCGGAGTACCGAGTTCTAAAGGAGTCTTGTAACCGCAGTGAACCCACGCAAACAACCTCGGCTGGGCCTGATCGATTACGGGTCTGGTAATCTGCGTAGTGTAACGAAGGCGTTGGAATCGGTTGATGCGGAGATTCAAAGGATCGCAAGCGGCCCGATTCCGCCAACCCTGGACGCATTGGTTCTACCAGGCGTTGGATCATTTGGGGATTCCGTAAACCAGCTTCAACAGAGGCGGCTGTTCGATCCTATTCGCAGCTGGTTGGAAGCTGGAAAGCCATTTTTCGGGATCTGCCTTGGTTACCAGCTTCTATTTGAGCACAGCGAAGAGTCACCGAAAAAGCGCGGTCTTGGCGTGTTGGCTGGGGAGGTCAGAAGATTCGGAGGAAACAAACTGAAGGTGCCCCAAATCGGCTGGAATACGGTGCACTGGAGCGCACAAACTTTGGAGCGATTCCCGGGACTACCGGCTGATCCGTTCGTGTATTTCGTCCACTCTTATTATCCGGCGCCGGCGGATCCAGAGATAGTGGCTGGGACGACCGACTACGGCGGTCCGTTTGCTTCTGCTATTGCCCGGGACACTCTTTGGGCGACTCAATTTCATCCAGAGAAAAGCCAAACTGCTGGCCTTCAAATTCTGCAAACCTTTGTTAGCTCGCTCTCATGATCATTCTCCCCGCCATCGATCTATTGGACGGGCAGGTCGTCCGGCTACGGCAAGGCCAGATCGATCAACGTACCGTCTATCCAGAGGACGCTCTCTATTATGCTTCGCGGTGGGAAGAAGAGGGCGGCAACTGCCTGCATATAGTGGACCTGAACGCCGCCTTCACTGGTGAGCACCGTAATCTGAAGCTGATCGAAAAACTTGTCTCCAGCCTTAATATACCGGTCCAAGTTGGCGGCGGCGTGCGTTCGCTTGCCGCTGCTCACGGATTGCTCGGAGCAGGCGCCGCGCGCGTGGTGGTCGGAACTCGCGCAGTTCAGGATCGAAGCTTTCTGGACGACCTGGTGACACAATTTGGCGGAGACAAGGTAGCCGTGAGCGTTGACACCAAAGGAGGAAAAGTCGCGGTCAAAGGTTGGGCGGAGGTTAGTGAACTGAACGCTTTCGAATTTATTCGGCAGATCGATCGGGCAGGGATCGGTTCTGTGATCTTTACCGATATCGCTACCGACGGAATGCTTTCGGGCCCGAACTTTACTGCTTTGGAGAAGGTGCTCGCAATCGCGCGGTGTGAGGTTATCTCCAGCGGCGGCGTAGCTACCATTGAGCATGTCAGACAGCTGGCGGCAGTTCCTGGATTGTACGGCGCAATTATCGGCAAAGCCCTATTCGACGGCACGGTCGACCTGGCGGAAGCCGTAGCGGTCGCGAATGCCGGGTCGGACGCCAAGGGAGCAGTGTGATCGGCAGGAGCTAGGACCTAGAAGCCAGAATTCGATACGGGCACTAATCCGCGGCGCCTATGTTATGTCACACGCTCAGTTCGAATCTCGGGCTTGCCCGGATTCGGGTAGGTTCCGATCTTCAATTCGAGGCGGACGATAGATTATCCGTGCGTTCAATTCGCTCGCCGCGATCCGAAGCACTCTCTAGCTCCCAGCTTCTAGCTCCTGGATTCTGCTTTTGGTCAGCGTCCAGCAGTTCGCGGAGTCTTCAAGAGATCTACGAGATCGGTCGTAAGATTGAGTGTCTCGCGCCGGATTGCGTCCGCATCCAACGTGGTCCCGTTTTCGTCCTCGATCGTCGCGTTCGGATCAGAGGTATTGGAACTATCCTGTGGCTTCTGATCTTTCTGGGTTGAAGCTTTCTCGATCAGTTTTAGCTGTGGCTTATCGACATCGGCGAGCGTCAGTTCATAACGCTTATCACGCACCTGCGCCTGCATCTTCTTTTCGTCCGCCTGCTCCTTTTGCTTTTGCGCATTGTCTTTGTCGAGCTGGTCGCGACGAATCTTCTCGTTCAGCGACAATCGGTTGCTCTTCAGCCGATCCTTTAACTCCTTCGCGTCAGCCAGAATATCTTGAAACGATTGATCCTGGTTGATCCGATTAGTCGAGCGTTTTTTCAGATCGTCGATAAAAAGTTGTTTGTGGTTGTTCGCGACGTCGATGGCGGCCGGCTCGACCTCATCGTAAGCAAGCGGATGCTCTAGAGCGGACTCGCCGATTTCCGCATTATCCGACAAGGAAGGCAGAACAACGTCGGAGCTAACGCCGTGCAATTGAGTCGACCCTCCAGCGACACGATAGAATTTCTGGACGGTCAATTTCAATGCACCCGCGTCATTGCTTGAGCCGCCGAGTAAGGGGATAAATCGGCCTAATTCCAGCAAGGTTTGAACGGTGCCTTTACCAAAGGTGCTTGAATCCCCCACGATTACCGCACGCCCGTAGTCCTGCAGGGCCGCGGCAAAGATCTCGCTGGCCGATGCGCTTAGTTTGTTCACCAGTATGATCAGAGGACCGCTGTAGGCCACCGAGGGATCGCGGTCCTTCAAGACCTCGATATCACCGCCGGACTCCTTCACTTGAACGACTGGACCTTGAGTAATGAAAAGCCCGGTCATCTTGATCGCTTCATCCAGAGACCCTCCGCCGTTTCGGCGAAGATCGATCACCAAACCTTGAATTCCCTCTTGCTCTAATCGCTTGATCAAGGTGGCTACATCTCGGGACGTGCTCTTGCCGGTGCGGGAACGTTCCATGTCTTGATAGAAAGAAGGTAACGTAATCCAACCGAGCTTTTGCGTGGTACCGTCCGGCAGAGTTCGGTCGATTAATTCAGCTTTCGCCTCTTGCTCGGTGAGCTTGACATTGTCGCGGACCAGCTCGACCACCTTTCGCTTCGACGGATCAGAGGTATCCGACGGAATAATCTGGAGGCGAACCGTACTGCCCTTCTTACCGCGAATCAGCTCGACCACCTTCTCCAGCTTCATATCAACGACGTCGACGAAATTATCCTTGCCCTGGCCAACCGCGGCGATCCGATCGCCGACATTGACTTTGCCGCTCATTTGCGCGGGCCCACCTGGAATTAGACGTTCGATCTTGGCGTAGCCATCTTCGACTCGCAATTCCGCGCCGATCCCGGTCAGGGATAAGCGCATATTAATCTCGAAGCTCTCGAGGTCGCCCTTGCCGAGATATTCAGAATGCGGATCGTAGGTTTGAGCGACCGCGTTCAGGAAAAGCTGCAATACATCATTGTCGTCCCGCTCTTCCAGGTTCTTGACCAACTGATCGTAACGCTTAGAGACAGCCTTAGGACCTGGATCAATTGCAAACTTGTTCAACTTCTCCTGTAGAAGTTCGCCTTCAATGCGATCCCGCCAAAGGTTGTCGGCATCCTGTTCGTTCGCCGGCCACGGTTCTTTGCGCCGATCAAGAGCGACAGTGCGAGTGCTTTTGAAGCTAAAATTTTCGTTGACCAGTTTGTGGATCTTTCCGGCGCGGCTTTCAACTCGTTCCTTAAACGTGCCGTAGATATCGCGAGCGGGCTGAACATTGCCAACGATCAAGTCCTGATCCAGAGCTCCATCGTACTTTTGATGGATTTTATCGATATCTTCCTGGGTAAAAAACAACTTGGTGTAATCGAGGGACTCCAAGTAGGTGTCGAGCACCTTGCGACTCATCGACGAATCCAGCTTTTGCCTGGTGAAATGGGCCTGCTCCAGCAATTTGGCGACCGTGATGGCGACCTGGCGCGAGTCCACAGTGTTCGACTTAAGTTGCCCATAGCTAAGCGTCGTCACCGATAAAAGCGTTAGCGAGACGACACAGTATTTGAGAATTTTCATGCCTCGACCCGAGTACAAATTGACAGAAGAATTGCTGAACACGATTTTTGCGGCCGCCATAGCCAGCCTTGGACCCAGTTTCACTCAATATGATCGACTTTCAATCCTTTATTGGAGGTATCTTCGAAACCAACGCTTACCTGGTCTCCGCGCCGAACGGTCTGATTCTTTTCGACGCCCCAGATGGAGCCTGCGAGTGGTTGCAGAAAAATGGACATCGTCCCGATCTTCTCCTGATCACGCATGGTCATGTGGATCATATCCAAGATGCGTACGCGATAAAACAACGATTTGATTGCAAGGTCGGATATCACGCCGACTCCGCGCCCCTGATTACTGAACCCGGTTTTTTCAAACAATTCGGTTTCGCTTTGGAGGTCCAGCCGACGAAGGCTGATTTCCTGATCGAAGAAACGCATTCGCACGATTTTCTAGGTCTTCAATTCCAAGTATTC
>DASTDH010000329.1:0-3216 GCA_035710445.1 Chthoniobacterales bacterium
GAGGCCGGAGGGGGAACGGCCTTTCCTGCCGGGTCACGTGTGATGTTTACGGGGCCGTATGGCGTTTCCGAGAATGGAACCTACAGTGAGTGGCTTGCTGTCCGCAAAGAGAACCTTTGTTTGATTCCCGACAACATCGAGGATATTGCAGCTGCCGGTGTTCCCGTTGCATATCTGACCGCCCAAATGACACTGAGTTTTGCAGGATTTGCAAAAGGCATGACGGTGCTGTCACCAGCCATCGGAGGTTCGGTCGGAAACGCAGTCACTCAGATAGCGAGGGCGCAAGGCGCGAAACACGCGATATCAACCACGACTAACCATTCGAAGGCGCAACAAGCACGCTCTCTGGGTTTCGACGAGGTGATCGACCTTTCTGAGGAGAAGCTCGGCGACGGCGTTCGCCGCATCACGGATGGTTATGGCGCCGATATCGTGATCGACGCGATGGGCGGGGAAATTCTGAGCGAAGCTCTCGGCACACTCTCTATTGGGGGAAGTCTGACGAAATTGGGCTACGCTGCAGGCCGCAAGACAACCATCGACGTCACGGATCTGATCTGGAAGCGCGCTAGTATGAAGAGCTTCTCCTTGTTCTCACAACCCGCGGAAGCATGGACCAACGCATGGACCGTCATTTTTTCATTACTTCAATCCGGTGCGGTCAAGCCCATCGTGGCAAAGACGTTTCCGCTGGCTGAGGCGGCAGATGCTCTGCGTTACCTCGTTGAGGGCCGCCCCTTCGGCAGGGTCGTCCTCACAATCTGACAGCCTTTTGCGAGAACGGGATGGATACCAATGAAGAAGTACAACATCGCTGTTCTGGACGATTACCAAAACGTGGCGCTTGAGAGCGCCGATTGGTCGGTGCTCCGCGATCGAGCGGACATCGCCGTATTTCAGAACCACCTCGCCGATCCTGATGCCGTGATTGAGCGGTTGCTGCCTTTTGATATCGTTTGTGTCATGCGCGAGCGGACCCCACTGCCCCGCAACATCATTGAGCGCCTTCCCAATCTCAAGCTCATTGCCTCGACGGGATCTGGAAACGCGTCGATCGATCTCGCCGCCGCGGGCGATCAAGGGATCACAGTGGTTCACACGGGGTATCAGTCGAATCCGACGATCGAATTTACGTGGGCGCTGATCCTGGCCTCCGCGCGACATATCGTGACGGAGAGCAACTCCGTCCGATCCGGCGGCTGGCAGCAAACCGTGGGCATGGATCTTAATGGAAAGACCCTGGGCGTTCTGGGGCTTGGGCGGATAGGATCACAGGTCGCGCGAGTCGGGAGCGCTTTTGGAATGAATCTGATTGCCTGGAGCCAGAACATGACGCCCGAGGCTGCCAAAGCCGCGGGCGCAATCCTGGTTTCCAAGAACGAGCTGTTCGAGCGGGCCGATATCCTGACGATCCATTTGGTGTTGAGCAGCCGTACGCGCGGACTGGTGGGGGCCGCGGAGCTGGAGAGAATGAAGCCGACGGCCCTGTTGATCAATGCATCACGCGGGCCGATCGTCGAAGAGCAAGCTTTGATCAGCGCGTTGAAGAACAAGCAAATCGCCGGTGCGGCGATCGACGTATTCGACATTGAGCCGCTGCCTCCGTCTCACCCCTTCCGGACGCTGGACAACGTTCTCGCAACGCCCCATCTCGGCTACGTATCGCTTGGCCTTTACAAGACGTTCTACGAGGATACCGTCGCGAATATCCGGAAGTGGCTCGACACGCATTAGAGGCTTATCATGAACCGTTTGGTTCATCAATGCATCTACTGTTCTGAATCATTTGATTGTTGCGGGATCATATGGGACGACCGAAAAAGTTCAATCGTGAGGGTGTGCTGGACCGGGCCATCCCGGTCTTTTGGAAACACGGCTTCGCGAACACGACAGTTCAGCACTTGGAAGAGGCGACCGGCGTCAACAAGTCGGGCCTGTATTCGGAGTTCAAAGATAAGGAGGACCTCTTTCTTGCCAGTCTTGAGCGCTACGCCCAAACTCGTGGGGCGGAAATCCTGACAGCACAGCCGCTCGGTTGGGGCAACCTCGAGAGGTTCCTGAGGCTAGGCTTTGGCTGCGATGGCGACCAGCGAGGATGCTTCGCGGTGAATTCGATGCGCGAGCTAGCGGGGCTGCCGGCCGAAGCACAGGAAATTATTTCGAGCGCTCAGCAGAAACTCACGCGATTGCTGATAAAAAACATCGAGGCGGAGGAGCCGAAATTGGACGCGATCATGATCGCCGATGTTGTACTGACGTTCTTCCAAGGTTTCTGCATCGCGCAGAACCTCAAAAGCGGCAAAGCGTCGTCGGAGCGTAAGATCAGGAATCTGATGCAAGTGGTCCGCAATTTGTGATTCCGATAGCGTCGCGACGGCTTACTATCCCTACATGCGCTTCCCGGCAAAGGTGCGGATGTGCCTTTACGCCGACGGCCAAGCCGTTGTTCAGACGCCAGCCGCCGAGATGGGAATGGGAACAGCTACAGTGCAAATTCAACATGCCGCAGATCGTCTGGGTTTCATTTCACTGTGGAGATTCGAAGTTGGCCGATACACCGGTAATGACCGGATTGAGGCCCAAGCGAAAGAACATTACAGGAGAAACAAAATGTCAACGGCTCTGCCCACGATTCCACCGGACAACCCCGAACGCACTCTTACGCTGGCGCAACTCGACAAACTTCCTCACATCGGATTGGTGGGCGATACCTACACCATCACCGTGACCGGCGAGCAGACCGCCGGACGCTTCTGCGTAATCGACATGCATATCCCGCCTGGTGGTGGACCGCCGCCCCATCGCCATGACCTCGAGGAGACCTTTATCGTGCTCGAAGGCGAGATGGAAGCAACCTTCCGTGGCCAAAAGTCAATCGTGCGCGCTGGCGACACTATTAATATTCCTGCCAATGCGCCGCACCAGTTTCACAACAGTGCCGCCGAAGCCGTACGCATGCTTTGTATCTGCTCCCCGGCGGGACAGGAAAACTTCTTCTTGGAGGTTGGGGTGCCGGTCGCCACTCGTACGACACCTCCGCCGAAGCTCGACCCCAAAGAACACGCGGTATTCATTGATAAAGTGAAGGCCCTCGCGCCCAAATATCGCACCGAACTCCTTAGAGAGGCGTAGCCGGTGAGAATTAATCACCCAATCCACCCCAGCTGCCCCGGCGTATCTGTCTCGAAGCAGCACCGTTCCCCATGGCACTCT
>DASTDH010000330.1:0-4334 GCA_035710445.1 Chthoniobacterales bacterium
CAGTACTCCGCGGGATCCTCGAAGGAGCTTACGGTGTATTGATCTTTTACACGATCGTTGCCGCCGGTCTTGCGATTCTGCCCCCAATCCTCGTATACGCGGTCGCTATTGTCGCTTCGGTCGCTGTCAGTCTCCCATGGCTCAAGGGTAAGCTCGTGCTTCCCGCCGAGTGAAGACTACGCTGCCGTCTGAAAATCCGGGGCTAAGAGTAATCAGTAAGCAGTAATCAGTAATCGGGAGAGGTAAGTGAGAAAAAATAAGACCGATAGGACGTATTCGACTCATAGAGCCTATCAGGAAGAGCACGCACACGGATGATCGCTCACCCCTGATTGATCACCGATCACCGATCACTGATTACCACTGCCGTTCCCTCATGGCGACGACTTAGCCGGACTCTCAGCCGGTATCGGAGACCCGTTTACCTTCGGCGCCGCACGTTTTACCAGCGCAAATATGTCGCTGTCGGTCGAGAGGACTAGAGTGGAGTCTTTGGTAAAGATCTTGTGATAGGTCTCGAGTGTCTTGAGAAACGCATAGAATTCGGCTGCCTGTGGATCTTGCGTATACGCGCGAGCATAAATCTCCGTGGCCTTGGCGTCAGATTCACCCCGGATCTGCTGCACTTGCCGATAAGCGTTGGACTGGATTTCGTTTAAGTCACGCTCGCGTTGACCGGCAATGCGCGCAGACTCGCCTTCGCCCTCAGAGCGGAAGCGCTGTGCGATCTGGAGTCGCTCACTGATCATACGCTGATAAATGCGAGCGAGCACATCCGGGTTGTAGTTGACTCGTTTGATCCGAAAATCGAGGACGGCGATCCCGAACTCGGCCAGTTTTTGCGTGGCAGCCGCCTTGATTTCATCTTCGATCTTCTGACGACCGAACTGGATCGGGGCGAGGAGTCCAATGGTGCCGGTAGGTCCGCCTTTGAGGGTCTCGTCGTGCAGTGGTTGACGGCTTTTGTCGGTACGGACGATTTCGATCAAATCGTGTTTGGCGATGGAGTTGCGCGTTTCACTTCCGAGGATGTCGTCTAAACGCGATTGGGCGCTCCGCTCATCGTGCAAACGCACAAAGTAAAGTTTCGGATCCTCGATGCGCCAGCGCGCAAATGTGTCGACGTGGATGTATGTCTTATCCCGAGTTGGAATCGCAACCGGGGCGCCATCCCACTCCAGAAAACGTTTATCGAGACTGTTCACGTTCTGCACCATTGGAAGTTTGAAATGCAGACCCGGCTCAGTAATGGGATCGCCCACCGGTTGCCCAAACTGCGTGATAATCACCTGTTCGGTCTGATCAACCGTATAGAACGCACCGGAGAAAATGAGCAGGAAAAAAAGGACAACGGCGATAACCGCCGCGGCCAGAAAGTAATTCTTCTTCATTGTTATCGGCCCTCCCCAGGTTTGGTGGAGAGCGGCAGAACCGGGAGCAGTTGCCGCAAAGACTCGTCGACGATGATTTTTTGCCCGGTTTGCGGGAGGATTTCGCCCATCGTCTCGAGATAAAGCCGGGTACGTGTAATCTCCGGCGCCTTGATATATTGCTGCAGCACTGCAGTGAAAGCCGCGACATCTCCTTCCGCTTCATTGACCCGCTTGAAGCGATAACCTTCTGCCGCCCGCACGGTCTGATCGGCTTCGCCTTTCGCCTTCGGGACGACTTTATTGTATTCGCCGTTGGCAATGTTAATCGCGTTTTCGCGATCTTGTTGGGCTTTGTTTACCTCATTGAATGACGCTTGCACTTCGCGGGGCGGATTCACGTTTTTCAACTGCACCTGGTCCACCCGGATACCGAGATGGTATCGCTTCGACAACTCCTGCATCCGAGCGAGCGCTTCAATCTCGATATCCTGTCGGCCGATGGTGATCAGTTCGTCGACGGTGCGATCGCCAACTACCTCCCGCATCGCTGCTTCCGATAAGTCACGGAGTGTCTCCCCGGGATTGCGCACTTCAAACAGATACTGGCTCGGGTCTTCGATACGATACTGAACGACCCACTCCACCAATGCCGCATTCAGGTCACCGGTAACCATCGACTTTTCCGCGTCCGGGTCTTGGCCGGCCTGGATCGGATTTGTATTGTAGCCCGGCGTCGCAAAGCCGAACTCAAGTTTCAATTGTCGTCGGGTCGGTAACACCGTCACAGTGTCGATACCAAATGGTAGCTTGAAATGCAGGCCTGGGTCGACGGTCTGCAAATACTTGCCGAAGCGCCGCACCACACCCTGTGATTCGGGTCCGACCGTGTAATAGGACATCCAAAGTCCCACCACCAGCAAAATGCCGATCAAAATAGCAGCTATCCAGCTGACCGATGGTATTTTCAAATTCAACTTGAAGTCGCGGGGTGTGTAGTCGGCCATAGCAGGTAAGGTTAATTGGGATCTAAAAAAGGATTCGAGTCAAAACTCACTCTCCAAGAGCTGTTCAAATAGGTTGTGCTGGTTATCGTCTGCTACCAGATGGAGATGTATCAGATACGCTATTTTCTTGCCGTCAGCGAGTATCTGAACTTTCGCCGCGCGGCTGAGGAGTGTCACGTGTCGGGACCGGCGCTCACTCGAGCGATCCAGAAACTGGAGGATGAATTAGACGGAAAACTCTTCCGACACGAGAGAAACCGAACTCATCTGACCGATCTCGGGGTTTTGATTCGGCCTCGCCTGAAGGGGTATTGGCGAAGCGGAGGGAGCAAAAATCAGCGCAGAGCAGTAGAGAAGCGTAGTCGATCGGAACGCAGGGAACGGTGACTCGTGATTGGTGAGTTGCTGTGGGTTGGCAACGAGCAGATCCAAGCGGGCAAAGGCGACTATCCAATCGCGCGTGGCTCAAACCCGGCCCATTGCTATGAGTCACCGACATTGCATCTCAGCCGCCGAGGCTTTCGCCCCACCTTAGCTGGCGATGGCTTGTCGATTTCCAGTGTTACCGATGTCCTGAACCTACTCTTCCGATCACCAATCACCGTTCTCTTCGTTCCCGGCGCTCTCGGCGTTCCCCCAGGCTAACGAAACGTTAACCCAAAAGTAGTGGAGCAGGTCATCAGGAGATACGAGTGTCGCCCCTGCATTCTGAGGCGATGAGTGTAGAGCTGATACCAGCCACAGGAAGGGCCACCCAAATGGTCAAAGAAAAGATTTCCCAAAAGCCTTGTTGCCGAGGCACTTCAATGAACTGAGTTTGCGCCTGAAAGACACAGAACAATTATGACAAAAACCGATACCATCGCATCAGAAGTACTTGCCAAAAAAGCTTTGCAAACTTCGACCGACCTCAGCCATAAAGGCGTCGAAGAGATCTCGAGTTCCCTCCGCCAATTGTTGGCCGACGTCTTCGCCCTCTATGTGAAGACGAAGAATTTTCATTGGCACATGAGTGGGCGCCATTTTCGCGATTATCACCTTCTCCTGGATGAGCAGGGTGAGCAGATTTTCGCAATGACTGACGATATCGCCGAACGTGCGCGCAAGATCGGCGGAACCACGCTCCACTCGATCAGCGACATCTCACAGCATCAGCGCCTGAAAGATAACAACGCCGAGTTCGTTGGTCCGGAAGATATGTTGGCAGAGCTTTGCGACGACAACCAGCAGTTAACCCGATCTTTACGTTCTACCCACGAGATCTGTGATCGTCACAACGATGTGGCGACGGCCAGTTTGATTGAGAACTGGATCGATGAAACCGAGCGGCGCACCTGGTTCTTATTCGAAACGCTGCGCGATCTCTAAGCAGTCTGAGATTCTACTCGTTGGTTCGCAATCCCGCGCGACTCGGTCAGCCTGCGAACCCTGGCTGACCGAGCAAGGCGACAACTCGAACCACTGAGCAAACCAAAAAGGAACGAGGTGCCCGCTCGGTCAAGCCGGCACGAGGGCGAAGAATTAGTGGATTAGCTGTTCCCAGTTTCGGTTCGCGGCGACAATATCCTCATCTTCATGGGCGCGGAACTCACTCTCTGCCGCTGGGGAAGCGCAAACGTACAGTTTTCCCTTCACTATGAAGAAGACGTTTGGATCGCTATCCACTAGCCGCTTGTTTTTGACTCCATTGGCACAAAAACCGCCGTACTGCGGAACATATTTCGAGGGGTTTTTCTTAAAAGTAGCCAAGTCGGCGGCGGAACTGAAATAGTATGTGGCGCCTTGATAACTGCTCTGATACTTGGCTTTTCCTTTGACGGCTTTTTTTTGCGCGAAATAGGCCACCACATCGTAGCCCTTCAAAATCACTCCCTTGCTATCCACATTTACCTTACGAACGCCCTTCTCCACCCACACGCGCGTACCCTCCAAGGAAAAGCTCCTCAGATTTCCACCT
>DASTDH010000331.1:0-3473 GCA_035710445.1 Chthoniobacterales bacterium
CGAGGTACCTCCGCCGAGCTGATGCACCAGCACTTGCATGCGCCGTTGGCGATTGGACAACTGGACCATGTCCCGCAACCGGTCGTTGTTCTTGTTGAGGTGCTTCTCGATAAAGACCCCGGAAGGCGTTTTCAGAACCCGGCCGAACTTCTGAAGGCGATACCGACGATAACAGGCGCTATCGACGCACCACGTAGAATCACTCGGCAGAGCTTCAAGAAGACACCCCCTGCCGATTCGCGTGTCGGAACTCGCAAACCGCCAACGAGACTCGCACCGAAGAAGATTTCCGTAGCCAGATTGCCAGTTACAGGAAGCGATGTTTTTGGTCGAGAGGAAGATATCGCGTACCTGGATGACGCATGGGCAAACAAGGATATCAATGTCGTTACAATCGTTGCCTGGGCTGGTGTCGGAAAGTCCACGCTCGTTAACCATTGGCTCCGACGGATGGCTGCGGATCGTTACCGGTCTGCGGAGTTCTTGTTTGGCTGGTCCTTCTACAGGCAGGGCGCCAGTGGGGGCACTTCGTCAGCAGATGAATTTCTTGACGCGGCTCTTACTTGGTTTGGAGATCCAGATCCACGAATCGGAACAGCATGGGAGAAGGGCGAGAGACTCGCGAAGCTCGTCGCCCGTCGTCGAACCCTATTGGTTCTGGATGGCCTGGAGCCGCTCCAGAATCCGCCTGGTCCACAAGAAGGACGGCTGCATGAACCTTCTCTCCAGGCGCTTCTGCGCGAGCTGGCTGCCTTTAATACGGGTCTTTGCCTGATTACTACGCGGCTGCCGATCGCCGATATTGCAGATCACGAGCGCACCTCGGCTCTGCGTCATGAGCTGGAACAACTATCCAGCGATGCCGGTGCGAAACTGCTCCGAGCATTCGGCGTTAAAGGGAATGAAGAAACATTACGGAGCGCTAGCGTCGAGTTCAGTGGCCATTGTCTTGCTTTAACGCTGCTGGGCAGCTATCTGAGCGACGCCTATAATGGAGATATTCGTTGCCGAAAAGAAGTCTCAGAACGTCTTGCTCATGATGTCCGCCAAGGAGCCCATGCCCGAAAGGTAATGGAGTCTTACCAAATCTGGTTTGGGGAAGGTCCTGAACTGTCCGTTCTCCGCATGTTAGGTCTATTTGATCGACCAGCAGACGAAAAGGCGCTTGCTGCTCTGCTGAAATCGCCTGCAATACCTGGCCTTACAGAGTCGTTAACTGATTTGAGCCCAACTGAGTGGCGCACGATTCTTGCCAAGTTAAGAAGAGCTAGGCTGCTCGCCGGGGAAGATCCGCACACTCCTGGACATCTCGATACGCATCCTCTCGTTCGTGAATACTTTGGCGAACAGCTTCGGAGTCAACAAACGGACGAGTGGAAGGAATGTAATCGGCGACTCTTTCACTATTATCGAACGCTTGCACCGCAACTGCCGAATAGTTTTAAGGAGATGGAGCCGCTTTTCTTAGCAGTAATCTGCGGCTGTAATGCCGGTTTACATCGTGACGCGCTGCACGAAATTTATCTTCCTCGGATTCAGCGAGGGAATGCCTCCTTCGCCGCGAAGGTCCTCGGAGCCAGAGGAGCATTGCTTTCGGTGTTAGCTCATTTCTTCGAAGATGGTCGATGGGGATGGCTGATTCAAAGCGGCGTCGAGGGGCAGAGTCTCACTGCGGAAGATCAGCTCTTCGTCCTCACGCAGGCCGGGCTATACCTAACAGCCACTCGGGGACTTGCCTCACCTGAGGCGCGAATTTGTTACGAGCGGGCGGAGCCCTTGTGTCGTTCGCTCAATCGTCCGTTGGTCTTGTTACCCGCATTGATAGGTCAGTGGCGCTATTCCCTCCATACTGACAAGATGTCTGCTGCAATGCAGATTGCCAAACGAGTTTACTCACTGGCGCAGGAACAAAATGATTCTGCTGTAATGATAGGAGCTTACCGCGTTTTAGCAGTCACGCTGTACTTTGTGGGCGATTTCGAGTCCACGCGACAATACGCGATGCGTGGTGTTCAGATCTGGCGCTCGGGAGGCGTACAGTCTCCGGTCGAAGAGGTCATGTCGCCCGTTGTTATTTGCCTGTGTTATGAGGCGCTATCCCAGTGGCATTTCGGAGAGATCGCCTCTAGCCAAGCGGCCCTGACGGGAGGTATCTCGCTAGCGAAGGAACTGAACGACATGTATGCCTTGGGTCAGGCACTATGGTCTACGGGGTTTCTCGGCCACTCTGAGCGTAATCCCGCTGAAGTGGAACGCGTGGCATCGGATTTAATTGAACTGTCAACGCGTCAGAATTTTGCATCTTGGCTGGCTGGAGCAGAGGTTCTTCGCGGTTGGGCGCGAAGCGCTTCGGGCGACACAGCGGAAGGCATCTCGTGGATCTCGGACGGATTAGATGACTGGCGGGCAACCGGCTCAATGCTGGATATGCCATTTTATCTAGCCCTAAAGGCTGAAGCCTTGTACCTTGCGGATCGTACCCACGAAGCTCTTGCGGCATTAAAGGAAGCGGAAGTACTGGCCGAAAGGTTTGAAGTGCGTTGGTGGTGTGCCGAATTGCACCGGCTTCGCGGAGTGTTTCTCACGGCTATCGGTGCTGACGAGATCCAAATTGAGGCTTCATTTTGCGCCGCAATCAGAATCGCAAAAGAGCAGAAATCGGTTTCACTAGAAAAACGCGCCGAAGAATCATACGCAGAATACCGTCGCCAAAAAGCGAACGGGTCAGGAGGACGTGGGTTCCGGTTGGCTCTCTGGTAACTGCTTGCAGCACTTTTCTAAGGTTAGCAGGTCTGCAGTCGGGATTTGGTCAGGATGGCATTGACTGTGCCCAACGGATATCCGGTGCTCTTCGCAATTTTTCGCGCTCCGATTCCGGTATGCCGGTTTAGCAAAAGCACCTTCTGGACGGTCTCTTCGGGAAGCGGCGGTCTGCCAAGCACTCTGCCTTTGGCTCGCGCTACCTTGAGACCAGCAATGGTTCGTTCAGATATTCTTGCCCGTTCCTGCTTTGCGAGTGTCGCGAACATTGAAATCATAACGTCTTTGAACGGACCAGTCGAGTCCAGCCACTGCTCTTGGTAGGAAACGTAACCCACCCCTTTTGACTCAAGGCGCTGGAGGTAGTTAAGCGTCGCTCTTGTACCCTCCCTGGTCAGCCGGTCCAAAGCCCAGAAGACTAAAATGTCGAACTTCCTTTGATGAGCTGCCTTAAGCATCGCTGCAAAGCCAGGACGATCTTTTTCGCTCTTTCGTCCGCTCATTACGTCCTCAAAGGTGTGGACCAGCTTCCAGCCTCGTCGATCAATGAAGGGCAGAATCTCGGTGCGCTGATTGTCCAGTTCCTGGTTCTCGGTGCTAACTCTTAGATAGTAAGCGGCACGCGAACCACCTTTTGGTTAATCATAATGAGCTATCAGGTCCAAATAAATCGTTATATAAATGGAGCGATTTGTATTACGGTCTAACTGGAC
>DASTDH010000332.1:0-13511 GCA_035710445.1 Chthoniobacterales bacterium
AAGCCCCGTTCCACCATGCCGCTGCGCATTTGTGGATGGTGAAGAACTTCGTACATCGCGTCAGCCAACGCCTCCGCGTTTCCCGACTCAAAAAAACGTACCACCGTGTCGTCGAAGTAAAAGCGATCGATCTTTGTGCTCGACACCACCGTCGGCACACCCACCGACATGAACTCCATGATTTTGGTGCTATAAGCTTCGTTCCCAAAAGAATTGGCCCGCTTAGGCACTACCCCGAGGTCGGCTGTGGCCATTACGTCGGCAATCTCGTGCAGCCGTAACGGTTTGAAGAATTGAACGCTGCGGCCCAGCCCGAGGTCCCTCGCCAACTCTTCCAGTTTCGGTTTCATGATGCCGTCGCCGTAGATGTGAAATTCCACACCGGGAGCCCGAGAGCGAAGCTTTTGCAACGCCCGAATGGCAATGTCCAACCCTTGATGCCACTCGAGTCCGCCCGGGAACAATACGATCGGATTGCCGCTCTTTTTGACGGCCGATCGAGGTCGAAAAATGCGCGCGTCCACATGGTTGATGAACACCGAGCATTTTTCTCGCGGAGCAGAACGTGCAACGTATTTATCTAGCCACAAATGGTTGGAAACGATCACGTGATCCGCGAAGCTCGCCGAGATTTTTTCCACCAACCGCAGTCCCCGCACCAGATTGGACTCTTGGGGTACATCAAACTTGCTCGCAAAAAATTCGGGTACGATATCGTGAATATCCAGGATCACTTTGGCGCCCAGCAGCTTTGGATACCAGGCCGCAAACACCAGAAAATCGGGGATGTTGTGGACATGCACCAAATCGTAGCTTTGAGCTTGATGTCTGCGCATCACCCACCAAGAGGACGTGACCAAAAAACGCACCACCGGCAGCAGGAACGACGTCAGCGATTTCTGCCCTTTTCCAAAACGATCCTGAATCCTGAATATTCGGACACCAGAGATCACCTCTTCCTTCGGCACCTCCGGATTTCGGCGTAGCGCAAAGACCTCCACGGAATCACCGCGCTGAGCCAAAGCCTCGGCATATCTGATTACTCGGTTGTCGCTTTCGTAGAACGAATGAGTGACCATGCAAACCCGGCGGAAGCCGCGACTTCCGACGCGTGCATCAGGTGGCCGATCCGCAACCTGCGCTACCGACTCCTGTGCTACCGTGGACAAGCGGTTCACAAGGCTTCTATCGGTCGCTCGTCAACCTCTGCCTCCCGACGCCCACCCATCCTCATGCCAGCAATAAGAAGGTTGTGGGTATTCAATCTAAGAGGGGTATTTTGCCCCGCCCGCACACGACCAAGGAACCCGGCACTGCCAAGCAACAGACAAGCGACGCCGACTCTTAGTAATGCGCTGATCAGACTTACGAGGCGGGTTCGCTCGCTACTCCATCGGTGTGCTCGGTACACTTCCTGCCCGCGTTCAACCATCCTGACCATTTCTCTCGGATGCCGGTAGACGTACTCCATCTTCGCCGCGAGATCGTCGACGTCCCCCAGTTCAAACAAAATGATTTCCTCCGAGCTGAAATAGTCTAAAACTCCACGAGCCCGCGGAGCGATCACTGGTTTGCCCTGGCACAGGAATTCGAAAATTCGAGTCGGAGTATTGAGTTCAGTGAAAGTGCTTCGCCGATTCGGAATGACGCCGACATCGCACTGGCCGATCGCCTCGGCGATCTGCTCCAGCTTCTTCGGACCTAGATATCGGACCGAGTTACTGAGGGTCGACTTCTGCACCAAATCCATCACCTGCTCCAAAAACGGCGTGCTACGGCCAAAAATCCTGAGTTCCGCGTTCGGAATTCTGGTTAGTATTTTTTGCAAAGCGAGCACAGCCAGATCGAGGCCGTGCCTCTCTACCAGCGTGCCGTGATACATGATCACAAATGGTTTCGCCCGGTCGGACTCCGCCAATCGCTGGGTTGACGGTTCACGATCGCGAAAGATGCCTTCATCCGGCGAATTCATGATCACCTTAATCTTCTCAGCCGGACAGCTTCTGGCAGCAATCAGTTCCCTGCATGCTTCGTTGGTCGTGATCGCCATGTCGGCGAAACGCAGGCTCCATTTTTCAAACTTCCGGAGAAGCCACACCGGAAAACTCCCTGGCTGAGACCCGAAAATGGTCATCATCAATTCCGGCATCGGATCGTGAATGTCGAGAACGACCTTCGCACGCAGGAGCTTCGGTACCAGAGCACTGAACACCAGGATGTCGGGCATATTGTGGACGTGCACTAGATCGTATCGTCGCGTGATCGCTCGCCGCGTGAGCAACGCACCGGAGAACAGGATAAACATTCCGTACTGAACAAAGTAAGAAAGCTTTCCACCCCGGCGATGCTTCATCGGGATGCGAGTAATATCTACTCCATTGAAAGAATCTCGCGGCGGATCTTCATCGGTCTCGCGAAGACAGATCACTTCGACCGTGGCGCCCTCTTTGGCCAGCGCTTCTGCGGCCCTCCTGGGTCGTGGATCCGCCGGATAGCTGGAGTACACTACCGCGGCCACGCGTTTTCCGGTTAAGCGTAGTGGCACAGCGGAAGCAACGGAAAGCCGAGTCTCATTGGGAAGAGTCATGCTCCGGAATCTGGATTGGTTGTACAGCTACGCGATGCGTCGCCAGAGCTGCGTTGGAATCATCAGTTTAGCCGCAGGCCGCTGGTCAGATTTCGCCTCCCAGCCATCTCGGAACATAAGAGCGGCTCTTATTGAAAACGACCGACACCTTAGTCTTCGCGGCCAGCTGTTCGTAGGCACGTTTCACGGCCTCGCGATTGCTCCTCTCAGCCTCAACCACCAGCAGCACGGTATCCATAAAGCCGGCTAAAGGAAGCGTCGAGCTGGTATCACCGAGCGACGGCATGTCAAAGACGATGTAGTCCATGTCGCTGGATTTGAACTCCATTAACATGTTGTAGAATCTTCTGGTGGCCGGCGGCTTATCCACCAGTACTACCTTGCCGTCTGTCCCATCGGAAAGGGCATTGGCCAGTCCTGCCGCCAGCGTCGAAGCCCCGGCGTTTTGCGCCAGACCAGTCACAGCCACCAGCTTCGGCTTGTGAGCCATATGGTTCAGGTCGAAAAAGAGACCGAGACGATCCCGGATTGCTTCACAAAATGGACGGAGCAAATCGCCGTTCTCCATTTGAACGACTTCTGAACCCTCAGCATCCGCCAGATTTGATTCGGAACTGTTCTGCAACCGCAGTCGCTGGCTGCTGGCGTTGAAATAAGGAATCGTGAGCAGCAGTGGCACACGCAAGCGAGCCTCCAGTTCGTGCGACCGCTTCACCGTCCGATCGAAAACTAGTTCGATCAACGAGGCGATCATAATCCCCAGAAACAGCCCGGCGCCGGCGATCCCCGCGGCGACTTTACCCAAATTTTCGCTGGCCTTCACCGCCGGAGACGGTGTCTGGACAACACTGATGTTCGGCATCCTGGTCGGATCCAAAGTTTCATCAATCCGCGCCTTCTCCAAACTGGCTTCCAAATACTTATAGTTTGCTTCTTGCACTCCTTTGGTCCGCTCGAGTCGTTCAATCTGCGGTCCATACTCCGCCAGCACCTTTGATCGGTCCTTCAACGTGCTTAACCGGGATTTGAGCATTTCAGTCTGCGCCTGAATCCCAACCAGCTTAGCTCTTTCAGAAACCAAATCGGTCCGCTCACCCCCTTCGCCCGATGTTGTCGTGGGCACCGCCGCAAGGATATTAGGATATTTCCGCTCAAATTCCCGCCGCTGCTTTTCCAACTCCTCAATTTGCGCCTGCTTGACCTTCACGGTTCGGTTTTGCGGAGTGTACCGGGACAGGAGCTCGGTTTCCGTTTGTCGCAGCTGCGCAACACGGCTAACCAAGGATCGATATTCTTCGATCACCGCGGTACTCGGTTGCGGCGATTCGTTATCCGACGACGACTTTGCCGGCGTTCCGGTATTCCATTCCCCGAATTCACGTACGCGCGCCTGCTGTGCAGCCAACTCTGTCTCCGCACTATCCAACTCCCCTTGAGTCTTGGTCAATTCGTTGGCCACCGCCGAGATATCTTCCGTTGGCGACGTGATTCCTGCGGTCTCCTTCAACTTTTGCAGGTCCTGTTCAGTTTGACTTAATTCTGTCCGAAGTTGCGCGGTTTGCCGCGCGACAAGATCAAATGAACCGAGCGAGCGATGGACTTCCAGATGCTTATCGAAATAAAACTTGACCAGTTGCTCCAGCACCTGGGTCGCGAGCTGCGGGTCCCGATTTTTGTATGATATAGAAATGATGTTGCTGCCCTTCAGGGAGGTCACGCTCAGCCCCTTAGTCAGAGCGCGAGCGGCCTCATCCTTGGTGGCATCATGTGCGCTATTTCCCAGCAGCCGTTTGACGCCCACCGTTTCCGCAACCTGATCAGCAAGGTCCAAGCTGGTCAGAATCTCCACTTCGGAGTTCATCAGGTTGTCGGCTTGTGAGCCTATCGGTTTGGCCGAGGAATCGAGGTTGTCGACCGTACTCCGATCCACCACGTAGCGCACAAGCAGCTTAGCCCGAGACTCGTAAACCGGAGGAAAGCACAGATAAAATGCGGCACCCCCCGCTATGCCCAGGAGGGTGCAGACGATAATCAACCGTTTGCGCCTCAACAAGATGAAGAGAATGTCGTTGAACTTCAACTTGTGCTGCTGCCGATCGTCTGCGGGCTCTACCAGCGTAAACTCTTCGTCGTCAGTCATCCTGGCGGCGTGACCCTCCGCTTCGGGAAGTATGGGCAAATTCTCAGTTTTCATTTTTTCAAACAATCGCGGCGACGGAAACCGCCTCTTTCACACCTTCGACTACGATCTCCAGCTGCTCAGTAGTCAGCTCAGGGAACATGGGTAACGAAATGAATTCCGCAGCACAACGCTCCGCGATCGGGAAGTCGCCTCGCCCGTATCCGAGGCTGCGGTAAGCTTCTTGCAAATGCACCGGGACCGGATAGTGGACTCCGGATCCGATGCCCTTTTCACTGAGGAGGCGGATGACCTCGTCGCGCTCCTGAACTCGGATCGCGTAAACGTGATAGACGTGCCGCGCATCGGCTGCCTGGGCAGGGATCACAACCTCGTCGATGCCATGGAACGCCCGGTTATAATGGGCTGCATGCGATCGCCGGAGCTGGTTTCCCTTTTCCAGATAGCGCAGTTTGACCCGCAAAACCGCAGCCTGAATTCCGTCCATTCGGCAGTTCCATCCGATCATAGTATGGTGATATTTTCGTACCTGGCCGTGGTCACGAAGGATCCTGATCTTTTCCCGCAACTCGGCGTTGTCGGTTACAACTGCGCCGGCTTCGCCAAACGCACCAAGATTCTTTCCGGGGTAAAAGCTGAAACAGGCGGCGTCGCCCAGTGTGCCCGCTCTTCGTCCTTTGTATTCGGCTCCGTGAGCTTGACAAGCGTCCTCAATCACAAACAGGCCGCGATCGCGTGCGAATTTCACAATCGGATCCATATCGGCCGGCTGACCGAAAAGGTGGACCGGAATTATCGCCTTGGTTCGGGCCGTGACCGCCTTCGTCAGAGCATCCGGATCCAGCGTATAAGTGCGCTCATTCACATCCACGAACACCGGATTGGCTCCGCAATAGGTGATCGCTTCGGCGGTAGCCATAAATGTGTTGGGCACGGTGATCACATCATCTCCCGGTCCAACACCCAAGGCGATCAGGCTAAGCCAAAGGGCCTCAGTTCCGCTGCCCACACCAATGGCATAGGCAGAGTTGCAGTAAGCCGCGAATTCTTCCTCAAACCGCTCGACGAACGGTCCTCCGGCGAACGCGTTGCTTTCAACCACGTCTCGTACGGCACCGTTTATCTCGTCGAGCATCGGTGCGTGGTGGGATTTAAGGTCAAGAAACGGTACCTGCATCTGCTTCCTTTGTTGGGATGTGATTCATGATTCTGGCCGGATTACCGGCGACTGTGCTATTGGGCGGAACGTCTTTGGTTACGACGCTGCCAGCGCCGATCGTTGCGTTTTCTCCGATAGTGATTCCCCCTAATAGAGTGGCGCCGGAACCGATGGCCGCTCCTTTTTTTACCAAGGTGCGCTGACAGTGCCAGTCGGCCTCACTCTGCAACTGACCGGTGGCGGTGATCGCGCGAGGATACCGGTCATTGATAAAAGTCACTCCATGGCCGATGAACACCCCGGACTCGATCGTGACGCCCTCACAGATAAAAGTGTGGCTACTGATTTTGCACCGGTCGCCGATTTTGGCTCCCTTCTGGATCTCAACAAAGGTGCCAATCCTGGTTTCGTCGCCGATCTCGCAACCGTAAAGGTTTACGAAACCCCAAATTTGTACGTCGCGACCCAGCTTAACGTCGGGCGCGATGCGTTGGCAATCAGTCGACTGGTTGTTCATACAGGCATCGGCTCGACCGGCCGCAGTTCGCGACCCAATAGTCGTTCGCCGGATGAAAACTCGTGCTGCGACCGTGAAAAGTTAACCGGAGCACCCTGACCCTTTAGCGATGCCGAAGCAGCTTCGAGAATCCTAACCAGTTCCAACCCCTCGTAACCACTAGTCAGCGGTTTGCTGCCGTTCGCGATGCAATCGAGAAAATGCGCGCATTCCGCCTTGAGCGGCTCCTCTTGCTGAATGTGCGGGATGTAACTGTCCCCATAATGATAGGAATAATGAAAGTCAGCAAAGGTATCATAATGCGGCGGGCGCTCGACCCGCACATCATAGATCCGGATTTTTTCGTGGGTCTGTAAATCGTCGTATACGATCATTCGACGAGTGCCCACAATTGTCATGTCACGAACCTTTCTCGGCTCCAGCCAACTGCTTTGGATGGTCGCAAATCGCTTCTGGCGGAACGACAGGGAGATATTAGTAATATCTTCGATGCCCGGAGTGACGTGGGCGTTACCTTGACAATTGACTGCTACCGGGAATTCTCGGAGCACATGCAGGATGATGGAGATGTCATGCGGAGCGAGGTCCCAAGCTACGTTGATATCTTTCTGAAAGAGTCCCAGGTTCAGGCGCCGCGAGTTGATGTAACGGATCTCGCCGATGTCTCCTGCTTGCACAATCTCAACAATCTTTCGCACCGGCGCTGAATAGAGGAAGGTGTGCCCAACCATCAAGACCAAGCCTTTACTGTTGGCGATTTCGATCAACTCCTCACACTCAGCCGAAGATGCCGCCATCGGCTTCTCGATCAGTGTATGCTTACCGGCAAGCAGACTGGCCTTAGCTAGCGAAAAGTGGTGTTTGACGGGAGTAGCCACCACGACCGCATCAACGTCCACACCGTTGAGCAAATGATCAAAGTCGGTCACGCCCTCAACGTCCGAATACAAGCTTCGCATGTGTTTTAGACGTGCTTCGCTGGTGTCGCACATTGCTCGGAGATTGCAATTGGGCAGACTCTTAAAGTTACGAACAAGATTGGGGCCCCAATACCCGCACCCGACCACACCAACTACAATTGGATGTTTCATATTCCTGCTATCAAACTCTTCGCAGAAGTTCTTTTACTATTGTCACTGCCTGGTTGGATCCCTTCGGCAAACACGATTTCTGTCGCGTCCGTTTACCAAGAAGCTACCGCCCTTGGCCAGTTTCCGTACCTGTCGGAAAAGCCGTTCTACTGTGCTGTGTTAGTTGCTCTAAGGCCACAAATCAGGAGGCACTCGCGCCACCCAGTAAGTCGCATAATCGACCGCCACTTGCGCTGATTAAGGACTATCTTCGGACTAATCGCCGATCAAAGTGAGGGTTGCTCATCGTTCCGGATAGGTTTGGACGTCCTCAGGCTGCAAGCGGATGAGCCACCTGCCGCAGCACACTGGAGTGTTCCACTTCGGCCTCCATTTTCCGGCCGAGAAACTCCATCAAAACTTTTACCCGTTGCTTGGCCGGTAGAACCTGTGTGACAACAGCTTCCAATCCGGCGAAAGCACCTCCGGTAATCTGTACGTCATCCCCTTGCGCGAGCCCGTATTGCAGCTCCTTGATCTCGGTATCGCCGGCATGGTCCTGTAACTGGACCAAAGCTCCCTCGTCTATTGTCGGGTAACGATCGCCGAAGCGGACGATACCGTTAACGCCGTGAGCGTACTCAACTTGACGATGCATCTCGGCCAGTTCGAACCGGGCAAATAAATAACCGGGGAACATTGCTTCGGTGACCCAAACCAAACCTTGGCGGGTTGCTCGTCTGAACCGGACGCGGGGGCAGAAAACTGTGACTCCCGTCAGCATGCGAAGATGCGCCGCTGCAATATGTTCGTGCTTGGGTTGTGAGCGTAGACAATACCATGCCGCTCCCGTGTCGTCCCCTTGGTCCCTCCGTGGGACAGGCGTCCTTCCCATAGCAATCGTTTTGTACATTCCTAGGCTAGCTCCAATCAACGCGGAAAATAGTGCGGACAGGCTAAAGCAACTTATCGACCGCGCTGCCAATCCCTTGAGAAGTATTTCACAACTGACCGCTTAAGAAGCATTTCACCACAATTGGTCAGCCGCGCTTACACACCATAATCGACCATGCTAACGCCTATTCTCGTCAGCATCGCTTAGCGATAGGCTGAGCAGGCTTCTCCAAATGGGACCTCGCAGGCGAGATTCGAGAACCTGGGCAACGATTGCTGGAAACGTCTTCACTATGATCGCAAGATCCAGCCAGATGGACATGTTTTTGGCATAAAAGATATCCATATTGATCATTTCGGTGAAGGTGGTCTTGTTCTTGCCATTTACTTGCCAGTATCCGGTCAAGCCGGGCGCAGCGTTCGCCCGCTCTTGTTGCCACGGCTTGTAACACTGAAATTCATGCGGTGTGCACGGGCGAGGACCAACCAGGCTCATTTCCCCTCGAAGCACGTTGAACAGCTGCGGCAATTCATCCAACCCCATTGCTCGAAGGATGCGTCCTCCAGGAATGATGCGAGGATCGCCAGAAGCGTCCAACTTAGTCATCGGAGAGTTGGCCTGCATAAGCTGCTCGAAATGCCGCTCGTGACTCTGAGTGTCGGCGTTCACCTTCATCGTTCTGAACTTAACGAGGATGAACCGTCTTCCCTTATACCCAATCCGCTCTTGCCGAAAGAAAATCGGCCCCGGTGAAGCGATCTTGATCCAAAGGGTAACAACCATTAAGACTGGCAACCAGAAAGGTAGGCTGATCAGAATGAAGATGAAGTCGAGGAAACGTTTCCAGAAAGGGCTGCCAGCGACATTGGAGGTCTTTTCCTCCCGAGGCGACGGTGGAGGGTTTTCGGCCGGGGAGGAAGACGGATCACGATGCAACGTTCCGTTCGGCAATCGCAGCGCCATTGCTTCGCCTGGCGTGACGGAACTACAAGACACACGGGGATTGAGAGAGAAAACCTTCTGGCCAACTGCTGGGTCAGGACTCGTTTCAATTCTGTGCATATCTAGGTCCAAAACTGGCGGCAGAACGCCTGCCGGTTTCGAGTCTAACGACCCCGATTTTGGGCAGTTTAGAAAGATCAGAGAGCTGGAACCGAGCTGCTAGATTTGCCGATAAAAGGCCGCAGATCTTATAAAGACCATCAAAAAAATTGCTCGCAAAAACGGCCGAGAAATCTACTTCCAGATCGCCTTTGAGGACGCAAAATCAGCGTTTTTGACCCCCACTAACGGCAACGCCGGACTTTTAGCGGCTGGCGATAACCATTGAATCGATCGCGGATATAAGGTACACCGCTAAAAAATGCTCAAGAATCGTCGTGAAACCTGTCTGGTGACCCACTTTTTGCGCGTCCTGGACTCGCGACTGCTTACCTTTGTCGTTCCGGTCGCTTTTTTCTTTTTCGAGGTCACCGCCTTGCATGCACAAAACTACGCCTTCAGCTCCCAGGAACGCGTCCGCACCGCTGCAGGGCGGCTGGAAATTGAGTCGTTCCGGAAACCGGAAGCTTTTTTTACCGTGGGACCATTGCAGGAAGAGCTGATCGGTTCGGCCGGGATCGAATTCGACGACAATTCCAACCTGGTGCATACCGGCAAAATTTCTCGCGTCCGCTTTTTTGAAGCGTTGACCCTGAACACCACCTGGGTGCTCAGTGAGCTAAACCGGATCGAGTTCGCTTTCGGAGGGAGCCTTAACGAAGACTTTTACGGGAACGGCACAAGCCAGGTGAATATCGGCATTACACCCGACTCCCTGGTCCAGTTTCAGTTTGCCGCCGGCGATTTTCTCTTTCACATCTACGATCGGTTCTCCTACATCCAGGATCCAACCACCGACGCTACTACGGCCAACACCACCTACCTTAATAGTCTCACCAATACGATCGGTGCACGGGTCGACGCGGACTTTAACTTTGCCGTTCTTTCATTGCAGACAGACTATACTTATAACAACCGAAGCGGCTCCAACCCGGAGGGCACCACCAGCTCGAACGAGAGCGGCGACCGGAACTCTTTCCGGATCAGTCCCTCTCTTGGATTCCGGCTATCACCGACAGTTCTCTACGGGTTGGAGGCTACCCTGGGTCGGGCTACCGGTTCGACTACTTCCGGCGCAGTAGGTAGCGCAAATATCAATAGCCTCAGCGTAGGCCCGTTCATACGGGGAGCGCTCAGCCGATTGACCGACTTCAGCTTCAGTGTCGGTGCCAATCTACTGGATGCAAAACCCTCCGTCGCGCCCGACTATTACTTTTCGGCCGTGCTTCGCCATCAATTCAACCCAAATCTGCAGCTCATCCTATCGGGTTCCCATGACATCCTATTTACCACCGGTACCGACCTGACCGAGGAAACTATTCTTCAAGGTGCCCTGCAATTTAATCTGACGCGCTTCATTACCTTCTCCAGTTCTTCTTTCGTGAGCTTCGGCAGCGATTTGACCGGGACCACGACGCCCAGCGCCGTGTCGGGAATTGTTGCGGGCAATTTCAAACAATACGGGGCGACGGCGACTTTGACTTGGCACCCTCGCAGACACTTGTCCGTCTTATTGGGCTACAATTTCACCCGCCGCGATGCAGAGACAGCGGTGGATACCTATTCTAAAAACAGGATCGATTTTCAAATTAACTACACGTTTTGAACTCCACACCTCCTGATGCTATGAGTCTTCCCTTACGCTCATGGCTGACACAGGACGGAAACTCCAGGAATCAACAACGGCGCCAACAGGAAGTGAGACCGTTTTACTCGTTTTAGTGGCGGCCAGCTTCTCCCACCTGCTCAATGACACCATTCAATCCCTCATACCGGCGATCTATCCCGTTCTGAAGGATTCATTTCAACTTAGCTTCGCCCAGATCGGGCTGATTACGCTTACTTTCCAGCTGACCGCATCGCTCCTGCAACCGTTGGTAGGCTTGTACACCGACCATCGGCCGCAACCATTTTCATTGGCAATCGGAATGGCGCTTTCCTTGGTCGGCTTGGTTCTGCTCGCTTTTGCCGATAGCTATCCGATGATACTAGTCGCCGCAGCTTCAGTAGGATTGGGCTCTTCTATTTTTCACCCGGAAGCATCTCGCCTGGCTCGACTCGCTTCCGGTGGCCGATATGGCTTCGCCCAATCTCTTTTTCAGGTAGGAGGTAATGCTGGCCAATCTTTGGGACCGCTATTGGCCGCATTGATCATTGGCGCGCGGGCCAGAAGCAACGTCATCTGGTTTACGCTGGTGGCGCTGGTTGGCATCGTAGTGCTGTACAATGCGGGCCGCTGGTACCAGCAAAATCTCCCGCAAGCCCACAAGCACATCAAGCGGCCGGCCAGCCATACCGATCTTCCTCCGGCCCAAATTGGATGGGCCCTCTTTATCCTGATTAGCTTAATTTTCTCGAAATTCTTCTACCTCGAAAGTATGCGGAGCTATTTTACGTTTTATCTGATATCCAAATTCCATATCGGGGTACAGCACGCCCAGCTCTTGCTATTTCTATTTCTGTTTTCCGTCGCCGCCGGAACCATTACCGGCGGGCCGATCGGAGATCGCTTCGGACGCAAATATGTGATATGGATCTCGATTCTGGGAGCCGCACCGCTCACATTGCTCTTGCCGTATGTCAATCTTGGCTGGACCATCGTGCTCTCTGTTCTGATCGGATTGATCCTATCCTCAGCGTTCCCGACCATCCTGGTTTACGCTCAAGAATTGGTTCCCGGTAAAGTGGGCTTGATCTCCGGACTTTTTTTTGGCTTCGCTTTTGGTGTCGCCGGCATTGGATCGGCGGTCTTTGGTCAACTGGCCGATCGCACCAGCATCGAGTATGTCTACTGGGTCTGTTCTTTTCTGCCACTCATCGGACTGTTGACCACCTTTCTTCCTAATTTGGAACGGCCGGCGACAACTGTTACAATAGAATAGGAGCGATGAGCCTACCGGCGAGAGGCGACAGGCAAACGACCTTACTTTCCCGCTCGGGGGATCGCCAATGAATAGGAGTTGGCTCGGGTCCGGCTTGAGCGCCGGTTTGCTGGCTATCATGGTTGCCGGCTGCACAACTCGCAAGGCGGCCGGACCACCGCCTCCATCCTACCCCGCCGTTCCCGATCATTCCGTACAAGTTTTAGACCACCGGCCAAACTCCCCTTATGAAGCGATCGGTACGATCACAGTGCAGACCGGCGCGGAAGTTAGCCGAGATCAGACGATCTCTGAAATTCGGCAAAGAGCCGGGAACAGCGGAGCCAATGTCGTTGTAGTTCTTTCCGAGAAAGTATTTACCTGGCGCAACGCAATCACCCGGCAACGGCTCCACACGCGACGAATTGTCGTTCAGGCAATCCGATCATTCTCGCCTTAGGCGAGAATGACAAGTTTGCCGTTAGCCTGATTTGACTCTATCAGGCGATGAGCCTCCTGAATCTCTTCGAACCGAAACACTTTTGCCGGCTTCGCTTGATAGACGCCACTTCCAGCCCGGTCGATTATCTGCTGCAAGGGAACCTCCGACAGAGGAAATAGCGGTTGGCCGAACATGAAGCTGCCAAAAAAGCTGAGGTGCACTCCGCTCGGCAGCTGGAGCAGCGGATTGAAGGACGTGATTGGACTAAGACCCCCAAGAAAACCAGCCAGACAGACGCGTCCGCCCCGTCGCACCATGGCGAGCGAATCGAGAATAGTGCTATTACCCACCAATTCCAGAACTGCGTCGACACCTTCCGGATGGAAGCTGCGAATGTTGCGCGAGAGCTCCGGCCCCTCCAACTGAACATGAGTGGCTCCCAATCGCTTCAAGAATGAAATGCGATTGGAATTACGGGTGGTTGCGGTCACGCATGCACCCGCGCGCGCGGCTACCGCGCGCGCGGCTATGCTGAGAGCTGCTTGGCCAAGCGCCGAGCTAGCCCCCCTTATGACCAGAGTATGACTGGGCGCGAGGGCGAGATTATCGTGCAGGCAGGTCCAAGCGGTGCTATAGGACTCCGGCATCGCAGCAAGCTCCTCCCAGGAGAGATCAGACTGAATCGGCACCACATTCGTCGCGGGCACACATGTATACTCGGCGTAACTGCCGTTGATCG
>DASTDH010000333.1:0-3784 GCA_035710445.1 Chthoniobacterales bacterium
CGCAGCCGGATCAACCAGCTGAGCCCGTGGGGAAATTTTGTCCTACCTCCCCTGGACGAGATGGGCGGGTATCGCTTGTGGTTTTACCGCGTTCCGCAGCGTGAACTCAAAAAGGTGAGCCAACTAACCGACCCGTGGGAGGTAGTCGCTAAGGATCACCGGTTCGCTTACCTCGTTGTCATTGCGAAGGAGGAACCTCGGCCCGGACTTCTTCCCGTTCCGCGCACCCATGCCGGAGAAGTGGCTCTAGACGAGCTGAAACGCACCTTGCTGCGGGTCGAACTAGAGATGGAAGATCTGGCGGCCGAACAAAACTCTTTGAGCCGCTGGATTTCCCTGCTGACCAGGAATCTGGCTGTGGTCGAAGACGAGCGAGCGCTCGAAAAAGCGGACCGGCAAACCCGTGAAGTAGATAATATGTTTGTAGTTCAAGGCTGGAGCCTGTCTACCGGCCTGCCTGAACTCCAACGCCTGGCCGAGGCGAAGGGCATGGCGCTCCTTCAGGAAAATCCTGGTCCGGACGAAATGCCGCCAACGCTGATGGAGAATCCCGTTCCATTCCAAGGGGGCCAAGATCTGGTCGCGTTCTATGAGACACCCGGCTATCGTTCCTGGGACCCGTCTTTGGTCGTCGCGTTTTCATTCGCAATCTTTTTCGCCATGATCCTCTCCGATGCGGGCTATGCATTCGTGTTGGCGGCGATGCTTTTCCTGGCCCGCAATAAACTTGGGCGCAGCGCAGGGGGAAGACGTTTCCGTTTGTTAATGTCAGGAGTCTTGGCTGTCTCCTTCGTCTTCGGCGTGCTGGCTGGCTCTTACTTTGGGATCGAGCCACCCCAACACAGTTTTTTAGGAACGTTGCATATTCTCCATCTGCAAGACACGGCGGCCATGATGCAACTCTCGCTGGTTGTGGGATGCGCTGATCTCATGGTGGCGAACGCCGCTTCGTCCTTACGCGCAAATAGTCTGGCCGGAAAATTAAAGCCGATCGGATGGATCGCCGTCATTTTAGGCGGTCTGTTTCTTTTGTTATCGCACGGTACAAAGGCCGAACCGCTAATGTGGAAGCTCGGGTTCGACTTTATAGCGGGCGGCCTCGCGCTGGTCGTTCTTTTTGGCAGCAATCGCCCGGTCAAATCGTTCAGCTCTGCTCTAATGAGGCTGCTCAGCGGACTCGGATCTCTGTTCGATATTTCGAAGCTATTCGGCGACGCGCTCAGCTATTTGCGGCTGTTCGCACTTGGCCTGGCCAGCGCCTCTCTAGCAATTACATTTAACCAGATTGCCAGCCAGATCATTAAGGGTATTCCCGGGATAGGACTCTTACTCGCGATTGTCGTCTTGTTGGGGGGGCACGCATTGAACCTGCTGCTCGGGATCATCAACGGCTTCGTGCACGGGCTGCGCCTAAACTATATCGAATTTTTTAAGTGGGCACTTTCTGAGGAAGGCTATCCATTCAAAGCCTTTCGAAAGATGGAGGTTGAATAGTGAGTATGAATGTGAATGACATGTTAAATATAATCGGATGGTTCGGCTTATACGCTCCTGTCTGTCTCGGGGCTATTGGAAGCGCGATCGGGTGTACGGTGGCAGGACTAGCGGCGATCGGTGCGATGCTTGAGACAGAAGGAGGGCACGGACGCTACGTCGGCGTGGCGGCATTGCCTTCTTCCATGGTTATCTATGGGATTGTGGTGATGTTCACCTTAAATCGTCCCGTCACTGCGGAAACTGCTGCGGGCTTGTTCGGACTCGGATTATCAACCGGTATCGCGTTCCTTTTGCTAGGGCTTTATCAAGGCAATTGTTGCGCTTCTGCGATCGCGGCTTCAAAGGAAAAGCCTGGGATCTTTGGGCTCTCCATTGCGCCTGCCGCTATCGTCGAAGGGTTCGCGGTATTCGCGTTCATTTTTGCGCTGGTGTTAGCAGGTAGTCTCCCGAAGTGAGGTGTACGGAAATGGCTCAAACTAAAAACGCGGAGACGAAATCGGAAAGTGCGAAGGTCGCTTTTGGGGTCGAAGCCTTAATTGAGCGACTCCGAAAGGAAGGCGTGGGCCACGGTCGCGCAGAAGCCGAAAAGATTGTCAAGGACGCCCGAGCGGATGCCCAGACAACGCTGAGCAAAGCTCGGGAGGAAGCCGACCAAATTGTCAGCCGGGCGCGGACCGAGGCCACAAATCTCGAGAAGGCCGGCCGACAGGCATTGGAAGTGGCAGCCCGAGATACAGTCCTTGATCTAAAGAACCGACTCTCGCAACGGGTTGCGCGCGAGGTAAAGCACCTGGTGAACGAGGAGGTCCAACGAGAGGAGATTTTGGAAAAACTCGTACTGGAAGTGGCTGGCAAGGCAAGGGAAAAGACCGTCGGGGCAGGCCCGGTGGAGATCCTCCTACCAGAGAAGATTGTCAGCATGGAGGATATAGCCAAGGATCCGGCTCACCTCCAAGCCAGCCCCCTCGGACGCTTCGCCAGCCTTGTAACCAGCAACATGCTCCGGCAGGGCGTTACTCTGAATAGCAGTCCTAACGTCAAAGCGGGCATCAAAGTCCGTCTCACGGATAAAGGCATTGACCTCGACCTAAGCGACAACGCGATTGCTGATCTTTTAATGCAGCATCTGCAACCACGGTTCCAGGCCCTCTTAGAGGGGATCGTGTAGCAGTTCCTGGCCCGTATGACTGCTTCGTCGCCATATATCATGCTGATGGCCAGCCTTCCACCGCTTGGTGATCTTTTCGGCCAGCAACAGACGCCGCTCACCGAAGTCCAGCTGCAGCATCGACTCAAGTTTTTGACCGACCAGGACAGCAAAACGCTTTCCCAAATAGAGCAACTGGTACGGCGGTCGAAGCAGCCGGCGGAATGGACCGATGCGCAGATTGTTAAATCGACCAAGGCTCTACTTGATCACTTGAGATCCAATACTTTGAAACAAGCTGTCGAGTTCGTAGTGAACCTGCGAACGATTGTGGCCGCGCTGCGCCGGCGCAAACTTGGGGAAAATTCACCACCGAAGCGCAGCGACTGGGGTTACAGCCCATGGATTCAACGCATTGAACGCCACTGGACGGAGCCTGATTTCGGCCTGGGTTTGACGGTGCACTGGCTCCCCGAGGCCCGTCGGCTCTGGGACAACGACGATTCGGTTGAGCTTGAGCGGTTGATCTTGGTTGAATCCTGGAAGCAATTCGGTCGCTTGAGCAACGGACATTACTTCGATTTTCCGGCTGTGGTTCTTTACGTGTTGCGCTGGAGTCTGATTAACCGGCGGGTGAACTATGATCGCGAAAATGCACAAAAACGCTTTAACTCACTAATTGACGATGGAATCGGAAACTTTGACCAACTCTTCTCAAATGAAACAAGCTGAGCCCGTGGCATCGACTGGTTTAAAACAACCTGAACCCGCTGCATCCACTGGTGCTCGAGTTATCTCGGTTCAGGCGAATCTTGTGACTATCGAGGTCGCCGAGGCTGCCCACCGTCCTCTTATCAAGAATGAGGTCGTGTGCATCGTTCCGCAACGAGAAAGCGTTCAATACCAGGAACGGCTGAAGGCTGAGGTGCTACGGGTGCGAGGGCGGGAAGCCGACGCCCAGGTGTTCGAAAGTACGCGCGGCGTGGGCGTTGGTGATCGAGCGGAGCAGACTGGAGAATTGCTGTCGGTAACGCTGGGGCCTGGACTGCTGGGTCGAATTTACGATGGATTACAGAATTCACTTCCCGATCTGTCGGCCAGGTACGGCAACTTCCTGCCACGGGGGGTGATTGCACCGGC